>CALAVE010000067.1 GCA_937892215.1 uncultured Porphyromonadaceae bacterium
AAGGCCACACTACAAGAACAAATCAAGCATCTTTAATTTTTTGTCATGTACTTAAGTAGCGAACAGAAAAAAGAGAACTGGTACATAATAAGGAATCTAAGAGACTATAATTATCCTAAATTTGATATAAAACATTATTTGAACGAAAACGATTATAATAGATCTTTAGATTCGTTGGGGATATCTGAAAAAAATATGGAGCATACAGATGGAACTATTCCGTGGTGTTTGCACCTATAATAGAGTATAAAATTGGAGTTTCACTCTGAAATTATTTCAAATCTATTTCACGGATAATTTGCGATTATGAGTATTATTTCGTACCTTTACAACCAAATATTTAACTCGATAACCGAAATTTAGCTAAATTATAATTGAGATGAGAAAGATTTTTTGTGTTTTAGCAGCATTAGTTTTAGTTCAAGTGATTAGTGCCGTGCCGGCGCTAAGAACCACATTCAAGGCTGTTTCGGCCGATGGTAAGGAACTTGTGCTACGTACTGTGGGTGACGAGAATGGGCATTTCTTCATTTCTGAGCAAGGGCAGGCCTATGTCCGTGACGCTAAAGGGAATTTCATCGAGAGTTCGCCCGAAAATATCTCCGGCCGAGCTAAAGCGCGTAAAAAAGTGACGGCTATGGACAATGCCGTGCAATGCGTGCCCACTACCGGCAGCCCGGTCATCCCTGTGATTCTGGTGCAGTTCACCGATGTGCAGTTTTCTATGAGTGACCCTCAGGCCACCTACAATGAACTCCTCAATACCGGAGCCAAGAGCGTGAAGCAATATTTCTCCGATATGTCGGGTGGCACGTTCACTCCGCAGTTCGACGTCTTGGCCCCTGTAACCCTGCGTCAGACTCAGGCATACTACGGTAAAAATAATGCCGATGGGAAAGACTCCATGGGAGCGCGTTTCGTCCGCGATTGTATATCAATGTGGCGCTCAAGCATGAAATTTGCCCAGTACGATAACGATGGAGACGGGCAGTGCGACCTGCTTTACGTAATCTATGCCGGCGTTGGCGAAGCCACGGCCAGTGTTTCCGACCCGCAGAGCCTGTGGCCTTGCAAGTCATCGTTCTCTGAAAACAACATGGTAGTGTCGTTGCCGGGCGACTGCTCGTTCAACCAGTATGCCTACAGCAACGAATTGGTTGACGGACATGTGGATGGCATAGGCACTTTTGTTCATGAATTCTCGCATGCGCTAGGCTTGCCCGATTTAGGCAGCACAGGAGCAAGCAACGATATCTACGGTATGGACGAGTGGAGCGTGATGGACTACGGATGCTACCTCGACGACGGAAACACGCCTTGTGCGCTAACCGGATTTGAGCGTGCTCTGCTGGGCTGGACCGACTATATGCCCGTGGCAAAGATGCAGAGTTACACACTGCAGACTTTCGCCAACGGTGGCAAGCCGGTGAAGGTAACAAACCCAGCCAACGAGGACGAGTTCTATATTCTGGAAAACCGTCAGCAGACCGGATGGGACGCATACCTCAGCAGCCACGGGATGATGATTACCCATGTGGATTATGATGCCGACATCTGGGCCGCTAATCAGGTGAACGTTGATCCCGACCACAAGCGAATGACTATAATGCCCGCCGATAACGACCTGAGTATTGAGACGAACTCCGGCGACTTGTGGCCTAATGGTGGACTCAACGACGGATTCACCGATACGTCGTCACCGGCCGCTTTCACTTACACCGGGAATAAACTGGAGAAGCCCGTAGAGCAGATTCAGGAGAACGACGGAGTGATTTCGTTCTACTACGACAATGGCGCCGACACACCTATACTGGGCCTGATTAAGGCTGAGGATGTCACGGCATATTCAATACGTGCCAACTGGTCGGAAGCCAACGGCTGGCGTTCCTACTCGCTGCGCATGTGGCCCGCTACACCCGAGGACACTTCCAAAGTGTTCATTGAGGATTTCTCCGGTCTTGTGACCGGCACGGAGGACGTCAGCGGTAACCTTAACGCATACATGGCCGAGACAGGCTGGACAGGGTTCGGACTCTTCCCCGAGAACGGAGGTTTGCGAGTTGGTAGCATAGGCAATGTGGGAACTATCATCACTCCCACGTTCGATGCAAGCCGAGTGGGTGGCATGATTACCGTTTCATTCGCTGTCCAGACATATGCTTACGATGGCGACGCCACGGTGCGTATCGAACTGATTGGCCCTTCGGGCTCCAAGATTCAGGATTATGCTGTTACTTCTTCCACCGGACGCATCTGCCACGTGTTCACTGGCGCAGAAGCCGGTAGCAAGGTGAAAATAAGCACTGTCGCTGCTCGCAAGCGTATCATAATCAGCGACATCGCCATCCTTGTGGGCGACTTCACGGAGACCTATTCTGTCCCGGGATATCGTGTGAACGACTATTCCGAGCAGGATGGTGTGATTACCGTGGACGACATCCACGCTCACGAATTCACTGTGACGGGGCTGGAGGCTAACACGGTCTATAACGTGCAGGTGGATGTGCATCACGTGGGTACGCTTGTGCTCAGTTCTAACATACGCATGGCTCGCACGCTCGAAGCGCCCGACCTGAGGCTGGGCGATGTGAATGGTGACGGATTCGTTGACGTGAGCGATGTGGTGACTCTTGCCGCTTTCGTTATGGGCGAGAACCCCGACCCGTTCTACAGAAGCGCTGCCGATGTCAACTCCGATGGAGCCATCGACGTGAGCGACGTGGTAACCCTGGCCGATATTATAATGGGCGGCGATGGGAGTTAGTCCGCATCCGGTAATTACTCATATAACGAAAAAAGGCTCGCTTCGGCGGGCCTTTTTCGTTTCTCTAACGAGCCTTTCCGTTTTGTATGAGTTTTTGTTCAGCGGCGGTTACAGGCGGGAGGAGTCGATGTAACTGTAATAGTTGCCCCGGCACACGATGATGTGGTCCACAAGGTCGATGCCCACGGCATTGCAGCCGGCTTTCACTTTCTGGGTGAGGTTGTCGTCGGCCGCGCTGGGGCTGGTGTTGTCGCTGGGGTGGTTATGGGCGAGGATTATGCCTTCGGCCCGGCGTTCCAGGGCTTCACGGAGAATGATTTTCACGTCGCCTATGGCCACAGTGGTGCCGCCCACGCTGATGCGCACGCGGTGGGTGACACGCTTGGCACGGTTTAGAACCAGAATCCAGATTTCCTCATGGTCCAGGTCTTGCATCACGGGGCGGAGGTGACGGTAGGCATCCGCGCTGGTGCGGATTTGCGGCATCTCGTCCACTTGCTCCAGTTGGTACCGGCGCGCAATCTCCAGTGCCGCAAGCAGTTCTATGGCTTTCACCTCACCTATGCCGCGAAATTTGGTTAGGTCCTTAATTGTCTGGCGGGCCATGAGGTAGAGTTTGTTGTCATAGCTTTTAAGAATGCGCTGGCACAGTTCCACCACGCTTTCGCCCTGCGATCCGCTACCCACGATAATTGCCATCAGTTCGGCTGTTGTAAGGCTGGAGAACCCCAGTGCCTTGGCTTTCTCACGAGGACGGTCGGACTCAGCCAGAGTCTCTTTCAGAGCTCTGGAAGTGGGAGTGTATTGTTCGTTCTGCTGCATAGCTGATTGGGGGTGCGTTAGTGTTATCATTTGCCGCGGCGCATGGCTATTTCCTGCTCCACGTCGCGTCCGTGCCCCAGCAGGATTTTCCACACATAAGCGCGGATAAACCCAGAACCGTAGGAAAGGAGCTGGATGAAACTGGTTACTACGGCAATGGATGCCACTTTCAGGCTGCGTGTCTCCACTAAGGCGTTAATCCACAGCATCAGGGCATAGATGGGAATGGGCAGGATGGCCCACCAGCGCCAGAAGATGGCGAGCAGCACCAGTGCGGCGCAACCCAGTGTGAACACAGCCGGAAGGGTATGGACAAGTTTCAGTGAGTCGGGGTAGAGTAGTTTCAGCGTTATGCGCGACATCCCGAACACGTGGGTCTGGCGAGCGAACGAGCGCAGTGTGTTGCGGCGTTTGTGATACACGAACGCGTCGCGAATCAGCCTTATGCGGAAGCCTGCCTGCCGGATACGTGTGCTGATGTCGATGTCTTCGCTGAACATCTCTCGGAATCCGCCCACTTTCTGCCACACCTCGCGTGAGAATCCCATGTTGAACGAACGCGGCACAAACTTCTCCAGTTGCACTTTGCCGCCGCGTATTCCACCCGTGGTGAGAAATGAGGTCATGGAGAAACTGATGGCTTTTTGCGTGGCGTTGAAGTCGGGGCTTGCCGCGTCGGGGCCGCCGAAGCAAGGTGTGAAGTCCGCCTCCAGACTTGCCTTCAGCGTGCTGAAATATTGCTCCGGAATCACACAGTCGCTGTCGAAAAATATGAAATATTCGCCCACCGCACGCTCTATGCCGTAATTACGGGCAATGCTTCGGCCTTCGTTAGCTTTGTGGAAATACTGGATTTGCAACCGGTAGGCGTAGGCCGCGGCCACATCGTCGCAGCGCTCGGTGGAGCCGTCTTCCACAAGGATTACTTCAAAATCCTTGCACGACTGGGCCGTCAGACTTTCCAGCAGGTCTCTGACTTCGCCTCTGCGGTTATACACCGGCACTATGACAGAAAAGTAGGGCATAGGTTAATCAGATGAGTTAATATGATGATACAAAATTAACAAATTCACGGCATTTTTCAAAAAAAAGGTTGATTTCTAACAAAAACTTCACTACCTTTGCAAACTTCACAAAAACATGGAAACTAACATCTCTTTGAATATGAAAAGTTTACGTAACATACTGCTGCTCGCATCGGCATTTGTAGTGATGTCGCAATCGGCTTTCGCAGCCGTTCCTAAGAATTATTACCGCACGCTCGACGGCAAGAGCGGTCAGGCGCTCAAGAATGCGGTAAACGCAATTATCAAAAATCACACCGTGTATTCTTACGGTAGCCTGTGGTACTATTTCCCATCTACCGACTGTATGCCCGACAATCCTAAGCGAGTGTGGGATATGTACAGCGATTACACGTATTATTTCAACGACCGGGTGGGCTATTCCACTTCGGGTATGAACAAGGAACATTCAGTGCCTAAGAGTTGGTGGAGCACCACCGGTGGAACTACCGCAACGGTTAACGGCGTTACGGTGGATGCCGACGCTTATACCGACCTTAACCACCTCTATCCCAGTGATGGAGACGCTAACTCCGCTAAGTTGCATTATCCGTTGGGTACCGTCTCGAAGGCCGACTTCAATAACGGCGTGACAAAGGTGGGAACACCTGTTAGCGGCGAGGGTGGCGGCAGTGGCAGCGTATTCGAGCCGGATGACCGATACAAGGGTGACTTTGCCCGCACCTACTTCTACATGGCCACCTGCTATCAGAACTACTATTGGCGCTATACCTGGAATATGTCGAACTCCACTTGGCTAACGCTCAACGACTGGACTATCAAACTTCTGCTCAAGTGGCACCGGCAAGACCCTGTAAGCCAGAAGGAGATAGACCGTAATGAGGCTGTTTACCGCCTGCAGAACAACCGCAACCCATATATCGACAACCCCGATTTGGTGGAATACATCTGGGGCGACAAGGCCGGCAAGACCTATGTAGTGGAAGGCGGTGAAATCACCGGTGACCCGGAACTCATCACTCCCACGCAGGGAACTGTGCTCGACTTTGGCGAAGTGGGACTCGGCAAGTCCATAACCTACGTGGTTTACGTAAAGGGCGACAACTTCACCTCCGACCTCCGGGTTCAACTCTACAAGGCCGACTACAAGATGTTCTCAATTTCTGTGCAGACTATAGACCGGGCTACAGCGGTAAGTGCCGAAGGCTATCCGCTGACTATAACCTATACTCCCACTGAGGTGGGTGAGCATACTGCCAATCTGCTGATTTACAATGGGGGTATCACAGGCAGTGTGGGCGTTGTGCTGAAGGCTGAGTGTAAGGAGGCCCCGTCGCTGTTCGCTGTTACGGCTCTGCCTGCAACCGATGTGGACGACGGAGGCTACACGGCAACGTGGGAAGCCACCGGTGACGAGATTGACGGATATGTGGTGAGCCGAGTGGTCTATGACGCCGACGGTGACATAGCCCTTGCCGATGAGACCGAGACTGAAGCCGATGAGACTTCGGTGCGCTTCAACGACTTGGCTGAGGGACAGACACATACCTATACGGTGCAGTCTAAGCGCCTGGGCTATCTGTCGCCCAAGTCGAATGTGATAACAGTAAGTTCAAGCGGTGTTGACTGCGTAGAAGCCGACAAACCGCTGTCGCTACTGCCCATCGACGGCGGTTTTGTGGTGAAGTGCAGCGAATCGCTCCTTGGTGTGCGTATCTTCAACGCCGGAGGCCAACTTGTTAGGGAACTGCCTGTACTGGATTGTGATGACAAGATAGAGTTGCCTGGTGGAGTGTACATTATCACTGTAGCCGGTAACCGCAAGCCTTTCAAGGCAGTGGTGAGATAAGTAACAGTATTATATGACTATAGGTCTCTATCAGGCGCTCCACCTGCTGTCTGATAGAGTCCTGTAATCCTAAGGGGAAATTAAAGCGTCATGATATGGGAATAAGAAAATTATTTGTTTGTTTCGCGGTGGCTATTACCCTTGCCGGATGCTCGGTAAGCAAACTTCCACCTTTCGCTTCATCCCGATGGGCTATTGAAGGCAACGTGGCAAGCAGCGCGCGTCATGGCATGGCCATCAACTTTGGCGGTGAGAGTACGTTCCCCATTGCCAACATGAGTAATGGCGAATACGACTTGAACTTCATCACCACCGATGAGCAATTTCAGGCCTATGCCCCATATTGCAAAGATTATATAGCGTCGGCAATCAGTAAAATTCCTGTGACAATCGACTCGTTGGAATTTGTGCTTGCCGACCGGTTTGTGGTTTTCATGCCCAATGTGTTAAGTCGCTGGCTGCCTGATTATGTGTGCCAGTCCGATGGGGCTGAGTTCGTCGTTGAGGCCAATCCGCGGGCTACATCCGTTCAGCCGCATGACGAGATATGGCGCAATTTTATTTTCGACGACAAGCGGCATCGCATCCTTGTAGTTGACCGCTTGGTGAAAAACGGAAAGCATCTGGGCATTATCTATATCATTCAGGGTGAAGACCGTCATGTCCCGTTCTCGGCTAATTTCCATTACGATGTCACCGCCCGGCGCAATATTCAGCCTGTTGGCGAGCACATGAGAGCGCTCCTCAACATAACCATTGCCGCAAGCACCTCTCATGTGTCAACCCGGACCTACGGCGACTGCATTCATGCCGCCGACTCCTGTTTCATGGCAGGTGATTACTTGATGCAAATGGGCATCTCACACTGATTCAAATCCGTGTGGTTTAGAACGGTAGTTCGTCGGACTTGTTGTTTTGCTGCTTGATGCGAAGTTGATTGATATACGCCAGTTCTTCCATCGCATAGTCGGCATTTTCAGGCTCGTTAAGCATCTGGGTGAGTGCGTCTTCGGCCTCATTGAGCATGTTGAACTCAATCTGCGCGTAGATGCGGCGTCGCCTCAGAAAATTCACAAAGTGGATGATATGCTCTGGGATGTCTTCGTTTTCCTCGTCATCGGGATTATTGAGGTTGATGTTGTACTCGTGCTTCACTTCTTCCATAATGCCGTCGATGGCACTGAACGTGCGCACGTCGGCCGAGTTGGCCATAGCATTGACGATGGCCGTGGCAAAACGGATTTTTCCGGTGCCGCTCACTAAATTCAGATAGAAGAATGCCTTTTCGTAGTTCTTGAGCACGGAGTAGCAGAACCCCACGTAGTAGCAAATCTCGGAGAAGTTGTAGCGTTGTGCCTCGTTGTATTCGAATACTTCGCTGCGCATCGAGTTGTAAGCGTTTTCAAAGTGGAGCAGGGCCTGATAATAGCGCTCGTTGCGTAAGTGCATCTGGCCCCAGTAGAGGTTGTAGGCCACGTTGGTCTGCCAGATTTCAGCCAGTAGGCGCTGGTCGTTGCTCAGTTCGCTGTATTTGCCGTCCCTGATTTTAATTTTCGCATCTTCCCACATGTACTCAAATTCCTGATTCCTTTGCTTCTCGGAGGCGGTACTGTACTGGACCAGGAACGATATGGTGAGCGGGCGGTTGGCGTGGCTCTCAAGCGTGTTGGCGCGGCTCACTTCTTGTGGAATCAATGTGGCCGTCACGCGGAAAAACACAGAATTGCTCGTTTCGCCCTCGGCCTTGAGATGAATGGTGATTGTGCGCTCAGGGTCATTGGTTAGGTTGTTCTTGTAATTTACGATTAGCATAGCGGCATCAGCGACGAATCGCGCTTTGCCATCGGTTACTGAAATCAGGCACGACTGCAACTCGGTCTCGCTAATGGCCTTATGCCCGGCCGTCTTGCTCACCACATCGCCGGCAATGGTGCTCATGGTCGTGTATTCAATGCCGTCGGTAGGGAAAAGTTTACTTATTACCTCACCCAGAGTTAGTTTGCTCTCAGTGTCGGCATCGGCTGCAGCGGGGGCATTGACCTGATGAGTCAATTCCTGTTTGCGAATCAGGTACAGTTCGCGCGCGTCTTGAGCGAATCGGTGCTCAGGATCGAGTGGACCGCCTTCCTCCTTGTCGCGCTCACGGATTTTCTTGTATTCGTCGATGAAGTCGCGCTGCACCTGGAAGCAGGCCTTGAGCAGGTTCACAAAGTGCTCCTGCAGGTTGTCACAGAAGAACGAGATGTGGAGCGAAAGGGTGTTTTCTTCCTCGTTGCCGTTGTAGAAAAAACGGTGAAACAGGCTGCCACCGTTGAAGCGGTTGCAGTTGAGCCGCATCAGTTCTATCTCCTCGGCAGGCACTGAAAAGCAGTTGGGATATGTGATTTCGACCCCAATTTCGTTGTAGAATGCTGCCACGAAGTTACCGCTCTGAAAGTCAAAGTAGTACCGTTTCACATGGTTCTCTTCGTCTTCAGTGAGGTTGTAGGTGCAGTTGAGTTTCTTGAGCATGTCTCTCAACTCCAGCTCAACGTTGATTTTGCCTGTAGCGGCGGCTCTGATATGTCGTAGGAAATTAAGCATTATTATGTGTTCTTGTTGGAGTTCTGTGATATAAAACCTGTTATGAGTTCAAATGCCTCTTGTGGATCTTGTGCCTGTGAAGTGAGGCTCTCCACAGGGCAGATTCCGTTGCCTTGTCGGTTGATTATGTGCGGAACCAGTGTGTCGAAAGTGAATTTCACATCGCTCTTTTTCAGAAAACCGAGGGCTTTCTCGCTTAGCAGCAGTGTGTGGAACGCTGCCACTTCTCCCAGAATCATAAGCGAGGCAGCACCACGGCCCACCACCTTGTCGGCCACGGTTGCGCCGCGAAGAAGTTCCGGCTCTTCGGTGAGCAGGCGATAAAGGTCGGCCACTCCGCGACCGTAGCACTTGTGCACGACGCCATCGGTGGCACGCAGCACCAGTGAGCAGTTTTCAGCAGTAAGTATGTGAATCAGTTCTTCCATGTTGTCGGTTCGGATTAAGTGAGATGCGAAGTGCTATTGTCCCACGGGTATGTCATATCCCAGCAGGCGGTAGGCTACCTGAAACGGCATGGCTTCCTTGCGTGGACGTGGCCCGCCGTGATAGTAAAATAGCCTCTGTGTGTCCCATGAAGTGACCGATACCAGCCGTGTCTCTCCGGGTTTGAGATTTACCTCCACTGAATGTTCTTGAGTGTGAAGCGGCTCGCCCTGCATGGAGGTGTACTGGAACCTTAGCTTCACATGCGAAATGCGGTGCGAGGTATTGTTAGTGATGAAAAACGTCTCTTTTCGGTCGCTGGCACGTTTGCTGTAACCCTTGACGCTGATATCGTACTGCGAGAATCCGGCCGTGGGTGATTTCGCTGTGGTGTCGGGAATCATTTGCATGGGGGCACTCTCGGCCTTAAGGTGACTCTGCGTGGTGCGGGTGCGTGCGCTGAGCGAAAGGCTTAGCGCAACTGAAGAAATTAGTAATATTATTGCAATCGTGTGTTTCATCATAGGTAGCGTATTGAGGTGAATGGCTCGCCATTACCGTCGGTGGGGAACACTTTGTTGAAGCCAATGGGCAGTTTCTCTTCCTTTTTCTCCGGAATGACTGAAATGCCGCGGAACAGGGTTGGCAGGAACCGGCTGAAGTTCACTCTTACTTTAAGTTTCCAGTGTGGTGGGTCGAACGTGATGCTCGAGTGATCGGTGCTGAGGGTGGCCACGCACTCCAGCGGATGGTTCAGGATGTAGTGGTCCCGTTCGCTGAATAGCCACATCTGGAACTTGTTGCTTACCGGTGAAGGTGCTATGTAGCCAATTACGGTACCGGGCAGCAACTCCAGATCGGGCGATTCCACCAGAAATACGCGGTAGCGTATGTTCCCTTCGCCATCGAATTTCTCAATGGCTATCGTCATCTCCTCGTTAGGGTAGTACCACACGCCTTCAATGGGTTGCAGGTCGCTCATGCTGAGGCGCTCTTTCACTGTGGGCAAGTCAATGCCCGGCAGGAGGATGGATTGCTCAGGAACGGCGGCACTTATGCTTAGTGCCGAGCAGATGAGTGATATGTGGAAAATCAGCCGTTTCATCGTGTAATCGGGTGCTTAGATTGTGGCAAAACGGTAGGTGAGTCCGAAACTGAGCGACTCGCGGAACTGGAAGTAGTGCCACTTCTCGTCGCGTGGGTGATTGCGGTCGAAGCGCAGATGTGTGTAGATTTGTGTGCTCAGATGCCGAGTCACGTAGAAGTCGAACGTGTTCATCCAGTTGGCTTGGAGGTATTTGTAGTTGGTGAACACGTCGAACTGTGCCGACCATGTGATGTAAGCGTTGAACTTCCATTTCAGGTTTCCGGTGATGCCGGAACCGAAGTCGTGCTTGAAGTGGTGCCCTTCTTCAATACCGAAATCGGTGGGGGAGATGTCGGTTATGTTACGGCTGTACTTCATGTTGTACGACAGTGGATTGATGGCAAGGCTGAATTTCTGGTCCTTCTCCTTGTTCTCGTGCGTGAATGTCATACCAAGTCCCAGGTTAAGTTCCGCAGGTGCCAGGAAGGCCGCTTTCATCTCCATGGTGTTCTCTTTGTAGTTGGTGAAGAACTGCGTCTTAAACTGGGCTGAAGCCGAGTAGTACCACTTTTTCACGGCTTTGAAACCGATTGTGGAGTTGAACTGGAAGTTGTCTTCGTTGAATGTTACTTTGCGATATTGGTCGTTGTGCGCCGTAACGAGTCCCAAGCGGTAGTGCAGCGTGTTGGTGAACGTCATGTTGGGGTGCACGTTGGTGTTTAGGTTGAAGTCCCATTTAATATCGGCCAGCACGCTCAGGTTGTTGTAGCCGCCTTGGTACCAGTTCTTGCTTATATAGGCCTGCGTGAAATGCAGCGAGCCGTCGAAGGAGTGGAGCCAATTATGGATTTTCACCGGTTCATCCTTGATGGGAATTTCCACTGGTGGCGGTGGCACCACTTCCTGAATCTTGAATTTGCCGGTGGAGGGGTCTGCGTCGATGGCATATTGCTTGGGAGGCTCAGGGAGCAGGTCTTTGTTGAACGGAACGTTCTCAGGGTGCGCTATCGTGGCCTCTCTTCTGATTTGGCGACTGCGCTCCGTCTCCTGCATGGCATCGGTGAGCCATTGGTCGCCGGCGTTCAGAGTGAGCGCTCCGGCCGTGTCTTTTTTTGCGCAACCGGTGCATGGGGCGTTATCGCCGTCGAAGATAAGGGGCATCTGAAGCATTGTGGCTTCCACTGAGCCGGAATCCGGTGTGAGCGTGGCCCAGTCGCTGAGAACAGAGGGGGTGACGTTCATCGTCAGAGCCTGCTTGCGTGGCGGAACATAACGCTTGGTTATTGCTCCGCCCTGGAAAGCGAGCAATGTGATGCAGATGGTGAATATACTTGTAAAAACCCTTTTTTTCATAACCTTGAATGTGTTTTAATTGTGATTAACTGCAAAATTACTGATAAAAGCGGCAAATTGCAAATTAATGTCTCACAACTTTGCTGCGCCCAAACCTCCATTTAGGCCGCTTCTGGCAGATGCCTGCCGATTTACCGCAACTTTTCTGAAATCATTAGTTTGAATCGATATGGATGGGATATCACTTTTTTTATTAATTTTGCGCCAAAAGAAGTTACTGACTATGGACGGACTGACGCTTGCTTTAACAATTCCCTTTGCAGGCACGGTGCTGGGTGCCGCGTTTGTGTTTCTCATGCGCGATAAGATGAGTGGCAATCTTCAGCGCTCGCTGCTTGGTTTTGCCTCTGGTGTGATGGTGGCTGCCGCTGTGTGGTCGCTACTGATACCAAGCATTGAGATGGCGGGTGGCGATGGCTTTGCCTCGGTTGTCCCGGCGGCCGGTGGTTTGCTGGCCGGCATGGGATTCCTCTACCTGATTGACGTGATTATTCCTCACCTGCATCCGGGCGAGGGAACGCCCGAAGGCCCGCGCAGCCATCTCTCGCGCACATCTATGCTGGCACTTGCCGTCACCATTCATAACATTCCTGAAGGTATGGCCGTGGGCGTGGTGGTAGCGTCTATGATTCAGGGCGGAGCCAGCATCACAGCGGCCAGTGCGCTTGCCGTGTCGCTGGGTATCGCCATCCAAAATATCCCCGAGGGCGCAATAATCTCTATGCCGCTACGGGCTGAAGGCAATAGCCGCATGAAAGCGTTCGCCATCGGAGCCCTCAGCGGGCTGGTAGAGCCTATAGGTAGTATCACCATCATCCTGCTGGCCTCCACGCTTGCGCCCATGTTACCGTTTCTGCTGGCATTTGCTGCCGGCTCGATGCTCTATGTGGTGGTTGAGGAACTTATACCCGAGGCATCGCAGGGTGAGCATAGCAACCTCGGTACTGTGGGATTTGCAGTGGGATTTGTGCTGATGATGGTGCTCGACGTGGTGCTGGGGTAGGGCGCTTAAAAATGGAGACTATGAGAAAAGTGAAGATAACAGCAGTAAGACAGACGGTCTATCGTGACTTGATGGCCGAATATGAGAACCCGATTGAGCACGCTTGTGACGTGTGCCAAGGGCAAACGTGGATTTCAGTTGGTGGCCGGTGCCCCGAGGGTTTGTGTGAGTCGGCCTGGGAATCGATGCGCCGCTTTGTGGAGGCTCTTGCCCGCGGCGAAGGAAATTTCTTCGATGGCTGGATGCGTAACCCCCTCAGTGCCATGATAAGTTGCAACGACGGCTTCCGTCCGGTAAGTTTTTACATTGAAGCCATCCCGTAGCGATATGACACGAAAAGCAATCACTGCATTTTACGCGGCCTTGCTCCTTGCCATGAGCATGGGGCTGGGGGCGTGTCGCGGATGTTCGCATAGTGCCGGGGCAAAGGGAAATAATGGCGACTCAGTCAGGGTGACGCGCGTTCAGCCCGCCAACGGCAGGTCGGTGGCAACTGATTTCTCCGGTGTCGGCATGGTGGCTCCTATAGATGGCCTGTCTGAACAAAGGTTGATACGGAAGTCGTATGTGGTGTCGTATAACAAGGCGACGCGTTGCCCTAACTGGGTGGCATGGAGGCTCACACGGGAGCATACCGACGGTAAAGTGGGGCGTATGGGCAATGCATTCCATGAAGACAAGGAGGTACCCGGGCCGCGTGCCCTGAACACCGATTATAAGGGTAGTGGCTATTCGCGTGGGCACATGTGTCCGGCCGGGGACAACAAGTGGGACCACGACGCAATGTACGACACATTCCTGTTTACTAACATTTGTCCACAGAATTCTGGCCTAAACAGTGGTGTGTGGAATCAGATTGAGATTTCGTGCCGCCGCTGGGCGCGGCGCTATGGCGATGTGTACATTATTACCGGCCCTATGTTTTTCCGGAGTAGGGAATTGCAGTTCGTGGGGGAGAATAGGGTGGCAGTGCCCGACGCATTCTTCAAAGTGGTGCTATGCCTCAATCCTCCCAAAGCCATAGGCTACATTTGCCGTAACACCGACGGGCAACGTCGTAAGGATTTGTACGTCAATACCCTAAACGAGATGGAACGTCTGACCGGATACAAGTTCTTTCCGGAACTTGACTCCGAAGTGCGTGAAATCGTGCAGGACACGGCCGACCCCGACGCATGGTGACTACGCCCAGAGGCACTGCAGCCGTTTATCCCGAAAAATCGCTAGCAAAATCCTCAAAAAAATCTTTTGGCGCACATTTTTTCAAAAAAACTTGCAAATTTCATCAACTCGCCGTAACTTTGCATCGCTTTAAGGGGGTAACACCCTGCCAAGGCAACAGTTCGGGATGTAGCTCAGTCCGGTTAGAGTATACGTCTGGGGGGCGTGGGGTCGCTAGTTCGAATCTAGTCATCCCGACTGAAAAGAAAGAACGCTGATAATCAAGGTAATTTACCTGATAATCAGCGTTTTTCTTTTGTCTTAAAAGACTATTTGAGGTCAAAAAAAAATCGCAATTTTGTAGCAAGTTGTTGCAACGTAATTCAAAATATTGCAGTTGACGAGCGACTAGACGAGCGACTAGACGAGCGACTGCACGAGCGACAATTTGAAGCAAGTGCGTCAAATTTGACTATGGCAAATAGCAGATTTTATCTTGACGAGCGCAAGACCAAAGCAGGAAACCCTTGTGTTCTTAAAATCGGAATTGCTCACAAGGGAATGTCCGCGTTCATTTCTTTGGATGTCAAGATTTATCCCAATCAGTGGGATGGGAAGAAAATGCGTGTGGTCAATCATCCTGACCAAATGCTGATGAATGTGTACATCACAGGTATAAAGCAGCAGGTTGACACAATTATTTTGTCGTTGGCTAATGAAGGTAAACTCGGCTCAATGGGAACTGCTACTTTGAAGAACTATATCCTTAGCCAGCTGCAACCAGAAAAGGCAGAGGCAAAGGAAGATGAGAAGCGCAAAGCCATTCTCTTTGCCACCCGTTTCAAGAAGTTCGCCGAGAGTAAAAGCGCGAGTACAAAACGCTTATATATGGAAACATATAAGCGAATGTATGAGTACGCAGGCGAAGGTCTAGAAAATATGACTTTCGAGGAGGTTACGAGGGATTGGATTCTTTCTTTCTACGCCTACATGGAACCTCAATCGCCGTCGCGCAATGCTCGCAACATCCACCTGCGCAACATTCGCGCCGTGTTCAACGAAGCGATTGACGATGAGATAACTACGGCTTATCCTTTCCGTCGCTTGCAGATTAAGAATGATGCGACCCGCAAACGTAACCTCAAAGTTGAGGATTTCCGAAAGTTCATCAACTTTCCCTGTGAGGAACATGCCCAAAAGTATCTTGACATGTTCAAGCTGATGTTCATGCTCCTGGGCATCAACACTATTGACCTCTGCAATCTCAAAGAGATTGACAATGAGGGACGTGTCAACTTCTATCGTGCCAAGACCAAACGCCTTTATTCAATAAAGGTCGAACCGGAAGCCCTTGAAATCATTAACAAGTATCGTGGCGAGAACTGGTTGCTCAATATTCTCGACCGTTACCATGATTACAAGGACTATTACCGCCGCTTGAACCGAGCTTTGAAAAAGATAGGTCCTGTGAAGCGCGTAGGTCTGGGCGGCAAGAAAATCTACGAGCCGCTATTTCCCGAAATATCAACATATTGGGCGCGTCACACATGGGCGACCATTGCCGCCAGCCTTGATATTCCTCGTGACACAATAGCCCATGCGTTGGGGCACGGCAACAATACCGTCACGGACATCTACATCGACTTTGACGAGCGTAAAGTTGATGAGGCGAACCGCCGTGTCCTTGACTGGGTATTGTATGGCAAGCGATAAGGTGTAGGAGGAGTTTCCTCCTGCGTTTCCTCTGCTGCTTCCTATTGTGTTTCGCTTACCGCTTCCCATTGCGCTTCCTTCTGCGTTTCCCGTCACGCTTCTTTCGCGGTTTCTTACTGCGCTTCCTCTGACGCTTCCTGCGGTATTTCCTTGACCACTACCCACCACGCTTCCTTATGCGTTTCTTCTTGTGTTTCCCGCTGCGCTTCATTGAGCGTTCCCGTGGTTATCAAATATGAAAGCACCTGCATTTGGGGGAATTTCCCTAAATGAAGGTGCTTCCTTTTGCGTTTCCTTATGCGTTTCCTTTGACGCTTCCTTTATCGTTACACTACCTTGTAGAACTCGCCTTTGAGGAGATGGCTCATGCCGTCCTCGGTGAAGGTGGCGGTGAGTTTGGAGCAAAGGTAGCGTTTGCCGTCGATGTGAAACAGGGAGCGGACGTTGGGGATTTCCTCGGCGAGGAAGGATAAGGTGTACTTCTTCTTTTGGTCAACCTCGGTGAAGGTGGCGCGTTGCGTGCCTTGACCGTAGGCTCGGTTGTTGATGCGCAGCGACAACGACTTGCCGCTGTAGATTACTCCCCATGTAATCTGCACTTGGCTTGTGTCGGTGAGCACCTGCGGCAGCACGT
>CALAVE010000068.1 GCA_937892215.1 uncultured Porphyromonadaceae bacterium
TATGTTTTACAACATGTTACAACAAAAGGGTGCGCCAGAATTATGACACACCCTCATTTGATAGTGTTTTGTTATGTCTTTACTTATGCGTCTCATTTGACTTCTTCAAAATAACCTTTTCGTAGATTACGGCACCGTTAGCCAGAGTGCGAGCCACGACATTGAAGCCGCTGAAGGGCGTTTCGCTCCGCATACCCTGGATATTGTAATATACGGTGCTGACCACAGGAATTTCACCCACGTTAGCCTCCTCAATCTCGGTCACGGTGTTAAGGTAGTCGTAGGGAACAGTGACACGCTTCTCGGTGACGAAGAACGCGCCATCGGCGCTGGGAGCCTTTCGGCGAGGAGCTGCGCCCACCACGCTCGGGTCGAGGCGTGTGCTGTACATTCTGACGATATACTCAACATCGCGCTGTCCGCCAATGGTGACAACCTCCTGACGAGTAACGCCGGTGGGGTCGCCGTTTTCGTCATATTCCTCAACCTCCACAGTTTCCGTTTTCTCCCGTGGGAAAGCACGTCCGTAATACACGTCGTTAATGGTAGTTGTCTCATTTCCGGGCCATGTATCGAAGAGAGCGTCGTAGTCGGCGCCATAGGTGGTAACGCCTTCATAGTCACGTCCGAGAGAATTGAGCAACGTTTCCGAGCCGTCGTCCTCCACACGCCAAGTGCGGTAGAGATAGACGTGGCTTGCCGGGTTCACCAGTTCAGGCTCCAACTGAAGCTTGGCCGAGTAGCCCATGAATATGCTCTGCGGTTCAGTTCTCACCTTTTCCAAGACTTCCACGTTAAGCTCAGGCACCTGTATTCCGGCAATCTCGCTTCCGTAGTGGTTCTCCACATCGTCGCCGCTGAATGTAGTGGCGCGAGTGTAGATTTCAGTCACATATTCCGGTTGTGGAGTGAGACAGTACTCCAGGTCGTCGTACACCTTAACCAAAGCGGCTTCCTTGGTGTCGATTGTGCCTAAATCCTCGCTCATGTGGCCAGTGCCGTGATTAATGCCTATCACAGACATGGAATTGCCAATGGTGTGCTTCACCTTACCGATGTGAGTGTGGTAGTCGTCGCTGTGAACGCGGTGAATGTCGTAGCGGTCGATAGACTGCTGCAGGTCCATCAATGCGTGGAACGAAATCACCACCTCCTTGTCCTCCTCCAGGTCATGTTCAATGTCACCCTCAATCTCAGAAAGCGTGAATCCGCCTAAAGTGACATGATTGTCGGTCTTATACACCGGAACCACATACGTGTTACTTGAAGAGCCGGTGCCACTGTCATATCCCATGAAATAAGTGTAGCTTTCGGGGTGGTCGTTGGCCATAGTGGAAGCCGTGAAACGGTCCACAATCTCCATGTATCCACTCTCAAGGAGCGTTCCGCTTGTCGGCACCGCTGTGTTGTCGAACGTAAGAGACGTGTTCTGTGTAGAAGCCACATAGGCGATGCTGTAAGTGTAGCTACTTCCATTATTTGTGAAAGAGATGGAAGCAATCTTCTGCTGTTCGCCACCAGCCGGAATACGATAGATTTCATAGTGTCCGGGTGTGCAGTCGATTTGTGAGAAGTCGTGGTTAGGATAGATTCTGAGCTTGTTCTTGTAGATATTACATTCATTTTCCAAGCTGTACCGGCTGCGATATTCCTGTCCGTCGAGGAAGAACTTATCCTGCCCCGGAATCACCACCTTAGCCACATTAGTCTTAACGAACATCTCAGAATTTTCGGGGTTGGCGATAACAATGAAGTCGAACGTCTGGCGATCCTGCAGCTGCTTCACACGGAAAGTGTAAGTGTGGTCGGTAGTGGGGCTTGGCAGCTCATTGTCATCGATGAGCTCATAATCGCCATTGGCATCTATGAACTCATTGAGCAGCATCTTGTTTCCATCCTGATCGATGGCATAGACGTAGAAGTGCTCGGTAACGTTAGCCTTGATTTCCTCAGCATCGAACCACGTGCTCCAGTCGAGCTTAATATCGTAATATCCATCATATCCATCCGTGCTCGAGGGTGTGCCCTGGGCAGCGAGGTGAGCCTTGTAGAGCAACAGCTTGGGCGAAGTTGCAAGATTTTCATCTCCCGTATAGTTGTAGAGGAATCCTTGAGAGCGCGACGAGACATTGTCGGGGCGCTTGAATCGCTTGTCGGGCAAGTAGAGAGTAAGGTTCGAGAACGACTTAGCCTCCATGTCATTAAGGTCGGAGCTATTGAAACCAGAGATCTGCGCATAGTGGGGAATATACTTGCCCGCATAAGCCCCAGTTCCCATGTCACCGCGGAAAATGTCGTAACAGTCGTGCACGAAATTGTACACGCCACCCGAGTTTAGGGCTTCGCCCATGTCGGCACCGGGATTAGTCTGCACCGGACTGAGTTGCTCGTAAGCAAGATATAGCGGAGCACGTCCCTCACCAGCGCGCACGCGGCCCTTCGATATGAAATAGAATCGGCTGGTGGTGACATTATCAATCATGAGCATGGTTCCGGGATTAGTTTCGTCTTCCACACGCATTTGATTGGTAATAACCTGGACGCTTTCGTAGGCATCGGTTATTAATTGCAAAGTCTTAGCGGCAGCAGAAGCGTTATTCATGGAGCCACCCGAATAGTAGGCATTTATATTCTCGGCTTTCCAGGAGTCCTTAATCTGGATAAAGAGCACTGTGTTGCCTTCCTCATTGGGCTGAGGCACTGTGCCGCTACAGTTAATCCAGGGGATGCGAGCCCCGAGTCCTGTACGAGTCTGCTGGGATGGATTCCAGGTGTATTTAATTCGGCTATGAGCCTCGTAGTTTACTTCTTTTTCCGAAGTCTGGCTGGATTCGTCCCATGGAGTACCATCGGGTTTATATTCCCTGTGCTGGATAACGCCCGGCACATCAGGGTCCACATAGATGGCATTGAGCAGACCCATAATCTGCTGCGGGTCGGTTGCAACGTCGGTATAGGAGGAAGTTTGAGTCTCGCCGGCGGCATCGACCCAGGTATAAGTCTTGTCGTCGAGGGCCGAACGTCCTATTACGTTGTAACCCATAGTATTTTCCACCACCAGAGAGCCAATCGAGGCACGTGCGCGCACAATAACGACCCCCTTCTCGCTGAGCGTTACGCTATTCTGATAATCGGCGGCGGCTAACTTCACCTGCACGGATACAGTCTCACCGCTACCGGTAGCCTCCACATAGGAGGTAAGGTTACTCCTGGCCGTAATCACGGTTCCCTGCTTCACACTCTCATTAATGGGGTAAGTGGTGACTTGCAAGGCCTTTTGCTAACGGTGAGCTTCAGATTCGGTACATCCAGAGTGATGGCGTAAACACCAGCCGGAAGATAGAACGAACTTTGCGAGCCTTGCTTGATATTTACAGGCGAGTCAAAGTCATCGGTTAGGTCCTCATGCGCATCCCAAGCACCATTCTCGGAGCCGTAACGCTTATTGCCATTATTGAGCGAATCCCAGTCGTTAAGTTCAGTAGCAAACGCGAAATAGTTGATAGCACTTTGGCAATAGACCGTAGCAGTAAATTTCTCAGTCTCCGAATCATAATCCATGGCCACACCCTTCAGCGGGTTCCAATCTGTGCTTGTGTACTGGTTCACATTTCCAAGAATAAACATTGTGGTCGGATTGTCGGCCGATGCCCTTAAAAATCCCAGTACCAGCGCCAATAAGACGGCGACGGTACGAATTCTTTCAATAAAATTTTTTCTCATACTTAATTCTTTATTACCTGTTAATAAAATCTTCTACTTAGGCATTTCCCTGATTGAATGGCATATAGCACAAAAAAATATAGGCACACTTATCATAAGGAATACAAAATTACAATTTTTTTGTATATTTTCAAAACATAAATGACTATTTAACTAAATTATAGGCGAAAAATTTTAAGAACTTACCAGAATTTTCAGATGAAAAGTGAAGTTTGAATGTGTTTTACGCGCGAAAAAATCGGAAAAACGGGCTGGTTTAGATAAATTGGCTTGCATGGGCACGAATACTGCCCACGTGATATAGTAATTTTGCAGTGTGAAAATTGATAAGACGGAGTTAATTTGTTAAATTTGCAGTTAAAATCAAAACATTATGAAAACAGGAGACAAAATACCGGAGATACTGGGCAAGGATGCACAGGGCCGCGAAGTGAAGGCAAGTGACTTCGCCGGAAAGAAATTAGTGATATACTTCTATCCCAAGGACAACACACCCGGTTGCACAGCCGAGGCGTGCAGCCTGAGCGAAGGATACCAGGCCCTGCGCCATGCAGGATATGAGGTGATAGGCGTGAGCAAGGACAGTGCGGAGTCGCACAGCAAGTTCGCGGAGAAATACCGGTTGCCGTTCACGCTCATAGCCGACACCGACCTGACGCTGAACAAGGCCTTCGGGGTGTGGCGCGAGAAGAAGATGGCCGGGCGCGCCTACATGGGCACAGTGCGCACCACATTCATCGTGGACGAGCAAGGCATCGTGACTTATATAATAGAGAAAGTGCAGACCAAGGACAGCGCGAACCAGATACTGAATCTGAAAGCATAAGTGAGCAAACAGAAAGAGAAACAAATAACAAAAACATATACGGAACAATGGAAGAGAACAAAAACATCAACGAGGAGCAGGCACAGGCTAAGCAAGAACGCGTAGCCGTGGCTCCTGAGAAGCTGAAAGCACTGCAAGTGGCAATGGAGAAGATAGACAAGGCCTTCGGGCGCGGGTCCATCATGAAACTTGGCGACGACCAGGTGGAGAACGTGGACGTGATTCCGAGCGGTTCAATAGGCCTGAACTATGCCCTGGGCGTGGGCGGTTATCCCCGCGGCCGCATCGTGGAGATATACGGACCGGAGTCAAGCGGTAAGACCACGCTGGCCATCCATGCCATAGCCGAGGCCCAGAAAGCCGGCGGAATAGCCGCCATAATCGACGCCGAGCACGCATTCGACCGCTTCTATGCCGAGAGTCTGGGCGTGGACGTGAACAACCTGTGGATAGCCCAGCCCGACAATGGCGAGCAGGCGCTGGAGATAGCGGATCAACTGATACGTTCGTCGGCAATAGACCTGATAGTAATAGACTCGGTGGCCGCCCTTACCCCGAAGAAAGAGATAGACGGCGACATGGGCGACAACAACGTGGGACTGCACGCAAGGCTGATGTCGCAGGCACTGCGCAAACTCACCGGCACCATAGCCAAGACCAACACCACCTGCATCTTCATCAACCAGTTGCGAGAGAAGATAGGCGTGATGTTCGGCAACCCCGAAACCACCACCGGCGGTAACGCCCTGAAGTTCTACGCGTCGGTGCGTATCGACATCCGCAAGATAGGCGCAATCAAGGACGGTGAGAACATCCTGGGTAACACCACACGCGTGAAAGTGGTGAAAAACAAGGTGGCACCGCCATTCAAGAAAGCCGAGTTCGACATCATGTTCGGTCAGGGCATAAGCCACACCGGCGAGATACTGGACCTGGGCGTGGGTCTGAAGATAATCAAGAAGAGCGGCTCATGGTTCTCCTACGGCGAGACCAAACTGGGACAGGGACGCGAAGCGGTGAAGCAGCTGATTGCCGACAACCCCGAACTGGCCGACGAGCTGGAAGCAGCCATCACACAGGCCCTGCACGACGGACAAGTGCCCGTCTTTGAAAAGAAGTAAGCGCCTGATAGACCCAAATCGGTCATTAGACCGATTCGGGTTAAACCCAAATCGGTCATTAGGCCGACAAAAGGCGGTTTAAGAAAGTCTATTTATGCCACAACAGTTTTCTTTCGGCATCTTGCTTCAGAAATTGTCTCGCCATAGCCCGCTATGCCTTCGACAATCTCTTCGCAATCTTCTCAAAATAAAATCTGTTCTGACATAAATCCTAATGACCGATTCGGGTTAAACAAGACACCTAAGTCAAGAATAATAAGATTTGCAAGCCGACGATGTGATATCGCCGGCTTGTGATATCGTATGGGTATCAGCGCACGCGGGGTGCCTGGTATGAGGGGGGCAAATCAGGATGGTTGCCAAAACCATATCATAATCCTCACAAAAGAGTGATTTTCGAGAGGACCTTCACGAACCTACACTGTAGCAGTCTCATGACACACTTGCAGCACCTTGGCTTGCAATGCTTCCTCAATTGAGGCAACTGTATCAATTGTGAAGTTATGTGTTCCACGCATCCATTTGCTTATCTCGGCCTCACTTTTTCCAAGCATAATGGCAAGGTCTTTCTGTCGGAGACCACGCGCTACAAGAATTTCATAAATGCGGTCCACAATTTGGAAAGAAAGAGAAACGCACTCTTTCGTCTCAGGGTTTACGTGCTTGCGTCGTTCTTCTAATATCTTACTCCTTTTCATCTCTGCTGAAATTTAAGTTTCCAACTATCTCTTTATCAACCAAAACTATTGTACCGTCCTTAATTCTGGATGAAATAAAACGGCTTGTATCAATCAACAACTTAACGTATGGCACCAGTTCTTCGCTTTCTTCCCATGTAGGGGCATCTTTCACCCCTCCATTACCGAAAACCAATATCTTATCTGATAATCGTAAGCAATATAATCTCACTTTGTTGCCAATGTCAATAGGAATTACCCCTACACCATCACCATAATGACCTTCAGGGCGGAAATAGCGTTCCAAAGCACCCCGCTCGGCAATATTGTCGAGCCAAGAAATGACCACATCAATATCTTCATCAAATTCACTTCCAACCGGGAATTTGTTGAAAAAACGTTCTAATTCAGAAAGTTCCTCTCCATCTAAGTGAATACTATAGAAATTCACGTGGGGATATTCTTCAACCAAATCTATATAATAATGTTGTTTCATTCTTAACTTTTAAGTTATCTCGACGCAAAAGTATGGCAAAAATTTCAATGCGCCAAACAAATTAACTTAAAAATTAAGTTACTCGGCAAACTTAGATGGCGGTTACAGTTCCTCGAACTCGGCATCGGAAATCTGTTCTTCGGCCGTGTGAGGTTCCGGTGCGGTAAATTGCTCTGATGACGGAGCCTGTGCCGGTGAATCCACTTCCTCAAACTCAGCGTACTCTCCCACCGAATCAGCATAGCGACGTCGCTCCTGCTCACGGCGCTGACGCTGCACCTCGTCACGGAAATCCCGCTCTGACTTGCGAACGCTCCGACCCGCATACCAGACGAAGCCACGCAATGCCCATCGCAAAAGCGTGGGCAGCAACAGAAAGAAAAGCAGAACAACGAATAAGAATGTCAGCATTCTATTTCCCCTTAAACATTAACACGCACTTATCGGCATAGCATATTACCACATACAGCAGTATCAGGAATGAGAAGCCCGGCACGCCCAGCAATGCCACAAGCAGAATTGCGGCCAGAATCATCACATACTGTCGCCATGCATCACGGAGCGCGAAACTGTGCATCTTAAGCGAGAACATACGCAGGTCGCACACCATAAGCCAGGAGAGCAGCAGCACCGTAACCACCACCGCTGCCACCGAGACATGGAATTCAGCCTGCTCAACGCGGCTGACGGCCAACCACCAGGCATATCCAATCCAGAACATGGCGTTGGCCGGAATGGGCAGACCGGTGAAAGTGGTAGTCTGGTTAGTATCCACATTGAAGCGAGCCAGACGCAGCGCCCCGAACACCGGAATAAGCATTGTCACCAGCGGCCACCACTGCCCCGGGAAGATACCCCACAGCACATTCAGCACAAGCATGGCCGGAGCCAAGCCGAAACTCACCAGGTCGCTCAGCGAGTCAAGTTCTTTACCGATACCACTCACAGCACCGAGCAAACGCGCCACCAAGCCGTCGCAGAAATCGGCCACGGCCCCCAGCCCTATCAGAATCACAGCCAGCTGGTATCCCTTGAGTCCACAGCACACATCATCGTAAGCGCTGAAGGCAGCCGCTACGGCGAGAGCGCCGCAGAGCAAATTCAGGCAAGTGATGGCATTAGGGATATTATTCCTTATCGCTTTCAACATCTTTGTTCCTTTCTTTTAAGCGCGCCACCAGAGTTTCGCCACCCCAGGTCTTGTCGCCAAGTTTCACGAAGACCTCAGTGTTGAGCGGCAGATAAACGTCAACACGCGAGCCGAACTTAATGAAGCCGATGTGGTCGTCGAAGTTCACCTCATCGCCCGGTCCTGCATAAGTAACGATTCTGCGCGCGATGGCGCCCGCAATCTGGCGCATGAGAACGCGGTCGCCGTTCTTAGTCCGGATTAATATGGTGGAGCGCTCGTTCTCCGTGCTGGACTTAGGTAGCCATGCAGCCTTGAACCGACCGCTATGGTGCTTTACCAGTTCCACGACACCCTCAACAGGCGTCCAGTTGGCATGCACATTGAATATGTTCATGAAAATGGAGAGTTGCAAAGCCTTCTCGTGCAGCACCTCATCCTCCATGACTTCTTCCAGCGCCACCACCACGCCATCCACACTTGCCACGACATCGAGCGGACTCACACTGTGGAAATGCCGCTTGGGCAGGCGGAAGAAATTCAGCACCAGCCCACACAGAATCACCGATATCACCAGCACAGTGATGAAAATCCACTTCGCCGCAAAGCAGTAGAGAAGCGCATTGAGCAGCACCAGCAGCAGTATCAGTGTGAGAATTATGTTCGTACCCTCGTGATGTATCTTAACCTTCATTTTTCTATTTTAACCTGATAATTAGCGCACAAAATTAATCATTTTATGCTTTAATTCAAAATTTCAGAACACAAGAGCCACTCCACCCATCACATTAAGCCTCTGCGCGCCCATGTATGGTAGCACGTCCCAGCGGCGATTGAGCAGGTTGCTTGCCTGCGCCCACACAGTGAGGTTTTCCAGCACCCGGTAAGAAGCACCGGCACGCAAGTTCAGGACATTATTCATGGCAATGAACGTATAGTTCAGTCGCTTATCGTTGAAATCTGCCGGTGTGAGGTAGCGTCGCCCACCTTTCACGTCGAAGCCCACATTCACGCTCAGTCGCCTGATGGGGTTCACCTTCAGGTCAACGTTCGCCATATATTTGGGGGCATCCACGTCGAGCAGGCAAGCCTTGTAGTCGCCGTTATAGGCCACCTCATCCTTCTGCGGCGCAAACACGAACTTAGCGGCGAAGTCAACCAGCGAGCGATACTTGTAGCTCAGCTCGGCTCCCACTTTGAAGCCCTTGGCATCCATGCTCACGAAACGCGCCGTGGGGGCACCTTCGCCGTGATACTCAGTGGATTCGTCCATTGTATAGGGTGAAACGCCGGCCCAGAGAGCCCCTTCGGTGAGCCGATAGCCGGCAAACACCTTCAGCGCAAATCCGGCGAATGAGCCCACGTTGAATCCCACCTCGGCGTCAACCGGGGTGTAAGAGGGCGAATAGTCGCAGAGCGTGAATAACGCCTTGTCGCCACCGGCCGACGGTGTGAAATAGGCGCGATTCGCCATCAGCGAACTATAACGGCTTATGGCGTAAAGTTCGCTAAGAGTGTTGTGCTTCAGGTCGCCGGTAACATCGGCCGTAAGCGCAAACCCCGGAGCCAGGTTAAGGTTTGCCCTCACGTCGGGGGCGAAACGCAACTTGGAGCCATCGGCGAAGCAGGCCATCAACTTCGCACCCAGATGAACGCTCGCCGAGGAGGTGTTAATCTCATAGAACGGGACGACGCGCAACTCGTGAGTTTTTCGTTCCAGCCCACCGATAATGGGCGGAGTTACACCGTCGTATCCGTTATCTTTTTTCATTAGGGTGTAGGATGCGTCGATTCCCACATTAGCGTCATCGTTAAGCACATATTTCGTGCCCAGTTTCACAGCGAGAATCTTCTGCGAGGCCGACGCTCCCACCGTGCTTAACTGCGACTTGTCGGTGCTAAGCGCATTCAGTTCGGAGTTAGAGAAACCCACGTGCGAGAAGCTCACGCCCAGCGAATAGCTCAGGTCGCGGTCACGAGCCGAAGTCTCGCCGTCCCATGTTATGCCCACAGTGCCGTTATGATATTTCTGCTTATGTCCCTCCCACTGCTTTAGCAGATTGTTGTCCACGTTGAACGATGACGAGAGGGCGGCCACACCTCCGTAGTAGTTAAAGAGGTCGAGCTGTCCTGTGGCATCAATCTTCAGCGTACCTCCGGTGAACTGATTCGCGAAGTTCACACCCAGCACATTGTTGCAGAACTTCTGTTTCATGCGCAACCCTTCGGATATCAGCGGGGAGGAGTTCTTGCCGTTCCATGAGCTGTTGTGCTGAAACCACACACCAAGCTTGGTGGTGATATTATCCACGATGCGGTAGCCCGCACTCGCCACGAAACTCACCTGCGAACCCGCGCCCAGGTCCAGATAGCCACGGCGGTCGCTAAAGTTGTGCGCCGTTCGGTATCCGTAGGGCATCATGGTGGGCACGGTGGTGGGCACGGGAGCCGGCACAGCCCAGTCGCTGTATTTCAGAGCCACCTGTTCCTTAGTGAGCGCCTTCTGCACCTGCGGAAGCGTGTTCTTTTTCTCCACCTTTCGCTCCACGGGCACAAAGTCCTTCTCGAGCGTAATTTCCTTGGTGAGTTCTTTCTTCTTGTCGGTCGAAGCGGCTTTCTTCGCCTCTTGTGCCTGCATTGCCATCGGCATCAAGGCCGCCAATGCTACTGCTATATAAATTTTCCTCATCATTATCGTCCTCCCTGATTTCATTTTTTAGTAGTTTTTTTGGCTGCTTGGCGCCAGTTGTTCAGGCGGCTGCTTATAGCATCAAAAATCTCTTTTTCCTTTCCAGGATAATTACTCTTAAGACTTTCCAGATAATCGCAAGCCTCACTGGTGTTACCCTGCTTGTTGTACACGTCGGCGAGCAGAATGAAGCCACGCGCCAGCCAGTAGGCGTGTGGAGTTCCGTTCTCGATGAAATCGTTGAGCGTCTTCTCGGCCGCCTTAGTCTCACCGCGGTCGAACTGGAGTTGCGCCAACTCGTAGGCCGCTTGAGCGCCAAACTCGTTCTGCACGTCGCGCGCAAGTTGGTGCAGGTCTTTCTCGGCCGCCGCGCTGTTACCCAGCTTACCGCTTGCCACGGCACGCTCCAGAGTCACTTCTTTTTCTTCCTCGGCAGTAAGGCCCCCAGCCTTCAACAACTGGTCGGCACACGTTTTCACATCTTCCCATTTACCCAGTTCGCCGGCAAGGCGTAAAACGCCCAGCCGGGCGGTAATCAGGTTGTCGGCCGTAGTGGATTTCTCCACCAGATTCTTGTAGGCCTCAAGCGCTTCGGCTTTCTTGCCCTGCTTACCCAGAATGGCGCACTTGATAGCGATAGCGTCCTCGGCAAACGACGCGTCGGTGTTGTTCTTCAGCGCCGCGTCCAGGTTGGTCATAGCCACATCATAATTACCCTTAGAGTAGTTGTATCGACCCACGTAATACTTAGCCTTAGCCACGTAGGCACCGTCGGGATAATTCTTCAGGTATGCCTCCATCTTGCTAATGCTCGGCTTAGATGCAATGGCAGCCTTTTCTGCGGCCTCAAAGGTGAGTTTGTCAACCTCGCTCACATCCAGCCGCGGGCCACCCGGCACACCATTGAGGAAAGCCATAAAGCTATTCAGCTCGCCACGGTCGGCGCAGATGAGCTTGGCGTCCTCGGCGGCGGCCTGCGCTTCCTCACTGGCCGGGTAAGTGCTTATCACGCGCTTGAATGCGACTATTGCCTCAGCATCGTTGCCACGGCTCTTTTCCACAATGGCCTGCTGCAGCATGGCCTTGCGAGCCTCCGCGGTCTGCGGATAGCGCTTCACCAGGTCGGTGTAAGTAGTCACTGCGTCGCGAGGATTGCCCGCAGCCGCCAGCGTGTTGCCCTTCTCCAGCAGAGCCTGCGGCACAAGTTCCGACTGCGGATAGGCGGCAATCATCTTGTCGATTTGCTGCAGTTTGCTGTCGGTCTGCTTGTTCATACCGGCCATCATGGCTTTCTGATACATGGCATAATCGGCGGTACCTTCCTTATCTTCGCTGATGGCCTTTTCGTAACTGGCCTCGGCATCCTTGTAGTTCTGCGTGTAGTAGTTAGTGTCGCCAATGCGGTTATAGGCATCGGCATGCAGGTCGGTGCTGAGCGTGCCCGAGGCCAGAGCGTTCTGGAAGGCCAGACGCGCCGACTCGTAACGCTTCTGTTTGAGCAAAGTGTATCCCAGGTTGTACTGAGCCAGGCCGTAATTAGGGTCGGACGTGGAAGTGGAATTGATGAACGCCAGTTGGCTATTCATCGCCTCCTTGTACTCACCGGCCCGGTACTGAGCCTCGCCCAGCCACAGCTGACTCTCGGCGAGAGTTTTCTTATTGAGCGCTCCCAGAGCCACAGCCTGCTTGAGGTAGTTCTTGGCTGCATCTGTATTGTCGTTCTTAATGGCCTTAACGCCCAGGTTGTAGAGCACATCCTGCTTAGCCTGCAGCACCCGCTTGCTGGGATTCTTGATTCGCTCGATGCTGGCCAGCGCCTTGTCGTGGTCGGTGGTGGTCATGTAAGCATCCACCAGGTAATCTTCCACGCGCGGCGCATACTCCGAGCGCGGATAATTGTTGAGGAACGTTTCCAGCATATCTATTGAGCGGTCGAACGGAGTGCGTCCGCCTTGGCTCTGGCTCACGGCGTAATTGTAGAAGGCCACTTCTTTGATACCGGCGTCGTGATCCATGTTCGCCGCTTTCTCAAAAGCGATGGCAGCCGAGTTCATGTCGCCCAGTTTCATGCGGCTCTGTCCCAGATAGAGGTAGGCACTCTGCGAGAGAGCGTCGTCCACGCCGATGATACTGTTCATCCTCTCGATGGCAGAGGCGAAGTCGTTCTTGCGGAAGTCAATCACTCCCAGTGCGTAGGTGGCAGTCCTCATGGGCGCGCCCTCGTTGACCGCAAGGTATTTTCTCAGATAGGTGTCGGCCAGCGCGTCGTCGCCCTGCTGGTAGTAGCTCTCGCCCACAAGGCGGTTCATTTCGGCGGTGAAATAGTCGTTGGCATTGTCGCGAATCAGACCCTTGCCCAGCGAAATCACCTTATCATAGTTCTTCTTCACGAACTCTATCTGACAGATGTAGTACTGCGACTGGTAGCCCAGTTCGCTGCTACGGTTCTGAAGTTTCTCGAAACTTTGCTTAGCGGCGTCGTAGTTACCGTTGGCATAGTCGATATAGGCGTCGTAGAACTTGGTGGCATCGGCATAACGCTTAGTATTAGCCAAGCCGGAATAGATTTGGCGCGCCCGGTTGTATCGGCCAAGGCGCAACTGGCAATAAGCCATGCGATATTTCAGGTCTTCAGCGGCGTCGGCGCTGAGCGCGTTGGGGCGCACTTCCTCGTAGGCCCGCAGTGCGTCGTCGTAGCAGTCGGCATAGTCTCCGCGGTAGAAATAATAGTCACCCACCTTGAGCATCGCCTCCGGCTGGCGCGGCGACGTGGGGTTATTCGTTATCCACTGGCTGAGCGCCTCGAGGCCCAGTTCGCGGTCGCCACGCTCAAACTTGCTGAGCGCGATATAGTACTCGGCATCCTCCCGCATCCGGTCGGTATGCGGCAACGTGAGCATCTCGCTTAACTGGTCGATGGCACCCACATAGTTTTGCGACTCATACATGAGCCTGCCACGCTCCAGATACCCCTGCGCGGCACCGTCGTTAACGGTCACCTGCGCCGAGGCGAAACCGCACATTGCGGCGCAAGTTAAAGCTAATATCTTCTTTTTCTTCATTTTATACAACATTTAAGAGAGAGGACAAAACACTCGTCCTCCATATTTATGCAAAAATAACCTTTTTCCGACGGATTTCCAACTTTTGGAGCAAAAAAGCGGGAGAGTTCACGAAACTGTGGACTCCCCCGCGGTAATATCATTATATCCTCAAGATGGAGGATATGAGATTATCAATAGAACTTGATGAGGTTCTTCTTCACCCCTGCGGCATTGCTGAGGATGCGCATGAAAGCGTCCTGCTGGCCTATCACATACTGGCCGCGGCTCTGAGCGAACTGACGGTCGAGTTCCTCCTTAGTCTGCTCGCGCTTGTTCTCCTCAACGTTCACAACCTGATAAGCGTAAACGGCGCTGTTGCCCTTGTAGAGGCCACTGAACGCTCCCTTCTTGGCAGCAGCCATGCGGCCTACAAGTCCCACCTCCGACATATCAATCTTAGCGGCGCTACCCTGTCCGAACACCACCTGAGTGGTATCGACGTTAGTGCCCATCAACTTGGCATAACCGGCGAGGTCCTTAGCCTTGCCATCGTACTGAGCCATGAGGGCGTCGCCCTTCTTGGCGGCACGAACCTTGCCAGTGAGGTAAGTCTTGATTGCGGGATAGTCCACGGGGTAGTAGTCACCGTCGTAAGCGGCATCCAGAGCCACTGCTATGAGCATATCCTTATTGTCGGCAAAGAGAGGCGAAACGGCACCAGCCTTGGAGTCGAATGCCCACTTGATGGCCTTGCGAGTGTCGGCGATACCGCCACCGAACTGTGGGTTGAAACCGATTTGCGGAGTGCTGGGAGTAACCTCAGCCTCGATAGCCTGATATCCGGCCTTCTGCGCGTTCTTTGCGAAGTCGGCGCTGGTCTTGTTCTCGTTAAGGAACTGCTGCAGTTTGTCGGTCAGGCCGGTGATAGTAGTCTGGCTGGGATAAGCCTGATAAGTGACATCGGCGATGGTGTAGAACATCTTGGGAGCCTTCTTCTCCACGACCTTGCACAGGTAAGCACCTTGCGGGCTGGAAGTGAGAGCGAAGTACTCGGCACCGGCAGCGGCGATTTTAGCCTTGAGCGAATCGGGAGCGGTAGCCACCGTCTGCCACATAGCCTCGTCGGCGCGTACGTTCTTGTTCTTCTTTGCGATATCAGCGCCGGCCACACCGGAGTTGAGCTGAGTGAGGACAGAATCCTGCAGTTTTTTGTCGCCCTGCACAACCACAGCCTGGATGTTAACCGAGTCGAGCGACATGCGAGTGCCCAGCAGTTTCACCATCTGATAGTTGTTGTTGCGCGGTTCAGCCTTGTAAACGGCACCAACCGACGCTCCGGCCACGAAGTCCTTTATATCCTTGTCGTTGATTTGCGAGAGGTTCACCAGAGCGGTATCCACGCGGATGTCGCTCATAAGGCGTACGGAGTCGATGCCCGGATAAGTCTGCAGAGAGGCGTAAGCCTTTTCCACAATCTTGTTGGCAGCAGCGAGGTCATTCTCGCTCGGAGCCACAGTCACAGCGATGTAGTGAATGTGACGAACGGGCTCAGTGAGCTTGAAGAACGGTTTCTCAGCCTCATAGGCCTTAGTAAGCTCGGCTGCGCTAACGGGATACTTGTCGTCCTCGAGAGAAGTGTAGTCCTTCTTCACAAAGTTGACAGTAGCGGTAAGGTTATTGTCCTCCTTAATTTGCTTGCGGTCCAAATCGTTAGGCTGGATAGAGCCAACAACCAGAGCATAAAGTTTCTGCATCTTGAGTTGCTTTACAACGTCTTCCTGCATTTCGTTCCACTTGCTGCGGAGTTCCACCACCTGCTCGGGTTGCACGCCGTAATTAGTCGGGTTGAAGATCAGGTCGTAGGCCTGAGCTGCGCTTTCAGCGCCAATCTGCTGAGCAAACTGCTGCGCTGCCGGCATAGCGTTCTTGCCTGTCAGAGCCTCCGACAATTCGCTGTCGCTCACTTCAATACCAACTTTCTCATACTCCTGTTCAAGAAGTTTTTCAAATATCATGGCGTCCAGAACGTCTTGCTGACGCAGGGCCTGGTCAACCTTATTGGGGTTGTTCTGGTCCATAGCCGAAAGTTTCTGAACGCGCTTCTGATACTCCATGATGTCGATCTTCTCACCACCAACCTTGGCTGCGGTGTTGTCGTTAAAGAACGAACGAGAGGCCTGCACGCCATCCTCGATGATGAACGCAAGCAATGCAAGTCCGATTACGATGGTCAAGATGACCGCTCTTTTTCTGATTTTCTCTAATGCTGCCATTATGAATTAATTTTTTGTTTTGATTTATCAGTTTCGTTTAGAGCCCAAAAAGCACTCCACCGAGGATTGGCGCAGCACACTAATAATTGGTTTACAAGCATTTACACCAAAGCGGAGAACCTTTTACGCTTTTCAAACACGCAAAGGTAGCAATTTTCCGTGAACAATCAAAACTAAGGAGGTCACAAAATTGTGGCTCAGGGTTGAAAAACTAAAATTTGCGACTCTGATTTTGACTGATACAGGCTTAGGCCACACCGGCATGGTGCGAGTAAGAAGACAGGTTACTTGCTATTGCGGTAATCGCTGTATTTGTCACCGCTATAGACACCCCTTCCGAATCCCTTGGAATTGAATTCATCCTCATCTTCATCCTCTTCTCCCGGTTTCTTCTTTTTCTCAGGTTCCAGGCTGTTCTTTTTCTTTTCGGGGCGGTTCTTCTTAATGTCGTCGGGCTTCTGCAGGTTGAGCGGCACGGCGTAGATATTCCATGTTTCGTCCACGTCCCAGTTCTTGCGCAGATTCAGTTTCTTGTTGTAGTAGAACACATATTCGGGCTGGCGATGCTCAGAGTAGTCACCGGTGTCCCACATACCGTTACCGTTGCGGTCGATGAATAGGCGGGCATAGTAGGTTCCCGGCTCCACGTTCAGCAGTTCGGCCTCACCGGCCACCACCGGAGCCTCGCGAACCACGCCATCGCTATTGTTAAGCAGCTGCACCACAGCGCTGTCGCGCACGCCCACAATATTAAAGAACAGGTTAGCGTACTCTTCGGGGCCCCTGACGGTAAATTCGCGCGACACTGCCGAGTGATTCAGCCCGTTATAAACAGAGCGAGCCGCGATGGAGTCGATGGAGAAGCGATATTTAGCGCCCGGAGTGAGAGCCAAGGGCACGGTGTAACGCAGCAGGCCGTACTCGTCGGCGAGTTGCGGCATTGGCGCGTTGCTTAGTGGAATCCAAAGCGTGTCTTTGGCAAGTTCCAGATGCACCCCAGTAGGAGCGATATCCAGTATCGGCACATCGGTAGTAAATGATATGGAGTCGGTTATACCCAGCGACGATGGCGCAAGTTCAATGTTGAGTTTGGGCAGCAAACCGAATCGGTGCCGCACGTCTTCCTCAAGCAGCACCAAGTCGTCCTGAGTGGGTTCTTTTCCTGCGGCCTTAGCCTTGGCGATGCGCTCCTGTGCCTGTTTCAGTTCTTTCTGGTATTTTTCCTCTTCCTTCACTCTCTGAGCGGCCTCCTTGATTTGCGCGTTAGTCTTCCGCTGTGCGAAAGTAAGCGTGTCGGTGGCGGCTACCAGGCCACCGAGCGAGTCGGTCTTAAGGTAAGAGAGTGCCACCTTTATGCTGTCGGTTTTTATGAGGGCGGAGTCGGTGAGCCAGTAGATTATAGAGTCGTTGCCCTGCCGGCGCTCAATCCGGCACCAGTCATCGCTATGCTCAGCAGGCGAAAGAATGGCAAGATGCGGCAGAGAATCGGTGACGGTTGACATCTTCACCCACAGCCTCTTGTCGTCGATACGTTGAGTCTTGGCAAGGTAGAGCGGCTTTTTGTTTTCGTTGAAAAACGAGAGCAACACGTCGTTAGGCAGGAACTCGGTGTGAGTGGCGGTGTAAACGCTGTCCACCCGCTTATCGAAGGTGAAAATCGTGTCCGATGAAGTGAACAAGCGGGCCGATGGCTCGTACACATGGTCGTTGAATGCCATATCCTCACTATTGTTCATCTTGTAGTCACCGTCCACATCATTCAGAGCGAATACGTGGTAAAGTCCCGGCTTCAGGTTGCGGATAGTGAATTCACCCTTGTCGTTGGTGCGGCTGATGCGCTCCATCGGCACTTTGTTGAAAGCCGAGTCGTGCAGATTAGTATGCAGTCCCACGAGCACGTGCTGCATAGGCTCCAAGTCCTTGGCTCTGAGCACAATGCCCGAAATCTGCAGAGTGTCGATGTGGTCTCCGGTTGAGAAAGCGTAGGAAAAACCGTCGAGCACATTACCCTCGTTATTGTCCTCGATGGCGTTAGTGAAATCTATCACGTAGGTGGTGTTAGGCTTCATAGTGTCGCGGAACTCCACCGTGATTTTCTTGCCCACGGTACGAATCACCGGTGCTTCCTTCTGCACTGGCGACACCACCACCTTCTTCTGCTGGTCTTTCAACTGGATATACTCGTCGAAGCGGAGTTCCACCCTACTTCGCTTCACATTCAGTTCCCCGGGCATGGGGTTGGCCCGCAGAAGTGCCGGCGGCGTATAGTCGCGGGGGCCACCCTCAGGCGAGCCGATATTGGCACACGCGCCGAGCATCGCCATCCCGACGATGCACATCAGTAGCCTTATGATAACCGACTTCTTCACGCTCAGAGCCTAAATGCGGCTCAAAGGTACGAAAAAACGAGAGCAGAAACAAAGAACTTGTTCATTTTTTGCACCGGGCTATATTCCAGGGCGGAAGTATTTTTGTAACTTTGCGGAAACTTTGAGAGAGTATGAATCCTATACTGCTTGTAATACCGATATTGTCGGTGCTGATGTTTGACTTGGGGCTAACCCTGACCGGAGACGACTTTTCACGCCTGCTACGCGAGCCGCGGGCTGTGATTGTAGGGCTGGCCGGGCAACTGATTCTGCTACCCGTGATGGCCGTAATCCTTGTGGTGCTGATGCGTCCCAGGCCCGAGTTTGCCCTGGGTCTGGTGCTGATAGCGTGCTGCCCCGGCGGCAGTTCGTCGAACATCTTCAGCAAACTGGCTAATGGGGACGTGGCACTGAGCGTGACCATGACCGCCCTGAGCAGCATAATCACGCTATTCACGCTGCCGGTGGTGATGGACGCGGCGGTGAGCATGACCGGAGCGCAGAGTTCGGGCATTCACCTGCCTGTGGGAAACCTCATTATCCAAAACCTGGTGCTGATGGCACTGCCCATACTGCTGGGAATAGCCATACGAAAGTGGGCACCGAGAGTTGCCGCCAAGACCGACGGTGTGCTATCGCGCCTGGCATTTCCCTCGCTGATGCTGCTGGCCGGAATCTTCTTCATCCAGCATCACGTTACCATAGGCGCCCACATTACCAGCCTGGGGCTGATGGCGTTGCTTCTAATTCTGCTCGCATCGGGGCTGGGAGTGCTGCTGGGCAAGGCGGCGCAACTCGCCAAGCGCCAGCGGCGCACCATAGTAATAGAGATAGGGATGCAGAACGCTGCTCAGGCCATTGCCATAGCCACCAGCCCGTTCGTGCTGGCCAACGAGGTGGTGGCGATACCGGCAGTTATCTACGCTTTGATAATGAACGTGGTGCTACTGTGCTACGTGGGCGTGATACGCCTAAGAGCATAGCGCAGTAAGCGTCTGGGCTCGCTCGGGGAGGATTTTTGAAGTGGAATTAGCGGGCATGGTTTTCTATATTGCGAATAAATGAGTAATTTTGTGGGATTTTTCAGAGAATAATCACAGACATCAATGACACTTATCGACACAATACTTCTGCTGATAGTAGTGGTTGGCGCGGTGATAGGCTTCCGCAAGGGGCTGATAGGCCAGTTGGCTACTATTGTGGCCTTTGCGCTGGGTGTGGCGGCGTGTGTGCTGCTTGGCGACACTGCAACGCAAGCCCTGCTGGCGCTCAATCCCAAGGCTGCGGAATGGCCCATGAGCGGAGTCACCGTTCACGCCGTGGCAGTGGCGGTACTGTTTCTGCTGGTGGCGCTCACTGTGCGCGTGGCGGCATTCTTTGTGAAGCGACTGGTGAAAGCCGTGCACTTTGGCCCACTGGACAAGGCGGGTGGAGCGGCGCTGTGCATCTTCAAGTGGGTGTTCGGGCTGAGCATAGCGCTCAACTTGTGGCTGGCCGTGAGTCCGCACAGCGAGGTGTTCAGCACGCGCCACGCACTGGACAACAAGCCATTTGAGGCCACGCTGAACCTGATGCCAAGGATACTTGGCTCTGACGCACTGCCTGGCGACTCACTGCAACTGAGTCCAGCAGAGAAACAAAACGAGGAACTATGAACGAATTGCATAACGACAGTAACCGGATAATCAACGATGCGGCGCACGAGGAGTACAAATACGGCTTCGTGACCGATGTGGACACCACCATCCTGGAGAAAGGGCTCAACGAGGAAGTGGTGCGTAAGATTTCGGCACTCAAGGGAGAGCCGGAATGGCTGCTGGAGTTCCGTCTGAAAGCCTACGAGCACTGGAAGACGCTTACACCGCCGCAGTGGGGACATCTGGATATGCCCGAGATTGATTTCCAAGACATAAGTTACTATGCCGCGCCGCGCAAGAAGAGCGAGGCCACCGATATAGACCCCGAGATGAAACGCACGTTCGACAAACTGGGCGTTCCTCTGGAGGAGCGCATGGCACTGAGCGGCATGGCGGTGGACGCCATCATGGACAGCGTGAGCGTACACACCAGTTACAAGGAGCGACTGGCCGAACTGGGCGTGATATTCTGCCCCATCAGCGAGGCCGTTCGCGACTATCCCGACCTGGTGCGCAAGCATCTGGGCAGCGTGGTGCCCTACACCGACAATTTCTATGCCGCGCTCAACTCGGCCGTGTTCAGCGACGGCTCGTTCGTGTATATACCCAAGGGGGTGCGCTGCCCCATGGAACTGTCGTCTTATTTCCGCATCAACGCGGCACAGACGGGCCAGTTTGAGCGCACACTAATCGTGGCCGACGACGACAGTTACGTGTCTTATCTGGAGGGGTGCACAGCGCCTATGCGCGACGAGAACCAGTTGCACGCCGCCATAGTGGAGATAGTGGTGGAGGACCGCGCCGAGGTGAAGTACAGCACGGTGCAGAACTGGTACCCCGGCGACAAGAACGGCAAGGGCGGAATCTACAACCTTGTGACCAAGCGCGGACTGTGCCGCGGTATCAGTTCCAAACTGTCGTGGACGCAGGTGGAGACCGGAAGCGCCATCACCTGGAAATATCCAAGTTGCATCCTACGCGGCGACAACTCGGTGGGCGAATTCTACAGCGTGGCGCTCACGCGCAACTATCAGCAAGCCGACACCGGCACCAAGATGATACACATAGGCAAGAACACACGCAGCACCATTGTGTCGAAGGGAATTTCGGCCGGTCACAGCCAGAACAGTTACCGCGGCATGGTGAAAGTGGTGCCCAAAGCCACCGGATGCCGCAACTATACCCAGTGCGACAGTCTGCTGCTGTCCGACACCAGTGGGGCACACACGTTCCCGGTGATAGAGGTGGGCAACGACAGCAGCGTGGTGGAACATGAGGCCACAACGTCGAAGATCAACGAGGAACAGATATTCTACTGCAACCAGCGCGGCATATCCACGGAGGATGCCGTGGGGCTGATAGTGAACGGCTACGCCAAGGAAGTGATGTCGAAACTGCCCATGGAGTTTGCCGTGGAGGCACAGCGCCTTCTGTCGGTATCGCTTGAGGGCAGCGTGGGGTAGCGATTAGCAGTTAGCGATTAGCAGTTAGAGGATTAGCAGTTAGAGGATTAGTAAACAGATAATTAAGATAGATTTACGATATGTTAGAGATACGAGACCTACACGCCACGATAGAGGGCAAGGAGATACTGCGAGGAATTGACCTGACGGTCAAGGCCGGTGAGGTTCACGCAATTATGGGCCCTAACGGCTCGGGGAAGAGCACGCTCAGCGCGGTGCTCGCCGGCAATCCGGCGTACACGGTGACCGGCGGCAGCGCCACCTTGTGCGGAAAAGACCTGCTGGCCATGTCGCCCGAGAACCGCGCCCACGAGGGGCTGTTCCTCAGTTTCCAGTACCCTGTGGAGATACCCGGCGTGAGCATGGTGAACTTCATGCGCACGGCACTGAACGAGAAACGCAAGTACCACGGCTTGGAGCCACTCAGCGCCAGCGACTTCCTGAAACTGATGCGAGAGAAGCGCGCCGTGGTGCAGATGGACAACAAACTCGCTTCGCGCGCCGTGAACGAAGGTTTCTCTGGTGGTGAGAAGAAGAAAAACGAGATTTTCCAGATGGCCATGCTGGAGCCACGACTGAGCATCCTAGACGAGACCGACAGCGGGCTGGACATAGATGCCTTGCGAGTGGTGGCCGGCGGCGTGAACGCCCTCAAGACGCGTGAGAATGCCACCATAGTGATAACCCACTACCAGCGACTGCTGGACTACATCAAGCCCGACCACGTGCACGTGCTGTACAAGGGGCGCATAGTGATGAGCGGCGGTCCCGAACTGGCGTTGGAACTGGAAGAAAAAGGCTACGACTGGATTAAGGAAATCGTGGATAACCCCGAAAACAAACAGTGATGAACGCTCTGCAACAGTACATAGACCTCTACGACGCCAACCGCGACACTCTGGAGCGACTTTCCGCGCCCGAGACCGCAGCCAAGCGGGCAGAAGCGAGGAAAGAGATTGAGGCGATGCGCCTTGCGCGAAAGGGCGAGGAAGACTACGAGGCCACCGACCTCAATGCCATATTCGCGCCCGACTACGGAGTGAACGTGAATCGCGTGAAATGGGATGGCGGGCAGCGGTTCTTGTGCGAGGTGCCCAACCTGAGCACGAACGTGTTCTACCTGATTAACGACACGTTTGTGCGCGGAGCCACCGTGCGAGAGCAAGAAGGCGTGCAGGTGGAGAGTTTCACCGAAGCCCATGAGAATGAGCGCAATACCGCGCTGGGCCGATACTACGGCAGCGTGGCAAACATGAAAAACGCCACCACGGCGCTGAACACCATGCTGGCGCAAGACGGCGTGGTGATACACGTGGGTGAAGGCGTTCAGGTGAACAGGCCCATCCAGATAGTGAACGTGCTGAACGCAATGATGCCGATGATGGCCGTAAGGCGCGTGCTGGTGGTGGCCGAGCCCGGCTCGAGCGTGAAAGTGCTGGTGTGCGACCACACACAGAACCGAGATGAGAAATATCTGGTAAGCGAGGTTGTGGAGATAGTGGCGCGCGAAGGAGCCACGGTGGACTACTACCACATGGAGGAGAGCAGCGAGCAGACGAGCCGCGTGAGCGACCTCTACGTTCGCCAGGAAGCCGGCAGCAACGTGCTGGTGGACGGCATCACGCTCACTAACGGCATCACTCGCAACAATTACTTCATGGACGTGGTGGGCGAGCGCGCCGAGACCCGGCTGATGGGTATGACCATAGCCAGCGGGAGGCAGCACGTGGACACATACACGCGAATAGAGCACAAGGCACCGCGGTGCAAGAGCGACGAGATGTTCAAGTATGTGCTCAACGACCACGCCGTGGGCGCATTTGCCGGCAAGATACTGGTGGAGCCCGGCTGCCCACGGGTGGAGGCATATCAAGGAAACAAGAACATCTGCGGCAGCAAGGAGGCCAAGATGCACACCAAGCCCCAACTGGAGATTTACACCGACGACGTGAAATGCTCGCACGGAGCCACGGTGGGCCAACTGGACGAGGAGGCCCTGTTCTACATGCAGACCCGCGGCATACCGCGCGAACAGGCACGGAGGCTGCTGATGCAGGCCTTTGTGGCCGATGTGACCGACGGTGTGCGACTGGACGTGCTGCGCGACCGGCTTCACCACCTGGTGGAGCGGCGTTTCGTGGGTGGTGAGGCCATGTGCCGCGAATGTTCCAAGTTTAACGGTTAGCGAACCGAAGATAGAGACAGAAAAAAAACGGAGCAATATGAGTTTAGATATTGACAAAATACGGGCCGACTACCCCATTCTGAAGCGCGAGATCAGCGGGCATCCGCTGGTGTATCTGGACAGTGCCGCCACGTCGCAGACACCGCGGCAGGTAGTGGAGGCCATCAACGAGATGTACTACCGCCACAAGGCCAACGTGCACCGCGGCGTGCACACCATGTCGCTGGAGGCCACCGACATGGTGGAGCAGACCCGCGAGAAAGTGCGAGAGTGGATTAACGCCGAGAGCACCGAGGAGGTGGTATTTACCCGCGGCACTACCGAGGGCATCAACCTGGTGGCCTCGTCGATGGGCGAAACGTTTGCCAACGGTGACGAGATAATACTGACGGTGATGGAGCACCATTCCAACATAGTGCCGTGGCAACTGCTTCAGCGTCACAAGCGCATCAGGCTGCGCGTGGTGCCAATCGATGCCAACGGCGACCTGAATATGAGCGCCTACGAGGACATGTTCACCGAGAACACCCGATTCGTGGCCGTGACCCACGTGAGCAACGTGCTGGGCACGGTGAACCCGGTGCGCCGGATTATAGAGATAGCCCACAGCCACGGAGTGCCGGTGCTGGTGGACGGCGCACAGGCGGCACCCCACCTGCGTGTGGACGTGCGGGCGCTGGACTGCGACTTCTACGCCTTCTCCAGCCACAAGATGTACGGGCCGTCGGGAGTGGGAGTGCTCTACGGCAAGAAGCAGTGGCTGAGCCGGATGACCCCTTATCAGGGCGGCGGCGAGATGATAGGCAACGTGAGTTTTGAGAAGACCACGTTTGCCGAACTGCCGTTCAAGTTCGAGGCCGGCACCCCCGACTTTGTGGGAGTGGCCGCGTTCGGAGCCGCGATAGACTACATGAAGGCCCTCGGGGTGGAGCAGATGGCCGAGTATGAGCACGGGCTGCTCACGCTTGCCACCGCAGAACTGGAGAAGATAGACGGGATGCGCATCTTCGGCACGTCGGCCGGCAAGGGGGCGGTGATTTCGTTCCTGGTGGGACAGGCGTCGGCCTACGACACCGGTCTGCTGCTGGACAAACTGGGGTTCGCCGTGCGTACCGGCCACCACTGCGCCCAGCCGCTGATGACCCACCTGGGAGTGCAGGGAACAGTGCGAGTTTCTTTTGCTGTTTACAACACCGAAGAAGAAGTGCTCCGTTTCGCTCAGGCAGTGGCGCGAGTGAGTGCCATGCTCAACCGGTAACCGGCGGCACTAAGGCGGCAAAAGCCGCGCCGACAGAGGCTCGGGACAATTGCAGAAAATGGCATTGACAAACGGCGACAGATGTAGTAATTTTGCAGTGCGATTCAGAAATTCACTCAACATGAAACATGTTACATTTTCGCAAAAATAATTTACAATTATTGCAAAAAAATGCAAATTATACTAAATTTGCGGAGATTTTACACCAAATTGAACTAAATTTTCGGATACAATGAAAAAGATTATCACATTCATGAGTTTACTGTTCATGCTACTGCCGGTAAGCGTGAGCGTCTCAGCGCAGGGATATAGCGGTGAACGCTTCTACGACGGTGAGCACAAGAACGTGATTTCGGGCTACGTGATGGGTGGCTCGAATGTGGTTACCGGCGGATTCGGAGGCCTATCGGGCACTTACGTGAGGCACTTCACCCCGCGCTGGTTTCTGGGCGGAGACGCACAGATGCAGTTCGGCAAGAAACTCTTCTCGATTGACGCTACGGGCGGTTACCGCCTTCCGGTGAAGTATGGAAACATCTATTTTACCGGAAAAATCATGTATAACTACTACGGCAAGTTCGGCTTCCATGAGCAAGCCTACAACCTGTCGGCCACATGGGAAAGCGCCTACGTGGACATCCGCATAGGCGAGTCGATTATCCACTATCACAGTCATGTGTGGGGCAAGGGCTGGGGCTACACCGAGCCGCTGACGTTCACCTTCGGGTTCGGAGTCAACATCAGGCACCGCAATAATCCGTGGAACCTGGGCCTCTTTATCCGCAACTATGACCAGTTCTACTATGAGAACTGGAACATCAACTGGGGTCTGCGGTGGCACGCCCGCGTGAAAGAGCCCTGGACACTGTTCGGCGAGCTGAACGTGCGTCCGGCCGGCAGTATCAGCCAGCTTGCGAGTAAGTATGAGACATCGATGAAAATAGGTTTGAGATATAAAATGTAAATCGTGATGAAAGCGAAATATATACTGATAGCCGCACTTGTGGCAGTGGCGATGACACAGACGTCGTGTGAGAAGGTAAGTCCTCAGGGAGTGCTTATGGCGGGCACCGGCGTGGAGGACCGCGTGGAGATGTCGGAATTGTACTACAGGCAATATCTGATGGACGGCGGGGCCAACGACATCATAGTGGGCGACAACGACTACACCTTCCTTGTGGGTGGCGACAGCCACCTGACCACCGACCCGGGCCGCATGGACGAGATGTTTGCCATAGGCTTGGAGAACAACGACCTGATGTACTGCCACCTGGGTGATATAGCCGACACCAAAGCCGAGTACTACATACGGCTCGACTCGCTGATTCAGGAGGCGAAAATGCGCTACGTAAACAAGTATTACACGCGGAATGACTTGGGTCGCTGGCAGCGCAAGGACGACCCCGACGACAAAATCGGGTACGAATATGACGTGATTAAATTCCCGTTCTACCCGGTGGTGGGCAACCACGACCTGACCCACAACGGGTGGGCTTTGTGGAGCAATATCTTCAACTCGTCGTTCTACGAGTTTGACGTGATTCTGGGCTATGATGAACTTGGGCAGGAGATTCGCGACCACTTCATCTTCCTGGACACGGCCAGTGGCACCCTGGGCAAGAAGCAAGTGGAGCTGATAGAGAAGGGACTTCTCGATGGAGATGGCATGTACTACCGCCATACGTTCGTCTTCAGCCACACCAACATCTTCCGCCCGTCGTCGTGGCAGTTTGCCTCCACGTTCCCACGCGAGGAGACCTACTTTCTGCTAAAGCAATTCGACAAGTGGGATGCCTCGATTGTGTTCTGCGGCCATGTACACGCATGGGACGAGCGCGAGTATAACGCGGTGTACTTCTTGACACTGGACTCGATGAGCGAGCGCAACAGTCCCAATCCCGGCGACTATCTGGTGCGCGTGAGGGTGAGCACGGACGGAGATCTGAGCTTTGAGAAGGTGCGCATGAACTACGTGGCGAAGGACGCCAAGAAGTAAGACTGACAGCCTGCACACGGTGCATCGCCGTGAGGCACAAGAGAATAACGAACATTGCCGCGACCCATTGTGCAGGGCCACGGCAATGTTATTTCCTGGGCGGAGAGGAATTTAACCCGAATCGGTCATTAGGCCGACAGAAGGCGGTTTTAGAATGTCTATTTATGCCATAACAGTTTTCTTTCGGCATCTTGCTTCAGAAATTGTCTCACCATAGCCCGCTATGCCTTCGACAATCTCTTCGCAACCTTCTCAAAATAAAATCTGCTCTGGCATAAATCCTACTGACCGAATCGGGTTAAACCGCCGATTTCACGCCAGATTGGATTACAACCGCAAATTAACGCGAGCCACAAAGTGCTCATTGAGCGAAGGCGAGATAATTACCGCGGATTATTTTTGTGCAACACCACGTGGGAACATGGCGATAGGGGTTATGGGACTTATAGGGCTTATAGCCAACGGCGCCACGCCCTTACGGGGGATAGCGGAGCAAGGGGCGATAACGGATAGCGGTTAAAGCAACAGACCGGCTATCGCTTGATAACCGGCCTGTTAGTGCCCAAGAAAGGACTCGAACCTTCACGCCTCGCGGCACACGCACCTGAAACGTGCGCGTCTACCAATTCCGCCACTTGGGCATTTGTGAATTGCGGTGCAAAGTTACGCAAAAAAGTGAAACGTGCAAAGGAAAACGGAAAAATCTTTCATTTTTTTGAAAAAATGTCCGGTCTGAGGCGTGATAAAGGGGCATAACACAACAAAAACAACGGGAAACAACAGAAATTAGTGGGGCCATGCGGGAGCGGACGTACCACCGGCCTACGGTGCGGTGCCGAGGTCGTGTGGTTGGGGATGATGGCGGATTGGGATTTGTGGGATACGAGAATTATTGCTAACTTTGCGCTGAAAATGAGTGATATTTAGTAAAACAAACACTGATAGTTGCTCAAAGACAGACAAAATTAAATACGATTACAAACTCAGAACAGATACGAGTACTGATACTGACTCAAATACAAAGACAGGTACAGATACTAACTCAAATACAAAGACAAGTACTGATACTAACTCAAAGACTGATAGTTACTCAAAGACTGATACGAATTCAAAGACGAATATTAACTGAAATACAAAACTACTGAGACAGACATGGAAAAGATTCAATTCGGAAAATATGTGAGCCTTGCTTATGAGATATTCACTACCGGTGCCGACGGCGACGCGAGCGTGTTTAAGTTTACGGCTGAGCATCCCGACAACTTTGTGTTCGGCATGGAGCCGGGTATGCTGGAGGCGTTTATGCACCGCATAGAGGGCTTGGAGCCGGGCGCAGAGTTTGAGTTCACGCTCACTCCGGCAGAGGCGTTCGGCGAGGTGAATCCGGAACTGGTGATAGAGATTGATAAGTCGGTGTTCACCATCGACGGCGAGTTTGACAGCGAGCGTGTGTTTGTGGGCGCTGTGGTGCCGATGCAGACGCAGGAAGGCCATCGCATGGACGGATTTGTCCAGGCCATCACCGACAACAAGGTGACTGTGGATTTCAATCACCAACTTGCCGGCGAGACTGTGAAATACGTGGGCAAGGTGCTGGGCGTGCGCGAGGCCACGGCCGAGGAGCTGAACCCGAAGCATCATCGCTGCGGATGCGGTTGCGACCATGACCACTGCGGTCACGACCACAATCACGACGAGCACGGCGGCTGCGAGGGTTGCGATGGCTGCCACTAAGCCCAGAACGGCCATCGGGGCCGGCGATAAGAGATAACGCGTGAGGCGACACCCTGTGTTTCTAAGGGTATCGCCTCACTTGTTTCGCTACCGGAGGGCACCGGTGCTGCCCGGCCGTGTGGTAATGGCTACTTGCTCCAGTCCACCACGGTCTTGAGTTTCTCCACGTAGTAGGGTTTTATGTGGTCCCACTTGTAATATGGGAACATATCGGAGGTGAATGGCAGCCGCGCCTCGTGCTCGTTGAGCAGCACTTTCACCAGAATGTCGCCCTGCGCTCCACCGGCGGGGCGGTAGAAAATCATCTGGATGTTGCAGGCCATGGGGAAGATGTTATAGTTCTGCCAAGCCTTGTGCACGTTGTCCAGGTCGAGTGTGTGGTGATTCACGTCGTCCAGTTCCATGAGGCACGCCAGCGGAAGCACGCAGGTTTCGTGTCCGAAGCGCAAGTTGGCTCCGCGGTGACCGCCGGCGATGGCCGTGTCGGCACTGGCAATGATGTTCTTGAACAGGTCGCGCTCAATGAACGGCAGTCGGCTACCGTTGGCCGGAGCGGGTCCCCAGTTGATGTACCAGTAGATATTGTTCAGTCGCCAGAGTTCGTAGATTTCGTCGGACGTGAAGAGATAGAACAGGTCCATGTTGTCGAAGATGTGGTGGTCCTGAATTCCGCCGGCCACGTCGAAGATATCGGACATCAGCGCCTTGGCATCGATACTGTCGGCCACGAAAGCCGAGTCGATGAAGAGTTGGCGTGCGAAACGGCGCGCGTCGATATTGGCCCGCTTGATGCTGTCGCTGATGAGTTTCATGCGTGCGCGCAGCGGGTTGGCGAGCGTGTCCTCACCGTAGCCCCAACCCATGTAAGGCATATCGTGGATTGAAGCGTCGGTGGATATGCGCAACTTGGGGTTGAGCCCCTGCAAGGTCTGCGTCTCGTTGAGCATGGAGAGGATGCAGCGTATGACTATTGTGGAGCGCGCGTCCACCACCGCGTCACCGGCAAAGACACCCGGGAAGTTGCGATACATACGCTCGGCGATGCCTCGGTGCTGCTCGGCACCCACGTCGCTGAGTTCGCCCACCCTACCCCGGGCGGCGTCGCGCACGAAGCGCAGTTCGGAGAGCACTTTCTTGCCGAGTTCGGTGAGCATGTGGTTGCGCTCGCCTTTCTTGAGAGCCTCCACCGGCTTGGTGTAGGCACTCATGCGAGTGGACCAGCGGCTGCCGTGGCGGCCATAGTGTTCGATGTGGAACGCCTCGTAGCCGGCCGGTGTCGCAGTGAGATGCGGCAGAGGCTGAGCCGGATAGGGATAGTTATAGTGGTTGCTGGCGCTGCGGGTGTAGAGAGCGCTGATCTCGTCGCGCGGGGACACGGCCAGAGCCATAGCCGCAACGGCCACAACCATTAATGATGTCAGAAGGATTCGTCTCATAAGATTATTATGGTTTATGCTTGTTGAACAAAGGGTTTACTGCATGTCACGGTCGAAACTCACCACGGGTTGGTTGCTGAGCTTATTGATGTAATAAGTGCGGAGTTCGTCCCACTTGTAGTAGGGGAACATATCGGTGGTGATGGGTAGTGTGGCCTCGCGCTCGTTGAGCAGCACCTTCACCAGGATGTCGCCCTGCGCACCGCCCACGGGCCGATAGAGCACCATCTGGATGTTGCAGGCCATGGGGAAGATGTCGTAGGAGCGCCAGTACCGGTCCAAGGTCTCCATATCGGAGGTTTGATAGTCGGCCCCATTTAGGCCCATGAGGCAAGCCAGCGGCATGAGTACCGATTCGTGACCGAAACGCAGTGCGGCACCGTTGCGTCCGCTCAGAATGGCGTTGTCGGCCTCCTTGATAAAGTCGCGCAGGAGGTTGCCGTTGAAATAGACGATGCGGTTCCGGTTGGCGGGTGCGTCGCCGTCGATAAGGTACCAGTAAACGTTATTATATCGCCACAATTCGTAGAGTTCGTCCTCGCTGAAGATGTCCCACTCGTCCATCCCGTCGAAGGCGTGGTGGCTCTGCATGTTGCCGATGCCGTCGAACATCCAGAGCATGAGGTGTCGCTTGTCGCGGATGCTGTCGCGGGCATACTTGGCGTCGAAAATGCGGCGCAGGAACTTGTCGGGGTTCACGTGCTTCTCCAGGAAGTCGCCGTGCAAATGCGCCACTTCCTTGCGCAGCGGATTGATGGCCTTGTCGCGCCAGTTGTTCATGAAGTACATATCGTGCTCGCTGGCGTCGATGGTGAGGTCAATTCCGGGGTTGAACGCCTTGAGTTGGTCCACCTCGTTCTGCATGGAGAGGATGCAGCGGTTCACCACCGTGGACTTGGCATCGACACGCGCCGCACCACGGAACACGCTGGGGAAGTTTCGCGCCATTCGGTGGCCGATTCCCTTGTGTTGCTCAGCGCCCACATCGCTCAGGTCGCCTTCACGGCCCTTGGAGAGGCGGCTCATGAGGCGATAAGTTTCCAGCAGTTGCTGTCCGCGCTTGGTGAGTTTGCCCAGGCCGTCGGCCTTCTCCAGTTCGGCCAGCGGCTCGTCGTACATCTTGGTCATGTGGAGCCAGCGGCTACCGTGGCGGCCATAGTGGTCGATGAAGAACGGTTCGTAGCCCTCGGGCGAGGGCGTGAGTTCTGGCAGGTTTTGGTCGGGATAAGCGTGATAGTTGTTGGCGCTTATCAGTTTGTTGGCACGGATATCCTGCCGTGCGGTGGTAGTGTAGGTGAACGTTTGGGCGTTAGCGCCGAGGGTCAGCGCAAGGCCCAGAGTGACAGTTGCAATTATCCGTTTCATTGTGGTTTATAGTTTTTCGTATTCGTTATCCATTCGGCTCAGTTTCTCCTCGTAGTAGCGTTTCAGGTCGGCCCAGCGGCAGTAGGGGGCGGAGTCGTGCCCCACCGGCAACTGTGCCTCGTGCTCGTTGATGAGCACTTTCACCAGGATGTCGTCCTGACCGCCGGCAACCGGGCGGTAGAACACCATCTGGATGTTGCAGGCCATGGGGAAAATCTCGTAGTTTCGCCATGCCTCGGCCACCTGCGCGAAGTCGTCAACGCTAACGTTGAAGTTGTCCAGTTCCATGAGCGTGGCCAGCGAAATCAGCACCACGTCGTGCCCGAAGCGCAGGTCGGCCGCTCGCCCGCCGTTGGCAATCACGTCGTCGGCCGTGGCAATCATTTCGCGCAGCAGGTGCGCCTCCTGATAAGGCACCATGTTGCGAGTGTGCGGTGAGTTGCCGAACGCTATGTACTGCTGAATGTTATCGTTGGCCCACATTCGGAAGAGGTCCTCGGTGGTGAAGAGTTGGAACAGCGAGTAGTCGGTCTTGTGGTTCTGCAGCGACACGGCCACCTGGCGCAGCAGGTGCATGAGGTAACTCTTTTCGCTGTCGGTAAGCACGTCGTTATCGAACATTAACTGCCGCGAGAACTTACGCCAGTCCACCGGATAGAGTCCGGGCGGCACTTGCTTGCGAGCCTCAGCCTTGAGTTTGCCCAGTTTTTCTTGCGCGGAGCCGTTGGCTATCACCTTCATGTCGGCATGGCTGGCATCTGTGAATATGCGCAGAGCGGGGTTGCTGGCTTGCAGCACGGAGGTCTCGTTGAGCATAGAGAGGATGCAACGAATCACCACCGATGAACGGGCACGCACCACCTTGTCGCGGCCGCGGAACACCTGCGGGAAGTTCTGGAGCATGCGTCGGGCAATGCCCTGATGTTGCTCGGCGCCCACATCGGTTAGTTCACCCCGGCGCGTGTCGGACTGCAGTTGCCAAGCCTTCAGGTCGTCCAGAGTGCGCTTGCCCAGCGGAGTGAGCAGGTTGGCACTGTCGAGCCGCTCAAGGAAGCGAACCGGCTTCACGTAGTCGCCCGGTTCTATGAGCCAGCGGCTGCCGTGACGGCCGTAGTGGTCGATGTAGAAAGGCTCGTAGCCCTCGGGGGCCGCGGTGAGTGCGGGCAGGGGCTGAGCCGGGTATGGATAGGCATAGAGGCAGCCACCGCTTTTACAGGGGTTGGCCGCAAAGTCATCGAACGTGGCGGCTCCCGAGAGCAGTGGCACCACGGCCCACAAAATCAGCAATAAACGTTTAATCAGCATAAGCAAATTTGAATTTCAGTTTTAGAGTTTTTTAGTCACCGGGTTTTGAATGTAATGATGTTGATAATTCCATTTCCGAGATTTCACAAATTTAAGAAAAATTTTTCGATTTATCCGCAATTACCCCACAAAATAACCATTATAGCGTATCATGTTGCTGAAAAATCAGTCGTCGAACGATAATTGATAATGCGTTGCTGACGTGAGGTGGATAGCGCGGAAGTCATACCACAAATGACAGCGGATGGCGATATGGGTGACTATAAACACCGATGTGCGCAAATGCGTCACAAATTATTTGCCAATGAGATATGGTGATGGCAAATGTACGGACGCTCTATCAACCTAAGAGACATCCGCACAACTGAGTTAGCATGAACAATTAGTTGTAATTACCCTCTAAAATGAGGGCTTCCACAACCCAAATTGCAAGCAACCTTAGCAAACCAAGGTTGTAATTACCCTCTAAAATTTTTTATGTCATTTTTTTCAGTGGGTTGTTTCCTCGATACGGGTGAGGGTGGTGGGTATGTCCCAAAAGTTGATGTGACCGGTTTCAGGGTTGTAAACACTTGAAGCACCGGTGTTTATTACTTGTGTGGTGCGAGTCTGGTCGGTAAAAAGACTGCGGAAATATTTTAGGTTGTTGTAGAAATCAGGGTGAATGGTTGAGGCTAATTTCACTTCAAACGCGTGCAACTCGTCAAGGCCGCGGTCAATCACTATATCCACTTCGCGCTGGCTGCGGTCACGGAAAAAGTAGATGTCGTTGTCGCGTCCTCTATTGAATTGATACTTAATAAATTCACATACCACCATGTTCTCGAACACTTGTCCGCGCAGAGGATGTGTTTCGAGTTGGCTCGGCTTGGTAATACCCAGCAAGTAGCATACTAGGCCCACGTCGTAGAAGTAGATCTTGGGAGTCTTTATCAGTCGCTTGCCTATGTTACGGTAGAACGGGCGCAGACGGAACGCCACGTAGGTGGCCTCCAGTACATTCATCCATTCCAGCACAGTGGGTAGCGACACACCAAGTTCGTTGGAAATGCTTTGAGCGTTGAATTCTGTCCCTATTCGCGAAGCCGCAATCACCAGAAATTTCCTGAATTCATCCAGATTTTTAACGTTAAGCACTTGGCGTATATCGCGCTGAATGTAGGTGTTAAAGTACTGGCGATACATGTCTTGCGCCGGCAGATTTTGGGCCCATACAGCGGGATAGAATCCGTTATACATCAGTTTAAAACACGGTAGCAAACGGTCGTTCCCGGTGAGTTCTTCAATCGATAGAGGAAGCAAGGTGAGCACGGCCGTTCGTCCGGCAAGCGATTGTGTTACACGTTGCATAAGCTGCAGGTTGTTGCTACCTGTCAGCACCACGCTGGCCCCGGGGGTCTCATCCACCACTACCTGCACTGCGCTTATAAGCTCCGGCATACGTTGCACTTCATCGATAATTAATCCGGTGCAATGGTGTTCCAGAAATGCTTTTCGATTCAATTGCAGTTCTGAAATCACAACCTCGTCTTCAAGATTCACGTAGGTGTAGTCGGGGAAAGCGTGCTTCACAAGCGTGGTTTTGCCCGACTGGCGCGGTCCTGTTACCGTCACCACCCTAAATAAGCCCTTCAGTCGCAAAAGTTCATCCTCTATCTTTCTGTTATACATAATGTTAGTTGATTACTTGCCAAATCTAAAGTTGTACTTTATTTTTGGCAAATATAGCAAAACTATCCCAAACTTCAAACAAATAACAGGAAAAAATTGCAGATTTTCAAGGAGGTGGGCAAATCTAAAGTTGTGGTTTAGATTTGGCAAGGGTGGGGTTTGTGCTCTATAAATCTGCCGGTTACACGGTGGCTGGCGCCGGACCCTGCCGGGGACGCAGGCAGAGGAGGAAATCTAAAAAGATTTAAGGGGATTTTAAGAACTTTTATCGCATTAAAACACACTTTGTTTGGTCAATCGCACGGATTTTGACTAAATTTGCATCATTAAAAAATTGTAGCATTCAAGAATCATAGCATTCATCACTGAAAAAAGTAAAACTGAAACTGATAAACATCTTAACAACAATGAAAAAGATACTAACGCTCACCATTATGCTCGTTGCGGCCATCGCAGGCTTCGCCGAGGATAAGTATGCACAGGCCACATTCGCCGAGAAGAGTCACGACTTCGGGCAGATTCTGGAAACGAAAGGTCCTGTGACCCACACGTTTGAGTTTGTCAACACCGGTAATGCGCCGCTTATCATAGTGGAGGCCGTGGCTTCGTGCGGCTGCACGCGCCCCGAATACCCCACTAAGCCCATCAAGCCGGGCAAGAAAGGTAAGATTAAGGTGACTTACAGCCCCATAGGACGGCCGGGCGCATTCAGCAAGAGCGTGAGGGTGAAGACCAACGGGCGCGAGCGCTTCACCACGCTTCACATCGAAGGCGTGGCAATTCCTAAAGGCAAAACCGAGTGATGCGCAGCGCGCTACGGCACATAGTTATCAGCGTGATTGTGGCGCTGGCACTTCCGCTGACCGCGACTGGGCAGGGTATGGCCACATGGCTGGAAACGGAGCACGACTTCGGGGCGTTCCGCGAGACGGAGCGCGAGGTGAGTTGCCGCATGAGGCTGGTTAACACCGGCGACTCAGCACTGATGATAACCCGCGTGCAGCCCACGTGCGGATGCACCGCCAGCGACTACGACCGGGGCATTATCATGCCCGGCGACACAGCCTCGGTGAGCCTCACCTACAGCGCAGTGGCCCGCCCGGGGCAGTTTGAGAAAGACGTGTTTGTTTATACCAACGGCTCGCCGCGGAAATCAGTGCTCAGCATCAAGGGGACGGTGATAGCGTCGCCCCTGACGGTGAGCGAGTTATATCCGGTGTCAGTTGGCGATATCCACTTAGAGACAGGGATAATCCCCGTGGGCGAGATAGTGCGCGGCCGCACCAAGATGATTTACGTCACGGCCTATAACGCCTCAACCGCCCCGATGCACATCACCGCAACTACCGACTCAAAGAACGTCATCCCCCATGCCGTGCCCGACACCATCATGCCGGGAGAACGCGGCTCGGTGACCATTTTCTACGACTCGAAATACGAACCGGAGTGGGGACTTAACTCGCACAAGATAAACGTTGCCGCCACCGGAATAAGCAATAACGAGGCCGTGAGCGGAGAAAACACGCTGGAACTGATGGCCGTGGTGGTGGACGACTTTGACGAAGCCGGGAAAAAAGCCGGCGAAGACGCCCCCACGATACTCACATCCACCGAGCGACTCAACTTCGACACAATAGACGGCGACAAGCCGGTGAGCCTCACGTTCAAGGTGAAGAACACCGGGAAAAACAAACTGGAGTTGCGCCGCCTGACGTGCCCCGAGGGAGGTGTGAGCGTGAAGTGCAACAAGACCTCGCTCAAGCACGGCAAGACCGCAACCGTAACGGTCACGGTAAATCCGGAGAAATTCAGCGACAAACTGATAAACACCAGCATAAACATACTGTCGAACGACCCACAGAGCCACAACGTGGCGGTGAGAGTCGTGGGACTGATAAAGAAATAACCGCCACAATGGACAACAACTCGCTACACAACGACGAATTCACGCGTATGCACCACCCTGAGAACGATGAGCAATACGCCGGTCTGCAAGTAAACCAGGGCGTGGAACAGCCACCCATGGTCAATCCATACCTACGCCGCCGCAAGCGCCCCACCCTCAGCGTGAACGACTACGTGGAAGGCATCCGCGCCGGCAACACCTCCATTCTGGGACAGGCCGTAACACTCGTTGAAAGCCTCAAGCCTGAGCATCAGGTGGTGGCACAGGAAGTGATAGAGAAATGCCTGCCGTTCACCGGCAACTCCAAGCGAATAGGCATCACCGGAGTGCCCGGAGCCGGCAAGAGCACGTCGATTGACGCATTCGGCATGCACGTGATAAACCACGGCGCCAAACTGGCCGTACTTGCCATTGACCCCAGCAGCGAACGCTCCAAGGGGTCGATACTGGGCGACAAAACACGCATGGAGAAACTGGCCGTGCAGAAGAACGCCTTCATACGCCCTTCACCCTCGGCCGGCTCACTGGGCGGAGTGGCCCGCAAGACACGCGAGACCATAATGCTCTGCGAGGCAGCCGGATATGATACTATCTTCGTGGAAACCGTGGGTGTGGGACAGAGCGAGACAGCCGTACACTCCATGGTGGACTACTTCCTGCTCATACAACTTGCCGGAACCGGCGATGAACTGCAGGGCATAAAGCGCGGCATAATGGAAATGGCCGACGGCATAGTAATCAACAAAGCCGACGGCGACAACAAGGAACGCGCCGAACTGGCGGCGGCACAGTTCCGCAACGCTCTTCACCTCTACCCCATGCCGCCCAGCGGCATGGCGCCCGAGGTTATGACCTACTCAGGCTATTACGAAATCAACATCGACAAGGTGTGGGCCATGATTGACAAATACTTCGAGGCCGTGCACAAGTCGGGCTACTTCGAGGAGAAACGCCGTGAGCAGGAGAAATACTGGATGTTCGAGACCATCAACGAGCACCTGCGCTCCAATTTCTATAACAACCCGGAGATAGAGCGACTGCTCGAGATAAAACAGGAGATGATTCTGCACAACAAGCAGTCGTCGTTCGTGGCGGCAAGCGATGTGCTCAATTACTACTACAACAATATCGTAAAACCACAACAATGATGAAAAAGGCACTTATCATGATGGCCGTAGCCGCAGTTATCACCGTGCTCACAGCGTGCAACCCCACAAAGGAACTGGAGGCCAACTCGCTTGAAATCAACTACACCACACTGCGCAACTACTTTGTGAACAACTACGTGGACGTGAGCAAGGAGCAGCACCTCTACATCAACAGCGAGGAAGAATTCTTCAACTACTTCGGCCACGCCGCATACATGGGCAACGGCGGCCAGCCTACCCAAGTGAACTTCAAGCAGCAGTTTGTGGTGGCGATAGTTCTGCCCGAGACCAACCGAGAGACAGCCCTTAACATTACCGACGTGCGCCGAAACGGCGATACCATCATCATTTACTATCGCGAGAACCGCGGCGAGAAGACCAGTTACACCATGGTACCGTGGGCAGCCGTAGCGCTGGACAAGCCCACCGACGCCCGCGACTTCCGCTTCCTCTACCGCAAGCAGTAACCGACTGCACCATAGAGATTTACTTTGATAATTATATCCGCAAAACTCTATTGGCCTAAAAAACAAGGAATTTACACCATATGCGTCAATTCACTTGGTCTATGGAAATTTGACAGACACTGTTTGTCAAATTCAATCCGAAAAAAGCGCACTTTCATCAGCAAATAATCTGCCTAAGGGCTTATCAACTGAGGTGATGCCTCAATTTATTGATGCAGCGAATCAGCACTTCACTCTGTCGTGGTCTCATTACTTGGTACTTATGCGCATAAAGGACGATGTTCTTGTTGAACTCACCTTACTCGAAGATGCCAATGTGTATGCGACGGCTTATCAACTATATCTACCGGACAAACGATTACTAAAGTTGAAAATGAAAGAATGGATAGAGGAATACGGGAATAGAGATACGGACAGAAAAACATCCATCTAAACCGACTCTACAACCGACTCTAAAATTCACAGTTTCTCGCAATTATTCCTGAATATTGCACTCATGTTCGGAAAAATTACTACTTTTGTAAACGGATTGACAACAATCCAGACATTTAGAAATAATACAGAAGCGTTTTGCTTTTCGCTTTTAGTTGAAACGTAGGAACTTTCAAACAAGATGCGAGGATTAGCAAAGCGGTTCTCACGCATATAGCGTGGGCTGCTTTCCTCACATCTGCATCAAGGGTTTTCCTACGACCTCAACTAAAGACGTGGCAAAGTCAGTCCACGTTTTCGCTATATCAATGGGTATAGGACTGGTACCCTCAATACTATATGTCTTATGAAGAAATTCTTAATTTTGTGTGAGTTGGCAGTTTTTAGTATCTGTGCCTATGGTAAAGATGGTTTCTCATTCTATAATGAGGGAGGAAAGTGGGGTGTTTTATATAATACCTAAATTCCGCAGCACTTTCGTTTAACTATCTTTATAAGTTCCTGAGCAACAAA
>CALAVE010000069.1 GCA_937892215.1 uncultured Porphyromonadaceae bacterium
ACTCGACCGTATGGAGGTGATTGAGGTAAGTGGCTATATTACAGAGGAAAAGTACGAAATCGCAAAGCGACACTTGATACCCCGTGAACTGGAGAACACCGGACTGAAGACACGGACTCTGAAGCCGACATTCAATAAGGCGGCCATCGAGATGATTATCGAGCGCTATACCCGTGAGAGTGGTGTGCGCCAGTTAGAGAAGCAGATTGACAAGGCCCTCCGCAAGATTGCCTATAAGCGTCAGTTGGAGGACAACATCGGCTATCAGAAGATCACACCGACAGAGATTGAAGACCTCTTGGGCAAGCCTCCCTTCTATCGGGATATCTATCAGGGCAATGACTATGCAGGTGTTGTCACCGGTCTGGCCTGGACGAGTGTCGGCGGAGAGATACTCTTCATCGAGACGTCGCTCTCCAAAGGCAAGGGCTCGAAACTCACGCTCACCGGTAATCTGGGCGACGTGATGAAAGAGTCGGCCATCCTCGCCTTAGAGTATGTGAAGGCCCATGCCGACAAACTCAATATCGACTACCGCATCTTCGACCATTGGAATATCCATATCCATGTGCCGGAAGGCGCCACACCGAAGGATGGACCGTCGGCAGGCATCACCATCGCCACCTCTATCGCCTCGGCCCTCACCCAGCGTAAGGTGCGTAAGAACACAGCCATGACAGGTGAGATCACCTTGCGTGGCAAAGTGCTCCCTGTGGGAGGTATCAAGGAGAAGATTCTGGCAGCCAAGCGGGCGGGCATCACCGATATTGTCATGTGCCGTGAGAATGAGAAGGACATCAACGAGATTCCCGATGTCTATCTGAAGGGGGTCACCTTCCACTATGTGGAGAACGTACAGGACGTATGGGACTTTGCCCTCACCCATGAGATTGTCAACCATCCGCTCGACTTTACGATCCCGGAGGAAGAAGGAGACAAACGTAAATCGTAAATCCCGTGACATTCGAGGTTCAACATACAGATGCCGCCAGTGATGCCAGAGCAGGTTTGATACAGACCGCCCATGGTCCTATTCAGACGCCCATCTTCATGCCCGTCGGTACGACAGGCAGCGTGAAGGGAGTGCATTTCTCAGAACTGCGGGAACAGGTGAAGGCGCAGATCATCCTTGGTAACACCTACCATCTCTATCTGCGTCCGGGGCTCGACATCCTCCGCAAGGCAGGCGGACTGCATCAATTCAATACATGGGATCGTCCGATACTGACAGACAGCGGTGGTTTCCAAGTGTTCTCCTTGACAGGTATCCGTAAACTCCGCGAGGAAGGCTGTGAGTTTCGCAGTCATATCGACGGTTCAAAGCATATCTTCACCCCAGAGAACGTGATGGACACGGAGCGCATCATCGGCGCGGACATCATGATGGCCTTCGATGAGTGTCCCCCGGGACAGAGCGACTACCAGTATGCAGAGAAGAGTCTGCGACTGACACAGCGCTGGCTCGAACGGTGCATGAAGCGTTTCCGTGAGACGGAGCCACTCTATGGCTACGAGCAGAGTCTCTTCCCCATCGTGCAGGGCTGTACATATAAGGACCTCCGTCGAGAGGCAGCCAAGCACGTGACCGACTTCGGGGCCGACGGTAATGCCATTGGCGGACTGGCTGTGGGAGAGCCTACGGAGGTCATGTACGAAATGATCGAGGTCGTCAACGATATCCTGCCCAAGGACAAGCCTCGCTACCTGATGGGTGTCGGCACCCCACAGAACATCCTCGAGGCCATCGAACGCGGGGTGGATATGTTCGACTGTGTGATGCCCACTCGCAATGGGCGCAACGCCATGCTGTTCACCTATGAGGGAACGATGAACATGCGTAACAAGAAATGGGAAGACGACTTCTCGCCCATCGATCCCGATGGCTGTGAGATAGACCGTCTCCATTCGAAGGCCTATCTCCATCACCTCTTCAAGGCTCAGGAACTGTTGGCCATGCAGATCGCATCGATTCACAACCTGGCTTTCTACCTGAGGCTGGTGACTGATGCCCGTCAGCATATCGTTGCAGGCGACTTCGTACAATGGAAACGAACGGTGATAGAACAACTCGGACAACGAAGGTGAGAAAGAGTAAGTACATCAGAGTATGGTTCCGTAAGACGGGACGTCTCCTGCGGAAGAATTTCCGTTGGCTGCGTCGACTGAACCCCTGGCGATGGCTGTCACGACTCGACAGATATATTATCGCCAAGTTCATCGGCACCTATATTTACTCTATCATCCTCATCATCTCCATTGCCATCGTCTTCGATGTCAACGAGAACTTGTCGAAGTTCACGACATTAGGCGCACCCTTTAAGGCTATCGTCTTCGACTACTACGCCAACTTCGTGCCCTACTTCTCCAACCTCTTCTCGCCCCTGTTCGTGTTCATCGCCGTCATCTTCTTCACCTCAAAACTGGCAGGTAACTCGGAGATCATCGCGATGCTGGCAGCCGGCGTGAGTTTCAAGCGGTTGTTAAGGCCCTACTTCCTCTCCGCAGCAATGATTGCCTTGGTAAACTTCTACCTCGGTGCCTATATCATTCCCCACGGAACGGTGGTCAGGCAGGAGTTTGAGTCAAAGTACAAGAACAACAAGAAAATCACTTCTGCCAGTAATGTGCAGTTGATGGTGGGCCCCGGCGTCATCGCCTATATCCAGCAGTACGACAACAACACGAAGACTGGCTATGGCTTCTCGCTTGACAAGTTTGAGAATAAGAAACTGGTCAGCCACATGACCGCTTCGACGATCCGTTATGACTCCATCAGCGAAGACCGTTTCCACTGGAAGGCACAGAACTATAAGATCCGTACGCTGAAAGGACTGCGCGAAGAGATCAAGTCTGGTTCTGTCATCGACACCCTGATTCAGATGGAGCCGATGGACCTGGTCTACTCAAAGGGTCAGCAGGAGACGCTCACCTCCGACGAACTACGAGAATACATCTCCAAGCAGACGGAGCGCGGTTCAACAAATGTGGTGCAGTATGAGGTGGAGTATCATAAGCGCATTGCCACTTCGTTCGCCTCATTCATCCTGACCGTCATTGGGGTCAGTCTGTCCAGTCGTAAGCGTAAAGGTGGCATGGGATTGTATCTCGGTATCGGTCTGGCCCTGTCGTTCTCCTACATCCTGTTGCAGACCATCAGTTCCACCTTTGCCATCAATGCCGACACTCCGCCGATACTGGCAGCGTGGATTCCGAACATCCTCTATACGATTATTGCATACTTCTGTTACAAACAAGCACCCAATTAAAGGGTAAAAAGGTAAAATGTAAAAGGTAAAAGATTAAAAGTGAAATTTGAAGAAACATATCTCAATGATAATATTCTCGATGCGCTCTATGACATGCGCTTCGACGAGATGACCCCTATCCAGGAACGTTGCATCCCCGAGATTCTTGATGGTTACGACGTGCTGGGTGTGGCACAGACGGGAACGGGTAAGACGGCCGCCTATCTGTTGCCTATCCTCTCGCAGTTGGACGACGGCGACTATCCCAAGGACGCCATCAACTGTGTCGTCATGTCCCCTACCCGCGAACTGGCCCAGCAGATCGATCAGGCCATGCAGGGCTTTGGCTATTATCTCGACGGTGTGTCGTCGGTGGCTGTTTATGGCGGCAATGACGGTGGTCGCTATGAACAGGAACTCCGCGGCATGCGCCTCGGCGCTGATGTACTCATCGCCACGCCGGGACGTCTGCTCAGCCACCTGAAAGTCGGTAACCTCGACCTCTCACGTTGTAGTTTCTTTGTACTCGATGAAGCCGACCGTATGCTCGACATGGGATTCATCGACGACATTATGAAGATTGTGCAACAGTTGCCGCAGTCGTGCCAGCGCATCATGTTCTCAGCCACCATGCCCCCGAAGATCCGTGAGTTGGCCGTCACCCTGCTCCATAATCCCGTGGAGGTGAAGATTGCCGTTTCAAAGCCTGCGGAGAAGATCCATCAGAGTGCGTATGTCTGCTACGACCCACAGAAGTTGAAGATCATCAACCATATCTTCAAGCAAGGCGACCTGAAGCGAGTCATCATCTTCTCCGGCAAGAAAGAGAAGGTAAAGGAGATTGCCCGCAGCCTGAAACAGATGCATATCAACTGCGACCAGATGCACTCCGACCTCTCCCAACAGGAGCGCGACGAGGTGATGTATCGTTTCAAGTCCGGACAGACCGACGTACTGGTAGCCACAGATATCGTGGCCCGTGGCATCGACATCGACGACATTCGTATTGTCATCAATTATGATGTGCCCCACGATGCTGAAGACTATGTGCACCGTATTGGTCGTACAGCCCGTGCCGACCGTGACGGCGAGGCCATCACCTTCATCAGCGACACAGACATCTATCGTTTCCAGCAGATCGAGCATTTCCTCGGCAAGGAGGTGGAGAAGACACCACTGCCTGAAGGTCTCGGCGAGGCTCCTGTCTATACCAAACGTGAGAAGAAACGTTCCAACACCCGTCGTCATGGCCGTTGGCACTCGAAGGGTAATGGCAGTAAGAACAATCAAAAAAAGAAGAATCATGCTCACAAGACCGATCGCAAAGATCAACCTCGGCCTTAATGTCGTGGAGCGCCGTCCCGACGGTTACCACAACTTAGAGACCGTCTTCTATCCCGTACCCATCTGCGACGCCCTCGAAGTGTTCGAGATGGATAGCCAGTTCCCTTCTGCCTTCGACTGTGACCTGAAGGTGACAAACATCCATATCGATGGCGACGAACAAAAGAATCTTGTGGTGCGTGCCTATAACCTGTTGAAGCAGGACTTCCCTGCCCTGCCCCGCATCCACGCACACTTATATAAAGGTATTCCCACACAAGCTGGCATGGGAGGAGGCTCCAGCGACTGCGGTTTTATGATTACGTTGCTGAACCAGATGTTCCAGTTAGGACTGTCTGACCAACAGATGATCAACTACGCTGCCCGATTGGGTGCCGATTGTGCATTCTTCATTCTCAACAAGCCCTGCTATGCAGAGGGTATCGGTGAACGACTGGAGCCTATTGCTCTCGACCTCAGTGGTTGGTATCTCGCTGTGGTCCGTCCAGCCATTCCCGTTTCCACGAAAGAAGCCTTCTCTCTCATCACCCCACAGCATCCGACCGTCAACTGTCGGGACATCGTGATGCAGCCTGTGGAGACCTGGCGGGATCGTCTGACTAACGACTTCGAGCGTAGCGTCTTTGCACTTCATCCTGAGATTGGGGCCATCAAGGAACGGCTCTATGACTTAGGGGCCGTCTATGCAGCCATGTCTGGCTCGGGTTCATCGCTCTTCGGTCTCTTCCGTCAGCCCGTCTCTCTCGATGAGTTTAATGACGAAGGCACCTTTAAAACAATCATCCCGCTCGATTGAGCGGGATGATTTGCTTCATTCTTATTGTATACCTTCCTCACGAAGTTTCACTTGCCACTTCCAGGCACTCTTCAGAACCTCCTCTGTGGGTGTGTCAGCCTTCCAGCCAAGCACTTTGTTAGCCTTGTCGACATTACCCCACACCTGTTCGATGTCACCCTCACGACGAGGTGCGTAAGTCCAGTTCACCTTCACGCCAGTAGCCTTCTCGAAGCCTTCGACAACCTCCAGCGTAGAGAGACCCTTACCCGTTCCTATATTGAACACCTCTACGGCATCCGTCTCAGGCTGGTCGAGCACACGCTCCATCGCCTTCACATGAGCCTTGGCCAGATCCACCACATAGATATAGTCGCGGATACAGGTCTTGTCAGGCGTGTTATAGTCGTGGCCGAAGATCTTCAACTGCTGACGGATACCCATAGCCGTCTGCGTCACAAAGGGGATGAGGTTCATGGGCACGCCATTAGGCAACTCGCCGATGAGTGCAGAGGGGTGTGCACCGATGGGATTGAAGTATCTCAGGATGATGCTCTTGATGGGAGCGCCCGAGTGGATATAGTCCTGGATTATCTCCTCGTTGATCTGCTTCGTGTTGCCATAGGGACTCATGGCCTTCTGGATAGGAGCATTCTCCGTGACAGGCAGGTTCTCCTGCGAGGGCTGACCGTAGACGGTACAACTCGAGGAGAAGATAATACCCTTCACATCGTACTTCGGCATCAACTCCAACAGGTTGATGAGCGATGTCAGGTTGTTACGGTAGTAGAGCAACGGCTTCTCCACGCTCTCTCCCACAGCCTTCGAGGCGGCGAAGTGGATGATACCCTCAATCTTCGGATACTTCTTGAACACGCCCTCTAAGGCCTCCAAGTCACAGCAATCCACTTTCTCAAATGCGGGTCTGATGCCTGTGATCTTCTCAATGCCGTCGACGACGTTGGCGTTTGAATTTGAAAGGTTGTCGATGATGACGACCTCATAACCTGCTTCCTGCAGTTCTACGGTCGTATGGCTTCCGATGAAGCCCGTACCACCAGTTACTAATATGGTCTGTTTCATAATTTATAAATATATACTCAAAACGTTAAACTCATACACAAACTATCCCGGCAGAGGATTCTCACCCGGCTCTGGTACAAAGCTGTTCTCAGGTGCAGCCTTCTGACTGACGACCACCTTGTTCTCCAGCGTACCCGCCTCATTCCTCATATAGATAGTGCCCGACCTTCTCGCGCCAGTCTTGTTCGGGCTGGCAGTGATCGTCACCTTGCCGTTGTTCTCTCCCGAGGCGGGATCAACAGACAGCCAGTCAACTTCTGGGTAGAGTGTCCATTTACAGTTGGCTTTGATGGACAGGGTGGTCTCGTTGGCATCTGGCATCTCCAACTCTTCATTAGCGGCGATATAATCAGGCTTCTTGACGTTATCGTCTTCATCATCGCCACCACCACAGGCCATGAAGGCCACCATCATAAACAAATATAGCGTTGTTTTCTTCATCATGCGATTCATACTGACCTCCTTTCCTATTTAATGATCATTTTCTTTCCCTGCACCACATAGACGCCGGGCTTCAGTCCATTACCGAGTTCCGTCACCGAGGCGTAGCGCTTGACGAGTACACCCCGCACGTCATAGACGTTGACTGCCTGAGCCGTCTCGTCAGTCATGCGGTTCACGGCCTTGATGCTGGTAGTCATACCATCCAGCACATTGATTGCACGGGTGTTCGAGGTCGTCGTCATATAAGCCTCGAAGGGATGCACCGCCCGCAGTCCTTTCACGAACTGACTGCCTTTATCTGCCGCCGAGTACGTCACAATGTCGTTATTCACGTTCAACGCCAGAATCGACTCGTCACTCTGGTTGCTGAAGTTAGGCACGAAGGTCCTGTCGCTATATTTGACACTGCGCAGGTCGTTGGAAGCCTTGACTTCCACATTCTCCGACGCGAAGGTGATCTTTCCGACAATCCTGTATTCATTCAGATACAGGCTGTTGTTCGGCATACTTATTAAATAAGGTGTATTGGCCTTGATGCCTTCAGCCTCCTGATAGCCACCAGAGCTCAGTTCATAGAGCCAGAAAGGCTTCTCCTCGCTCTCTGCGGTCCACGACTTAAAGGGGATAATCTTGCCGGCACTGGAGTGGCTGATCGTCTGCACATCGTATGGCAGGGCGATGGTCTCCCATCCCTTAGCCTCAGTGATGCCTGTCTCCATCGAATAGGTGTGGGTGTATGAAATCTTCTCTGCCGTGAAGGCACGCGGACAATAGAAGTCATTTCCACTCTTGGCGTCGGTCAGGGTGATGGTCTGAGCCTTACCGTCCACCACGGCGTTCTGGTCTGCCCAGGCTACATACTTTGCATTGCTCACATAGAGCAGGAAGTTCGGGTTGTCGACGATGGCCTTGAACGGTACCGATGGGTTCCAGATCACGGCAGTCAGGTCTGTACAATTCGACAGCGCGTTTTCCTTAATGCCTGCCACTTGCCAGTTGTTATCCATGTACGACACGGTAGCTGGCACCTCCATCACACGAGTGGTCTGGTCTGCGGAGGTGATGGTGACCTGGCGATCGGTAAACGATGACACCTGATAGCTGATACCATCCTTTTCAAAGTTCATATCCACAGCAGCGAACGACACGTTCACATTGATGTCTGCACGGATGCCGCTGATAGTATACTGATTGTCGGCAATAGCCGTCGTCACATCTGTTCCATTCACTCTCAGATACTTCGTCTCATAGCCTGTATCTGGCCTGAAGGTGAGCACTGCCGTCGTGTCTTCATTGAAGAAGGCCGACCACGAATCATCACGAATGACGGTCTGGTCGTCAACGGCTACCTCACCCTGCCCCGACACGTACACCGTCAGGATAAACTTGTTGATAGGTATCTCCTCATATTCGGCCACCAGCGTCGTATTCTTCTTGATGTTCTTGATAGAATACTGGTATTTTCCCAGTTCCGACGTGATATCGAGACTGTCGACGGTGACACTCTTTATACGCCATTTATCTTCAGGACTGAAAGTGATGAAGGCATCCAGTCCGTCCTCTATTCTGAAGGTGGCGGTAGTGTCTTCCACAGCCTCGTCCTGGAAGATGACACGACCCTTACCGATAGCTGTTACAACCAGTCGATAGTGAATCCGCTCATAGGCCACGGCCACCGTAAAGTCCTGATCAAGATAGGCGATGGTATATTCACCAAACCTGGGCTTTTCAGTAGTGAGCGTGTCGGCAGCATAGATATCGGCAAACAGACTATCCGTGATGACCATGTCGTTCACTGTCACGTCCATGATCTGATAACCCTTGTCCGACATGAAAGCCACCATCACGGAGTCGCCCTCCATGAAGGTCAGCTCCATCGATTCACTCCTGACTAACAGGGTGTCGCTCAGCAGAGAGTCGACAGGTGCAGGCAACAGCGAGTCTTGTTTGCAAATGGCTTCACCGTCACCCGTGGCGACAATCGTCACCTTATATTCGCCACCGACAATCTTTGCAAAGTGCTCGGCCCAGCCGTCCTTCATCATAAACGCAGCCCTCGAGCCCTTGGGCACCTTCAGAACCGACTCCTGATGAATACCCTCAAACACGCTGAGTTCTATGTCGAACGGTTCCTTGAACTCCACCTGCACCCATTTCAGACTGTCGCAGTCCTTAAAGGCAGCCTTCTCTATCGAGGTAAGACCCTCTGGCAGAATCACCGACGGCAGCACCTTACAGCCCTCGAAAGCCGACTCTCCGATCTTCGCCAGACTCTCGCCAAGCTGCAACGAATCCACTTTCTCACAATCCTTAAAGGCGGCTTCTCCAATTTCCTCCACCTTGTCGGGTATGACAATCTCCGTCAGGGCGTTACAGCCGCTAAAGGCCGACTCACCAATCTTCTTCAGCGTCTGAGAGAACTCCAACTCCCCCAGGCCGATACAACCCACGAAAGCCGAGTCGCCAATCTCCTCGACGCCGTCTTCCATCTTCACCTTCTTCAACTTTTCACTGTTCTTGAAGGCCGAAGTCTTGATCACCTTCATCGAGGCGGGGATGGTCAGCTCCTCCAGGCTACTGCCCTCAAAGACCGACTCTCCGATTTCCTTCACCGAGGCAGGGATGGTCACCATCTTCAACTCACCACAGCCCACGAAGGCCGAGTCACCGATTTCCTCGACGCCCTCATCCAGTTCGACGGTGGTCAGCTTGGCACAGTCCTTAAAGGCCATCTCACCCACCCGCTTCACCGTACTGGGAATGGTCACCTTTTCCAGACTGCTACAGCCTTCGAAGGCCGACTCGCCGATCTCCTTCACGCCTGTCTCAATCTCGAGATCAACTAACTTCTCGCAGCCCTTGAAGGTCGACTTCTCAATCACCTCCACACTGCCGGGGATGAAGAATTTCTTCAGGCTTGTACAGCCTTCAAAGGCCGACTCACCCATCTTCTTCACCGTCTTCCTCTGGTTGAGATCGAACGTATCCAGACTGATACAGTCCTTAAAGGCATTCTTGCCAATCTCGTCGATATTACCTTCAAATGTGACCGACTTCAGTTTCTTATGACCTTCAAAGACCGACTCGGCAATCTTGCCGATGTCGCCTTTCAGCTCCAGCGTCTCGAGACCCGTGCAGTTCGAGAAGAGATTCTTGTCTATCTCCTTCACGTCACAGCCAATCTCAACCTTAGCCAGTCGGTCGCATCCCGAGAAGAGCGATTGTCCCAGTTCCTTCACCGACTTCGGAATAATGACGGACTCCAGCCTCGAGCAACTCTCGAAGGCAGAGTCACCAATCTTCTCTACGCCTTCGGACACTTCAACCTTAGCCAGCGTCACATTCTTCGAGAAAGCCTTCTCGATGATGGTGGTCACCTTATAGGTTACCTCCTCATACTCCACTTCCTTGGGGATGACGATGCTGGTGGCATCTGCTTCAGCACCCTCAACCTCTACCACGTCCTCAGCCGTCACGTGATACATGACACCCTCGACGGTAAAGTTCTCTACTGGTTCTTTTTCTTCCTCTTCGCCCTCCTCTTCGGTGCCTTCGGCAACCTCTGTCTCGTCGTCGGCAAAGGGGTTCGCATCATACGACAAGCTGACGCCAAGCGAGAATGACGACAAGGCCATGATGAGCGCAAGTACAAATAAAGATAATCTTCTCATTATTTTGTGACTTAATTACATTTCACCTAATCAAGATGCAAAGTTACGAAAGATTTCTGAAACGAGCAAGAAAAAGGACAAGTTTTTCATTAAGACAATTATCTGCCCCTGACGAGTCATTAACGCCTGATCAGTTTCTTCCCATTCTGAATCACAATGCCGCGATAGCTGTCGTTCACGCGCTGACCGCTGAGAGAATAGAAGGGTAAGCTACTGGAACTTTCGGAGATACGACCAGAGAAACTCATGTCTGTAGAAACATCCGTGAAGATAGTGGCGCCAGCTTTCTCTTTGACCACTTCCGGCACGTCACCATAAGGAGCGACGGTATAGGTGTATGGCATTGTAACCTCTGCACCGGTGGATGCAGGCAGACTGCTCGCCTCAGCGATGTAATTATCCGATTTCCATGTCACGGCCTTAGCACCACTCTGACTGTAGTATTTCTTCACGCCCTTCTCGAAATAGTTGCCCTCGATGAGGAACTCTGAGTTCTTTCGCGGGTTGATGCAGTTACCCGCCGTCGTGCAGCTGAAGTAATTGTTCAGCATGTGAATCTTGCCGACACGGGCCATAGGCATGCGCTGTCTGCACCCTGTACCCCACCAGTTGAAGGCGAAAGTCGTATTCAGGAAGCCTGTTGCTTCGCTGTCGCTGCTGCCGATGAGGTTGGTGTTCTGGTGCATGTACGAACGGTCTGTGTAGCTGAAGGTACACCAGCTGACGGTGATGAAGTCCGACTTCTTGGTGATATCGAAGTTACCATCCATGCCGTCGGTAAAGTCACAATGGTCCACCCAGCAGTTCTTGGCGCTGTTAATACACGAGATCAGGTCGTTGCCGCCCACGTCGATAGAGCCTGGGCCCACGAAACTCACATTGCGGATGATGATGTTGTGACATCCGCTGAGGGTGAAGATGCCCGCCTTGCGATAACCCTCATCGTTATCTCCGGTCATCTCGATGATGATCTTCCGCGTGTTGTACTCAGCTTGTTCTGTGACCGATGTCCCGTTTGGCAGCATGCCACCACCACTACTGGTACTCATGCTGGGCACACCGGCTGCGTCGAGCGCTGCCTTTAAATCATCTGTGACATGCCACTGCGTGCAAAGCCGGGCATGATTAATGCCGATGATGGTCTTGTTGCTTGAGGTGACGCTGATGCTGCTCGACACGAGGAAATCACCCTTCGAGCCGTCCAGTATGATCACATCATAATTCTTAATGCCATCCAGAATGACTGTTTTCATGTCGACATCGGAGCCGTCGGAGGTTAGCACAATCACTTTCCCCGCGAAATCATCGGGCACAGGATAAGCGTACCACCCGCCCCCATTCATGTCAAACGTACTGGCAGCCTCTGTGCGAGAAGAACAGGTGCAGAAGCCGAAAGGACTGCCCAGGTCGTAGTCGGCAGCCATCACCGACAACGACCATACAAACGTGCTTAATGTAAAAAGTAGTTTTTTCATTTTTCCTAAATGTGTAAGTTCGTGAATGATCATTCGGCTGCAAAGTTACATATTTTTCTCGTAACTGCCAAATGTTTGCAAAGTTACACCTTTTTATTTAATAGTATGCAAAACTCAAAAATGTTACATCGTGCCTGTCCCTCCGTGTACTACAAACTAAATCTTTGATCTTCCGCCGCTGAGAAACGGCTATCTTCCTCTATCTTCTTCTATCTCCTTACTTTGTTGTTGATACTTCCTAACGTTGTTGATGATGCCTGTTTACTGGGATACTGATGCCTGTTAATAGGGGTAATCAGGCATCATCACAGGGGTTTTACCCTATCCTTTCTACCGTTTGCCTATACTCGAATGACCGTTTGCCTATACTCAAACGACCGTTCGCCTATAGGCAAACGCTAACGCCATAATTTTCAAAGGCTCTTTCATAGCAGGGTCATAGCACCATCATAGCAAGGTTAACGCCCAACCATGCTATGAACAACTACCTGAATACCAATTGTATAGATTCAATCATAGCATGGATAGCATGGTTTCAACATCGAAATAGTTTGTAGTGTACTCGACACCAACACTATCCATAACAATGAATACTACGACTACAACCTATACAATGTAGATTCGTATAAAAATTGGAAGTAGTTGATAATCAGCAGATTTCTTCTTGTGGTAAATTCGCATGTAACAGAAGAACCGTCCCTCTTACCCTAATTCCGCCATAGCAGTCTGCTCTTACTGTGGCGGAATTATCTTCAGAACACTTCATTCATATTCTTCCATCCTTCGGTTGACCCTTGCCGATAGACATACTCGTCTCTACTATTACAATACCACATGCCATTTTCCTTCCTGACAATACCGCCTTCATAGCGTATTCCCTCTCTGTCATGGCTATTTAGAATCTTCAGGTGCCGTTGCAGTTCTTCGGCTTTGTTCTTGGTTTCCTTGGAAGATGCTGTCTGCCCTCCTTTAGTGTCCCAGATGCCGATGGTGCCATCTTTCTTCTTGTAAATCCAGTCAGGATAGAACAATTCCTTTCTTTGTGACGTTTCGTCGAAATAGCGAATTGAGAACCAGTCTTTGCCGCTGTCGCCATTCTTCATCCACCACTCAATGCTTTCCTGACCATCAAGATACTCTGCAAATTTCAATTCGTTGTCTCGGCCCATATAATCCTTACCTATGTAGAATGGCTTGAACAAACAACGCTTCATTTCTATGCCCTCGTATTCGTCACTATAGGCATAGACTTTCTGAATCCGGAAATTGGTTGTTTCCTGCTGCTCGGCTTCCTCCCTGCGCTTTCTGACATATTCCTCACGCATAGGGAAATGGTCTTTGAGAGTCTTTGTCACCAAGTAGCGAAAGATGCTGTTTGAACCTTTATTGATGACATCCGCCAAGAAGATGCGATAGCGGGCATCATCGTCTTCCTCTCTGAATGCGTATGACTTGAACCACAGACGCAATGCACTTTTAAGGGTGCCAAACGAACGGGCGATATTGGCAATCTTCGCATCGTCGTCTGTCTGTTCCCGTAGCAAGTCAACGCATATCTTCGAGAATAGTTTCTGCACATCGTGGTGACTCACTTCACGGTTCATGTCGTTGCCGTTGAAGTGGAAACTGATTTGATCCAAGTCTTTGAATTTCGCGTTGACAACAATCTGTTGCTCTAACCTTGGAATGATTTGCAGGTGCCTCAATCTGAGTTTATCTTTCACTACATCGAACATATCTTCAGCAGTAATACCAAAGTAGTCATTGAATGTCTTGATAAGACACTGCTGAAACTCCCAACTCTTACCCAAATCACCATAGTCAACACGTGACATATATTCTGATTGGAGCAACTCATCAATGATGATTTCTCTACCCAGAACGTTCTCTGCAACATTCACCTTCGGCTTATTGCCAGGCTCCTTGAAATCACCAGCCAATACTGCCTTGCGAGAATAGTTGGTATAGATGTAACCCGTTTGGAACACTTCGCTGCCAGGTACCCCTCTTACAGGTATTCTTACGATACGTCCGATGGTTTGTGTCTGGAAAGTTTCTGACTGGATGTCTCTCAGCATCACCAGCACTTGTGCCCTCGGGCAGTCCCAGCCCGTACCAGCAGCCATCTTGAAAAGCAGGTAGTCGTAGGGGCTATTGTTGTCTTCCAGTCCAGTCGGCTTTTTCTCATTGGTAAACCACTTTGCTATTCTCGTTGGCTCCACCCCATGACTTGTCAGATAGTCAGTAACCACCTCTTCTTTCGTCTGGTCGCCAGTATCGACACTGGTATTGTTGGGGAGTTGTATTATCACCAGCGGATTTACATCCATTCCAAACTTTGTGATGTCTGCCACTAACTGCTCCCTGCGTTCCATCGCCAAATCAAGTAATAGTTCATCAAGATCCTTGTCGCCACGACTCTTGATGTCTTCTTCTGTCTGACATACCAATTCACGCTTTATCATGCCTGCGTCAATCACGTCTTGACGTTTCACCTCTACAAACCCTGCCCTGTGGTTCTGCACATCAGAGTAGGACGGCTCGCTTTCAGGTGTAGCCGATACTTTCAGGATAATCTTCGGATTGATGGGGCCAATAACATCACGCACAGCAGCATCGGTAACGTTTTTGTGGCTCTCGTCGATGATCATCACGAACTCGCGTCCTTCAGCATGGGTCAATTCCACAACATCCTCGAAATAAAAGCCCTGTTCCTTTTCATTTCTATCATCGTCAGGGCGGCGAAGCACACGATTCTCTGCACTTTTACTTACCAACTTTTGCCAGTTCAGGAAGATGATGTCACGTTCACGCATGGCACCCTGCTGGAAGTCCTGAATAGTCAGTAAACGACCTGGCAACGACGTGGGGAAGTAATCCATGAACTTGTCGCGGCTCTGCATTGCCAAGTCATCGCTGAAAGTAATCCACACATAAGCCACGTCTTGGACCCAATCGGGTTGTTTCGACAGTTCACAGATGAACTTCTCTGTCATGTATGTTTTGCCGCTTCCCGTCGGTGCTTTCAGCGTAATGGGTATTTGGTACTGCGGTTGTTTCCAACATTCCTTGAACTGACTAAGCAACTGCTCTACAGCCTGCTCCTGAAATTCGATTCTCTCCATATCTAATAATTGGTTATGCGTTCAACGATTTGTAAATATCAAGAATAGGCTGCGGAATACTCTTCACCGTCACATTCCGTTCATATTCGAACTCTGCTGCGAATTCTGCCCCGTCTGACCAACAGAACACATAAACACTCTTCTCAATGCCCTGCAGGGATAAGACCTTCTGGCAGAACTCATCAAAATGAGAGTAGTCCTCTTGGAAGTAAATACAAGTCCAATGTTCTTTCTCGTCATTATAAATCTGATAGTAGTCTGTCACCTCCGTTTCATAGAGGGTATTCTCTGCCAAACTCAACAAACTGCCGGCTTTCTTTGCTAATGCCAGTTTGTCATCATCCAATGCCGCCTTGGGTTGGTTCTTGCCGACGAAAGCGGTACGATAGTACTTCAGGGAGTTGCCAAAACCGACATGCTTATTACCGCGATTGTCAGTATAACCATTTATTACGTTACAACAACGTTGATACGTGATTTGAGTTATGTTTTCAAAGCCCGCATTGAAAACGTTCTTACAATTGTCTTTGGCTACTTTTTTGCCCTTTTTGACTTCATAAGTCAATTCAGGAAGCTGTACAAGTATCACTTGATTCTTCTTTGAAGACTTGTTCCCCTCAATAATACAATGACCAGTGGAACCACTTCCCGCAAAAAAGTCCAGAACAACGAGATTGCCCTTGTTTCCTTTGGATATTTCAAGTATCTTGTTGATAAATGCCACAGGTTTTTTACCACCATCGAACGGTACACCGCCCTCAGTACCTACATTGTTAAATTCTTCTTCGAAATCAAAGAAGTTCGGATATGGTATATCTTTCGTGTCTTCTCTGTTTAATGGGGAGCCTTGGAAATAAAAGCCGTTGGCTTTGTTAGCTGAGCCCCTTGTCAAGAAGTAACGATAACCCCTTCCGTCATCACCCATATCAGGAACCTTGTAGAGATAACTGAAAAGATTGTTTCTTTCCTCCAGATAGCTCATGTGAAACCTTCCTGAACTATTACCTGTTTTTATGGAGCCTCGAATATTAATGCTCTTCAAATGAGAAAAGTCAGCAGGAACATCGACGATTTCGTATTCACCTGGCTTAAAAACGCTGACTATCTTACCGCCGAGTTCAATCTTTTCAGGATTGGAAATCAATTCCTTTATCTCATACCTGTAATCGCTGGGGTCAGAATTGTCTACTACGCGTTTGTTTATCTGATAGCTATCACTACATCTGTACATCAGCAAGAATTCCGTTGTCTCATGAATCGGTTTATCGCCTTTCAATATTCGATCCTCATGGCGAACCTTGATGGTGAATGTCGTAATATAATTGGAAGCCCCCATAATCTGATCAAGAAGGAGCTTTAGGTTTGCTTGTTCATCTTCATTTATGCTGACAAGGATGACACCATCATCTTTTAGCAACTGATGAGCCAGACGGATGCGTTTCTCCATAAACGACAGCCAGGCACTGTGGCGAAGAGGATGGTTCTTGGGTATAGGAGTACCGTCGGGATATTCTTCCAAGAATCTTTTGTCTTTATAGCTGAATCCGTCACTTCCTGTATTATATGGCGGATCAAAGTAGATGACATCAACTTTCTTTCTGTGAGTATAGTTCAAACAAGTTAGCGCGTGGTAATTATCACCCTCTATCAGAACGTGAGTCGGTTTTCCGTCTTTGTTGTGGATGGCCAACTCTGGCACCTCTTCCAATACCGGTATCTTGTTTTCGCTTTCCTGCTCAAATGCTTCAGGCACATCAATCCATGTGAGCCCAAAACGTTTTTCCTTCAGTTGAGCGTTCAAACGTTCAACCTCCTTTTGGAGTTCCCTTACTTTTATCGCTAACTCTTCTTGCGTCTCAGTCATATTTCATTTGCTATGCCGCCACATATGGCAACACGTTACTCTGACTGATACCCAAGTGTCAGTGGGGTTAATACTACTTCCGAACATACAAAAAGCGGGGTATCTTCATCTGCTGTCCCCCATTTTGGCCGTCGGAAGCCATCTCTAATAGAACAACAGAGTTCGAATACCCACGCTGGTCAGTATACAAGACACCCAAAAGTGTGCTGAGGCGGTGAAGCCTCGCAGCACACTCCGGGTTGTATATACTACACCCGTAGCATTCACCTCTGCATTTGTCTTTGATTAGAGATTTGAATTTCCGACGTTCAAATGGTCAAAAACAAAGCATCAATGACGCTTTTCAAATATGTCGCCGTCTTGCCGGTGCCGATTGTGGCAGCGGAAGACGATATGCAAAGATACGAAAATAGTTGGAAATGGGTGCTCGCGTAAAGGAAAAAATGGCAAGGAATGAGAAGGAGAGTGGGGGATTTTGAACACAAATGCGCATAAATGTCATGCAAATATCGGGGATACTTTGGTAGAGCAGCGCTAAGCATAACGCAGCCTCGCACACTTGTACGAGGCTGCCATTGGTTATTTACTCTTGTGCGATTTTTAAAGGACGTACTGGGAACTGATGGAGCGGTTGTCGTGCACGCGACAGATGGTGTCGGCAAACATTTTGGCAACGGAAAGCACCGTAACCTTAGGACAAACCGACATGTCGTGAGGGAATGAGTTAGAGACAATCACTTCATTCAAGGGGCTTTCGTTGATGCGCTCAAAAGCGGGTCCGCTCATAATGGCGTGAGACGCGCAGGCGCGTACGGACCGAGCCCCGCGCTCCATCATAAGGCTTGCGGCGCGGCAAATGGTTCCGGCGGTATCGATCATGTCGTCGATGAGTATGACGTCTTTGCCTTCAACCTCGCCAATGAGTGTCATCTGGTCCACGACGTTGGCTTTGGAGCGCTGCTTGTGGCAGATAACGAGGGAGGTGTGGAAATACTTGGCATAGGAATTAGCCCTCTTGGCACCACCGACATCCGGAGATGCGATTACCAAATCTTCCAGGCGAAGAGACTCGATGTAAGGCACGATGACCGGGGAAGAGTAGAGGTGGTCAACCGGAACGTTGAAGAAACCTTGAATCTGGTCGGCATGGAGGTCCATTGTGATGAGACGGTCGATACCGGCCGTGCTGAGCAAGTCGGCAACGAGTTTAGATGCGATGGAAACACGCGGCTTGTCCTTTCGGTCCTGACGGGCCCAACCGAAATATGGCACAACGGCGACCACGGTCTTGGCCGAGGCTCTGCGTGCGGCATCGACCATGAGCAACAGTTCCATGAGATTGTCGCTATTGGGGAAAGTGGACTGCACGAGGTAAACCTCACGGCCACGCACGGTTTCCTCAAATGACACCTCAAACTCGCCATCGGCAAAACGCTGAATATTCATCTGTCCGAGTGGCACACCGATATTGGCTGCGATTTCCTCAGCGATATAACGAGATTTAGTACCGGAAAAGATTTTGAAAGGAGTAGAATTATCCATAGGCGGTGAAATTAGAGTTTTATTAATGCAAAGATAATATATTTTGTCTGTTTTTCCTTTAGAATCAGCCTTTAATTTTCTCGTTATTTTCAACAATTTTCCACATTACAGCATTATGTGGCTGAACCACAACGCTAAAGGGCGACTGTGGAGAAAGAGTGACCGTGGTCTGAGAGCCATGGAGGAGTTCGGTGGCCAGGTACGTTCCCGGTGAGATACCGAGGAAGCAGAAGGCGTGTTCGGGTATGGTGACGGCAGCATTAGCCACTTCGTCGGCAAAATTGGCAACGACCAAGATAGTGTCGTTACCGTGATGACGGAGATAGGCAAATATCTTGCTTGAGTCAAAATTGTCGTAATTCACGTACATCAGGTCGTAGAATGCGCCCTGCGCTATGGCCGGCTCCGCATTGCAGAGAGAGAGGACCTTAGCGTAGGTCTTTCTGAGCCACTTTTCATCGGCCGAGAGAAGAGCGGTGCTGAACTTACCGCCGTTGTACCAACGACGGAGAGAATCCACGCTCCAATAATCGAAAATAGTGGTGCGTCCGTCGAGTCCGCTGAAGCCCTCGGCATCGGTGGCCGGCTCACCAAGTTCCTGGCCGGAATAGAGCATAAAGGGCGCGGTGGAGATGGTGGAGGCCACGACCAAGGCTGGGAGTGCCTTTGCGGCATTTCCGAGGAACTGAGGCGAAGCGATGCGCTGCTCGTCGTGGTTCTCGAGGAAACAGAGCATGTGGCCGTTAATGCCGTCAACGGTCTGCCAGCAAGAGGTGAGCGCCGAAGCCGGCTTGCGGCAAGTGAGAATGTCGCGCAAAGTATCGTAGAGAGTGACTTTGTCGTAAAGGAAGTCGAAGCCGCCGTAGGAAATGAAGGGACGATAGAGCGCGACATCGTAGATTTCGGCGATGAAGAGGATGTGGGGGAATTCCTCCTTAATCCGGCCGATGGCCCAGTGCCAAAATTCGACAGGCACCATGAATACCATGTCGCAACGGAATGCATCAACGCCCTTAGCGGCCCAGAACCGGAGAATGTGAAGCATCTTATGCCAAGTGTCGGGGACGGGAGAGAAATGGTGCTCGCCGGTGGCATAATCGACTCCATAGTTGAGCTTAACAGTCTCGTACCAGTCGCAGACCGAGGGAGATGGAGAGAAACAGTCGTTGCCGGTAACTTTGGCAGGGAATTCGCGGTAGGCATCATCGCCATCACCCAGAGGTATGCTTGGCGAGAAAGGCACGCCCGGAATGTAATAGAAGTTATTATCAGGGGCAAAAGCCTTAGACGAGTCGTCGGCAGAGCCGAAATCCTCAACACCTGCCGGACAGGAATCAGAGTGATATTCGCGAGCGAGGTGGTTAGGAACAAAATCAATTATTACCTTCAGCCCGGCCTTATGCGTGCGTTCAATGAGAGCCTCAAACTCCTGCATGCGAGAGGGAACAGACACGGCAAGGTCGGGGTCAACGTCGTAATAGTCGCGGATAGAGTAGGGCGAGCCGGCGTTACCCTTAACCACGTGAGGGTTAGATGAACGGATGCCGAACTGCTGATAATCGGTTTTGGTGGAATGCTCTATTACGCCGGTGTACCAAACATGAGTGACGCCAAGACCTTTGATGGAGCGAAGCGCGGTGGCGGTAATGGAATTGAACTTTCCGCATCCGTTCTGCTGAATGGTCCCGTTAGGAACCGGATTCTGAACCGGATTAGCGAACCAACGAGGGAAAAGCTGATAAATAATGGGCTTCATGTCACTGCTTTGTGGAATTTGTACAAAGATAGTAATTAAAATTGAACAAACGGCTAAGAAATGCGACAAAAAACTCGCCAACAACAAGTATTGGCGAGTTACCATTTAAAAACAAAATTAATGAAAAACAATATAGATGTGTTGACACACCTATTTTATTATCCGAGGAATCCGAGTAGCACGCCGGCAGCCACAGCCGAGCCGATTACACCGGCCACATTCGGGCCCATGGCGTGCATGAGCAGATAATTGCTCGGGTCGTATTTCAATCCCTGGTCGTTGCTGATGCGTGCGGCCATAGGCACAGCCGAAACGCCTGCGTTACCGATGAGCGGATTGAGTTTCTTGCCTTCGGGCAAAACAAGATTGAACAACTTGACGAAGCATACGCCAGAAGCAGTGGCAACAACGAAAGCGCAGAATCCCAGGAAGAAGATGAAGATAGTCTCCTTGGTGAGGAACTCAGAAGCCTGCGTGGAAGCCCCCACTGTGACACCGAGCACGATGGTGACGATGTCGGTCATGGCGTTGCTTGCAGTCTTGGCAAGGCGGGTGGTTACGCCGCTCTCGCGCAATAGGTTTCCGAAGAAGAGCATGCCCAGCAGCGGCAGACCCGACGGCACGAAGAAGCAGGTGAGGATGAGCCCGAAGATGGGGAACAAAATCTTCTCGTTCTGGGAGACTTTGCGAGCCGGTTTCATGCGGATGAGCCGTTCCTTCTTAGTGGTGAGCAAGCGCATCACAGGAGGCTGGATAACCGGCACGAGAGCCATGTAGGAATAAGCGCAAACCGCGATGGCTCCCATGAGGTTGGGAGCGAGTTTTCCGGAGAGGAAGATGGCCGTGGGGCCGTCGGCACCGCCGATGATGGCGATGGCACCTGCCTGGTCGGGCATGAAACCGAGGAAAAGCGCAATCATGTAAGCGCCAAAGATACCGAACTGGGCTGCAGCACCTACAAGCATCAGTTTGGGGTTAGCGAGCAAAGCCGAGAAATCGGTCATGGCACCGATGCCAAGGAAGATTAGCGGAGGATACCAGCCCTGACGGACACCCTGATAAAGGATGTTGAGAACGGAGCCTTCCTCGTAGATGCCAATCTCATTACCCGGTTGGAAAGGAATGTTACCGATGAGGATACCGAAACCGATGGGAACCAGAAGCATAGGTTCAAAATCGTGCTTGATAGCCAGATAGATAAAGAACAATCCAACGCAAAGCATTATAATATTTCCGAGTTCACAGTTAGCAAATCCAGTGAAATTCCAGAATTGCAACAGGTTGTCGGTCAAGAAACTTTCGAGTAGTACCATAACGCTTATTCAATTACCATGATTGTGGTGCCTTCGAGCACCGACTCTTCGCTTGAAACATTGATAGACTTAACCACTCCGTCTTTACCTGCATGTATTTCATTGCCCATCTTCATGGCTTCGAGGATGCAAACCACGTCGCCGGCCTTGACAGCCTGTCCTTCCTTAACGTAGATGTCCTTAATGACGCCGGGGAGGGGAGAAGCGATAACAAAACCGCCTCCGGCAGCAGTTGCGGCAGGCTTAGCAGCGGGCTTGGGAGCGGGAGCATCGTTAGAGACGGCAACACGTTTAACAACGGGAGCCGCCTTGGGCTGTTGCTCAAGTTCCACGCTATAAGGGACACCGTTCACCTCGATTTGTGCGATGTTGTCGTTAATGTCTCCAATGGCAACATTATACTCGTTGCCGTTGATTTTATATTTATATTCTTTCATATTAATACAATTTTAGAAAATTAGAGAAATTATTTGCGAACAGGCAATTCACGCATGAGATTAGCCTTAGAGCTCCAGGCAGTGTTGCTGTTACGGTTGAATGTAAGCACTCCGCTTTCGGTATCGTGCGCATTGAGATGCTGATAAAGCGCAAGACAAATGGCAGCGATAGCCTCGTCGTCGGTATTGGCGTCAGAGTCGTCCGACTTGATATCTGCCAACTTGACAGGTGCCGGTTCGACGTTTTTCTCAGAAGCCTTGTTGGCGAGTCCAAACAGATAGAAAAGAATGAACAGGAGGAACAGGGCTGAGAAGACGATACCCATAGCGGTGAGAGTGATTATGCCACCATGACTGTCGTGCTTGTGGAATTTCTCGATATTCTCATTAACGACGCGCTTATTGAACTTCCCGGGAGTGATGGCGGAATCATCGCCGGTTCCGTTGAAGATTTTCCAGCAAGAGGGATTAAATTTTCCGTCTTGCAGCGTGCTTGCGCCATCTTCGATGAGAGCGTAGGAATTGTTGGCAGGCAGATTAGCCGGAACAACGACCATGTCAACCAAATCGCCATTCACATCGTAGAGATAGAGAGCATTTTCCTTGCCCGGTAGCAGCTTGAAAGAGAGGTGCAGCGAACCGGCAGCAGTGTTGCCGTCGGCAAAGAAAATGACGTGTTCACGAGGAGCAACATGAGTGTCCTTGTCGCCGCGTGGAATCTCGTAGCAAATATCGGGATGTTTAGCCGCGAAATCATTGAGATAGTCCTTTGGCTTAAGGTTGCCGATATTGGAGAGGTCGATGGGGCGGTTAGAAATGAACATCTGCTCCATACCGACGGTACCGTAAGAGCGATTGAAAATCTCGACCCAAGCCGGATGCCGTCCATACTGGTCAACGTAACTGCTGTCGTTCTGCGTCATAATTTCGTTGAAGCGCAATTCCTTGCGTCCCTGCGCGAAGGAAGACAGAGCGACAAAAGCAGTGATTAAAATGAGTATTATCCCTTTTTTATTCATCGTATGTGGTGATTATTAAAGAGGAATATTACCGTGCTTCTTAGCCGGGTTAACAAGTTTCTTAGTGCGCAGCTGCTCGAGGGCGCGGATTATGCGGAAGCGCGTGTTGCGCGGCTCGATAACATCGTCGATATAGCCGTACTTGGCAGCATTGAACGGAGTGCAGAAGAGGTTGTTGTACTCTTCAACCTTCTCCTCGATGAACTTCTTGTGGTCGGCCATGATCTGCTTAGCCTTCTGCTCATCGCCGGCTTCCTTAGCCTCGGCAGCGGCAGTCTTAGCGATCTTAGCGTCCTTAGCGTAAAGAATCTCGGCTGCGCCAGCAGCACCCATAACGGCGATTTCGGCGGTGGGCCATGCGTAGTTCATGTCGCCACGGAGCTGCTTGCAGCTCATCACGATGTGGCTACCGCCATAGCTCTTGCGCAGAGTGACGGTCACCTTAGGCACTGTGGCCTCGCCGAATGCGTAGAGCAACTTGGCACCGTTGAGGATAACGGCGTTGTACTCCTGGCCCGTTCCTGGAAGGAATCCGGGAACATCGACGAGCGTAACCAGAGGGATGTTGAAGGCATCGCAGAAACGTACGAAGCGTCCGCCCTTGCGAGAAGCGTTGCAATCGAGCACACCTGCCATGTACTGCGGCTGGTTAGCGACAACGCCGACGGCTTGTCCGTTGAAACGAGCGAAACCAACGATTATGTTCTTAGCGTAATCTTTCTGAACCTCGAGGAACTCACCATTATCAACCACTGCACCGATAACCTTGTACATATCGTAGGGGTCGTTGGCGCTTTCGGGGATGATTTCGTTGAGGATATCCTCGGTGCGGTCGATGGGGTCGTTGCACTCGAAGCGCGGTGCCTCTTCCATGTTGTTAGAAGGCATGTAGCTGAGAAGTTGCTTAATGGTGGCGATAGCCTCTTCCTCGGTTTCGCTGGCGAAGTGTGCGACGCCCGACTTGGAAGCGTGAACGGTGGCACCGCCGAGTTGCTCCTGGGTGACATCTTCGCCGGTCACGGTCTTAACCACCTTGGGACCGGTGAGGAACATGAAGGAGATACCCTTGGCCATGATGGTGAAGTCGGTGAGAGCCGGAGAATAAACGGCGCCACCGGCACATGGTCCGAGGATTGCCGAAATCTGCGGAATCACGCCGGAAGCGTTAATGTTGCGCTGGAAAATCTCGGCATATCCGCCCAGAGCGTTGATTCCTTCCTGGATGCGAGCGCCTCCAGAGTCGTTGAGTCCAACAACAGGAGCGCCCTGCTTCATGGCGAGGTCCATGACCTTGCATATCTTGAGAGCCATGGTCTCAGAGAGCGAGCCACCGAATACGGTGGAATCCTGAGCGAAGACGTAAACGAGACGTCCGGCCACAGTACCGTAACCGGTTACCACGCCGTCGCCATCGAAGACTTTCTTTTCCTGGCCGAAGTTTGTGCAGCGGTGCTGAACAAACATATCAAGTTCTTCAAAACTGCCTTCGTCGAGAAGCATACTGATTCTCTCTCGAGCAGTGAATTTACCTTTCTCGTGCTGTTTCTCGATGGCTTTTTCGCCGCCACCGAGGCGCGCTTTAGCTCGTTTTTCGATGAGCTCCTGAATTTTTGCTAACTGCTTACTCATTTTTGTCTAAAACTAAGTGAATGTGTGGATGTTAGCAATTATTTCTCTGGGTGTTCGCAGAGTTCAACGAGAGTTCCCGCAGAAGTCTTGGGGTGCAAGAAAGCGATGTCGAGTCCTTCGGCACCACGCCGGGGCTGAGCGTCGATAACACGTCCGCCTTTCTCCTGGATTTCGCCCAAAGCGTTAGCAACACCGTCCTGCACGCAGAAAGCGATGTGCTGAATGCCGCCGCGCCCGCCATTCTTCTCGATGAACTTAGCGATTGCGCTTTCAGGGGCAGTAGCCTCGAGCAACTCAATCTTAGTCTGACCAACCTTGAAGAAAGCAGTTTTTACGTGCTGGTCCTCAACTTCTTCAACTGCATAGCACTTGAAACCAAGTAAATTCTCGTAGAACGGGATAGCCTCCTCAAGACTTGTAACGGCTATGCCCACGTGTTCGATGTGTGAAATTTGCATAACTAATTAATTATGAATTAAACGTTTAATTTATGTTATTATCAGTAGATATCTGAAATAATGCACAAAGTTACAAATTATTAGAGTTTTTGCCTATTGGAGAAAGGAAAAACTTTACAAAATTTTGCAGATAAATGTGAAAAACTGTTCAAAACAGTGCCGAAAGGCCGCCTGCATATGAGTGAGAATTGGATAAAAATGACTATATTTGCTGGAGAAATAACGAAATCAGACATGAGAAAAATCATGAAAAAACTTATCAAGAATGTGGTGCTGGCGACGGCGCTGACAGCAGTTTCGGCCGAGGTGAACGCCGGTTTAGCGTTTGACCCGACGAAGGGTACAGAAGGGAAAATGGAGATGTACGATGGGAGCGAGGTGAAATACAGAGCGTTCGAGAAGTTGTACTATGTGGAGAACGTGGAAGACAGCACGTATCAGTACCTGAACGTGTATGTGCCCGAAGGGGCGACCCAGAAGACCCCGATATTCCTGCGAACATACGTGGGCGGCTATATGGCATCGGCGGCGTCGCAGCCACAGGCAGGAGACGCGTCGGGGAGGGCGCTGAAGGAAGGTTATGTGGTGGTGATTCCCGGAACTCGCGGAAGGAACTCCACGATAGTGGCAGACAAAGCCTATTCAAAGGCCCACAAGGGCGTTAAAAATGGCGAGACAGTGTGGACAGGGCGGGCTCCAAAGGCCATCATAGACCTGAAGGCCGCTGTGAGGTATCTGCGTCATTTCGATGCCGTTATGGCCGGCGATGCCGAGCGGATTGTGACTGATGGGACGAGTGCCGGTGGCGCAATGTCGTCGCTGCTTGGAGCCACGGGCAACAATCCCCTGTATGAGCCTTATTTAGATGCAATGGGAGCAGCCAAAGAGCGAGATGACGTGTTCGCATCGGTGTGCTACTGCCCGATAATAGATCTGGAGCATGCCGACATGGCATACGAATGGGTTTACGGAGGGACAAAATCGCGGCAAGGAATGGATGAGAGCCACAGGACACTCAGCGCGGAATTAGCAATGAAATACGGCGAGTATATAGACGGGCTGAAGATGGTGAAACCCGACGGAAGCGCGCTGACAGCCGAGAATTACCGTGATTACATGAAGGAAGAAATAATCAGAGGCGCTCAGATAGCCAAGAATGCCGGAGCCGCGATTCCCGACACGTTGGGGTTTGAGTTTAGTCAGTCGGTCGGAGGGATGTTCGCTGCACCGCTTAACGGCGGAATGCGAGGATCCTTCAAGCCGATGGGCGGAGAGAAGAAACAGATACCAGGCGGAAGGCAGGGTATGCCTCCGTTGGGTGGACAGCAGGGCGAATATATCACGGACATAGACATGGCGACATATCTGGATTACGTGGTGAGTACGCAGCCGCTGAAGACAGTGCCGGCCTTTGACAGTCTGATTGAGGGGGTGAATCAGGGAAGCGGAGAGAATGAGGAATTCGGAGACGACAAGGGTAGTAGTGTGAATTTCACCGAATTTACTGCGGCAAAGAACAACAGCGAGGTGACGGCAGAAGTAGCTGCTAACGTGCGGCTGATGAACCCGATGTCGTTTCTGAACGACGCGAACACGACGGTGGCCGGCCACTGGTATATCAGGCATGGCTCGAGAGACCGCGACACAGCATTTCCAGTGCCGATTAACTTTGCGACCAAACTGAGAAACGCTGGGAAAGATGTGAATTTTCTGCTGGCATGGAATCGTCCGCACAGCGGAGATTACGCGCTGGATGAACTGTTTGAGTGGATAGCAGAAATTGTAAAATAAATTGTTGTTTTCTGCACGAGTGTAGTGCGGATGAATAACAGAGAGACAGGCCGGGACGAGCATTCACGGCCTGTCACTTTTTTGCTGTGCAGATGAGGGCGGAGCAGGGAGAATTGAGGGCGGGAACCAAGCAGAAAATAGCATTGACAATGGCTCAAGAAAGCAGTAATTTTGCAGTGCGAAACGTGATGAACCAGAATCGGTCATTAGGCCGTGGTGATAGATGGCGGAGGTGACAGGATGTCAGTGACAGGAAGGTGTTATGCGAGTTGGCACGGAATTTGCAGATAAGAGAGTGTATCGCAAGAACGAGATGCGCAAATAAAAAAGTATAAAATTAAAAACATTTATATTATGGCAAAGATTATTGGAATAGACTTGGGAACCACAAACTCGTGCGTTTCTGTACTTGAAGGAAACAACCCGGTGGTTATCCCTAACAGTGAAGGAAGGAATACGACCCCTTCGATTGTAGCATTTATTGACGGCGGAGAGCGCAAGGTGGGTGACCCGGCAAAGCGTCAGGCAATCACGAACCCGACCCGCACCGTGTATTCAATAAAGAGATTTATGGGCGAGACATTCGACCAAGTGAGCAATGAGATAGCCCGTGTCCCTTATAAGGTGGTGAACAACGGCAGCAACCAGCCCCGAGTGGAAATTGACGGACGTCAGTACACACCTCAAGAGATTTCGGCAATGGTACTGCAGAAGATGAAGCAGACCGCCGAGGACTATCTGGGTCAGAGTGTGACAGAGGCCGTGATTACAGTGCCGGCATACTTCAACGATGCTCAGCGTAAGGCCACAAAAGAGGCCGGCGAGATTGCGGGACTGAAGGTTCAGCGAATAGTAAATGAGCCGACGGCCGCAGCACTGGCTTACGGTCTGGACAAGGGCAACGATGACAAGAACATAGCAGTGTTTGACCTGGGAGGCGGAACATTTGATATCTCAATCCTGAATCTGGGCGACGGCGTGTTTGAGGTAAAATCGACTAACGGTGACACACACCTGGGCGGTGACGACTTTGACCAGCGAATCATCAACTGGCTTGCCGACGAGTTCCAAAACGAAGAGGGCTTAGACCTGCGCAAGGACCCGATGGCACTGCAGCGCCTGAAAGAGGCCGCAGAGAAGGCCAAGATAGAGCTCTCGAGTTCGACATCGACAGAAATCAACCTGCCGTATATCATGCCGGTGAACGGAATTCCCAAGCACCTGGTGAAGACCCTGTCGCGCGCTAAGTTTGAGCAACTGTGCGACGACCTTATTCAGTCGACAATTAAGCCTTGCGAGCAGGCACTGCGTGACGCCGGTCTGACAAAGAACGACATCAACGAGGTGATTCTGGTGGGCGGTTCGACACGTATTCCAGCCGTTCAGAACGTGGTGCAACAGTTCTTCGGCAAAGCCCCGAGCAAGGGCGTGAACCCTGACGAGGTGGTGGCCGTGGGTGCCGCAATCCAAGGCGGCGTGCTGAGCGGCGACGTGAAGGACGTGCTTCTGCTGGATGTGGTTCCACTGAGCGTGGGAATTGAGACCTTGGGCGGAGTGATGACCAAGCTGATAGACGCCAACACGACAATCCCGACGCGTAAGAGCCAGGTGTTCTCAACGGCAGTTGACAATCAGCCGGAAGTGGAGATACATGTGCTTCAGGGTGAGCGTCCGCTGGCAAAGGACGATAAGACCTTAGGCAAGTTCCATCTGGACGGCATAGCTCCTGCTCCGCGTGGCGTGCCACAGATTGAGGTGACATTTGAGGTGGACGCAAACGGAATTATGAACGTGAGCGCAAAGGATAAGGCCACCGGCAAGGAGCAGAGCATCAGGATAGAGGCATCGAGCGGTCTGAGCGACGCTGAAATCCAGCGTATGAAAGACGAGGCAGCCGCAAATGCAGCCGCTGACGCGAAAGAGAAAGAGCGCATTGACAAGATAAACCAAGCCGATGCAATGATATTCCAGACAGAGAAGAGCCTTAAGGACATGGGTGACAAGATACCGGCAGACAAGAAGTCGCAGATAGAGACGGCTTTAGGCAAACTGAAGGACGCTCACAAGGCGCAGGACACCGCTGCAATAGACACTTCGATGAAGGAACTGGAAACAGTGTTCCACGCAGCATCGCAGGAGATGTACAATCAGGCAGGCGGTCCTCAGGGCGGTCAACCCGGTCCTGAGGCCGGATTCCAGGGCGGTTCCCAGCCGGGTCAGCAACAGGGCGGGAACAGTGCAGAGGACGTACCTTATGAGGAGGTGAAATAAATCCGAATCAGGATAACATAATTAATGGTTTTAATGGGAGGTTCCACGGGACGCAGGGTTTCGTGGAACTTTTTTTGTGTTTTTAGTGTGTGGGTAGTATATGGTTTAGGTTAAACGATTGCATATAATATAGGTGTGTGAGAGAGAAGAAATAATGCGGCGGAGTGAATTTTTTTTTGTAATTTTGCAATTTGAAACATGTATAAAGAGAGAAAGTTACTGATTAAAAACAGGTTATGAATGACCTTTTGTTTGAAGTGAGTTGGGAAGTGTGCAACAAAGTGGGCGGTATCTATGCCGTGCTCTCGACGAAGGCACATACCCTTAAAGAACAATATAACGACAACCTGATTTTCATAGGTCCGGACCTGTGGAAAGACGAAGAGGAATCCCCATTTTTCAAGGAAAACAAGGCCCTGCTGAGGACCTGGAAAGCGAAAGAGACGCTGCCGTGCGGAATCAGTGTAAGGACAGGCCGCTGGCAAGTGCCCGGAACACCAATAGCGATACTTGTGGACTTCAAGGGTGTGTCGGCGATGAAAGACGAATTGTACGGCAAGATGTGGGAACTCTACGGAGTGGATTCACTGCACGCCTACGGAGACTACGACGAGTCGTGCGAATTTGCCGTGGCGAGTGCAATGGTCATAGAAAGTCTGACGCATTTCAAGAAGACGAAAGGTGACGTGATAGCGCACTTTGACGAGTGGACGACCGGAATGGGGCTTCTTTATCTGAAATGGAAATGCCCTGAGATTGCGACTGTGTTCACCACCCACGCTACGAGCATAGGGCGTAGCATCTGCGGCAACGGGAAGCCACTCTATGACTATTTGAGCGGTTACAACGGCGACCAGATGGCCTGCGAGTTGAATATGCAGTCGAAACATTCGCTTGAAAAAGCGGCAGCTCACCAAGCCGACGCATTCACGACAGTGAGCGAGGTTACGGCGCGAGAGTGCGAGCAACTGCTGGAACGCTCTCCGATGGTGACCCCCAATGCATTTGAACAGGAATTCGTGCCCAAAGGCTCAGGCGCTACTCAAGTTCGCCGCAAAGCGCGCAAATGCCTGCTGAACATGGCAGAGAAATTGACCGGCAAGACGATGAGCGATGACACATTCATAGTGGCCACATCGGGCAGGTGCGAATACCGGAACAAAGGCTTAGACGTGTTCTTAGACTCAATGAGCGCAATGAGGAGCCTATATGCGGGCAAGCGCGACATACTGGCTCTGGTGCTGGTTCCGGCATGGGTTAAGGACGCGCGAGAAGACCTGAAGAAGAATATTGCGGAAGACAAGGCCGAACGGCTGGCAGAACCGATAATAACGCACAACCTGAACAACAGCGACAGTGACAGCGTGCTGGGCAAGATGAGGTGGTGCGGAATAGAGAACCGAGAAGGCGACAGGGTGAACGTGATATTTGTGCCATCGTATCTGAACGGCAACGACGGGATCCTGAACAAGGCATACTACGACCTGCTTCCCGGTCTGGATCTGACGGTGTTTGCATCGTATTATGAGCCGTGGGGGTACACCCCGCTGGAGAGTGTGGCCTTTGGTGTTCCGACCATAACCACCGACCTTGCCGGTTTCGGTCAATGGGCAAGTCGGAGAATGGGCGGCAGTGCCGAAAAGAGCGGTGTGATAGTGGTACACAGGACCGACTCGAACTATGGAGAGGTGGTGGCCGAGGTGTGCGGACTGATAGAGGCTGTGGAGAACCTGAGCAGCGTTCAGAAAAGTAATCTGAACAAAGCCGCTCGAGCCACGGCACGTGAGGCATCGTGGGCGAGATTCATCAAATATTACGAAGACGCTTACAAATATGCGATAGAGAATAAGAACAGAAGAAATTCAAAGAAATAAAATCATATAAGAGATTATGAAAATACAAGTGAGTAATACGAATGTGCCAAACTGGCACAACGTGACAGTGAAACTGGCATTGCCCGACAGACTGAAAAAACTGGACAAATTGTCGAAGAACCTGTGGTGGGTATGGAACAGCGAGGGAAAGACCCTGTTTCATGACCTGGACCGCGACTTGTGGCGCGCCACCGGTGAGAACCCTGTGATGCTTCTTCAGCGCATCAGTTCAGACCGACTGGAGGAGATTCTGAATGATGCTGAGATGATGAAACGCGTGGACAGCGTGTATGAGAGTTTTGAGAAATATGTGGCCGAACCGATGCGCAGCGACATCCCGTCGATTTCGTATTTCAGCATGGAATATGGACTGTGTAACGCTCTGAAGATATATTCGGGCGGTCTGGGCATCCTGGCCGGCGACTACATTAAGGAGGCGAGCGACCGCAGGATAAACATGACAGCGGTGGGCTTCCTGTATCGTCACGGTTATTTTACACAGACGCTGTCGATGGACGGTCAGCAGATAGCGAAGTATGAGCCACAGAATTTCAACCAGTTGCCGATAGAGCCCGTTCTGGAAGGCGACGGCAAACAGATGGTGGTGGAAGTGCCTTATCCCGGGCGCGTGATATACGCAAATGTGTGGAGAGTGAATGTGGGCCGCATGAACCTGTATCTGCTGGACACAGACATAGAACTGAACAGCGAATATGACAGGCCGATTACTCACCAACTCTACGGAGGCGACTGGGAGAACCGCATCAAGCAGGAGTATATGCTGGGCATAGGAGGAATAATAATGCTTCGCAAACTGGGTATAAAGACAGAACTTTACCACTGCAACGAGGGACACGCCGCTCTGCTGAACCTTCAGCGTCTGGTTTACTACGTGCAGGATGAGGGCTTGACATTCAATCAGGCCCTGGAAGTGGTGCGAGCATCGTCGCTATATACCGTACACACACCAGTACCTGCAGGTCACGACTACTTTGACGAGGGTCTGTTCCACAAATACATGTGTGAATTCCCGGAGAAACTGGGTATCAGTTGGGCAGACCTGATGAACATGGGCCGCGAGAACCCGAATACAGATGAGCGCTTCTCGATGAGCGTGTTCGCGCTGAACACCACTCAGGAGTCGAACGGTGTGAGTTGGCTTCACGGCGAAGTGTCGAAGAAGATGTTTAAGGGCGTGTGGAAAGGCTACGCACCAGAGGAGTCGCACGTGGGCTATGTGACAAATGGAGTTCACATGCCGACATGGGCGGCCTCGGAATGGAAGGCATATTACAAGAGCATATTCGGAGAGGACTACCTGAACCATCAGGAGGACGAGAACGTGTGGGCACCGATACTGAGTGTACCCGACGAGGAAATCTGGAACATGCGTCTGCAACTGAAGAACAAGTTCATAAAGTTTGTGAAGCGCGACTTCCGTGAGAACTGGCTTAAGAACCAGGGAGACCCTGCGCGCATCATGTCGATTATAGACAAGATCAACCCCAACGCACTGCTGATAGGCTTTGCCCGCCGTTTCGCCACCTACAAGCGCGCACACCTGCTCTTCACTGACTTGGAGAGACTGTCGCGAATAGTGAACAACGAGCACTTCCCTGTCCAGTTCATCTTTGCCGGCAAGGCACATCCCGCCGATGGAGCCGGTCAGGACTTGATTAAGCGAATAGTGGAGATTTCGAAGATGCCGGAGTTCCTGGGTAAGATTATCTTCCTGGAGAACTATGATATGGCAGTGTCGAAGCGCCTTATCACAGGAGTTGACATCTGGCTGAACACACCGACACGACCGCTGGAGGCATCGGGCACGAGCGGCGAGAAGGCTGAGATGAACGGACTTCTGAACTTCTCGGTGCTTGATGGCTGGTGGTATGAGGGCTACCGTGAGGGAGCGGGCTGGGCACTGACCGACAAGCGGACCTACGCAGACCAGAGCCAACAGGACAAGCTGGATGCGGCAACAATCTACTCAATGCTGGAGAACGAGATAATCCCACTGTATTTCGCCAAGAATTCAAAGGGATACTCACCGGAGTGGATACAGTATATAAAGAACTCGATTGCTCACATTGCACCGCACTACACGATGTCGCGTATGCTTCGTGACTACATAGACCGTTTCTATGCACCTGAGGCTGCACGTAGCAGGAAGCTTCGCACCAACGACTATGAGTTGGCCAAGAAGATAGTGGAGTGGAAAGAGAATGTGGTTAGGCACTGGGATGACGTGAAGGGACTGGACGTGAGCGTATCGGACAGCCTGAACCTGATGATAGACCACGGCGAGCCGTTTGACGCGACAGTACGCGTGGACACTGCCGGCTTGGGCAAGAGTCTGGGTGTGGAAATGGTGATTTATCAGGAGCTTGACGGAGAAGTGAAGTTCCACAGCCGCCTGCCGCTGAACGTGGTAGCCGAAGACGGGGACGTGCTGACGTATCATATCACAGCACGCATGAAGAATGCCGGTATTTTCCGCTACGCATTCCGCATCTATCCGTGGAACGATCAACTGCCACACCGTCAGGACTTCGCATACATGAAATGGATTTAACCCAAATCGGGTACCCGAATCGGTTGTTAGGTCGATGAGGTGAGAGATGATAAAGAGTCGGTTTCTGTTAGAGGAGCCGACTTTTTTGACGGGGTGCAATTATGGAAATAGGGCTTATAGGACCTATGGGACTTATAAACCCGAATCGGTCAATAGGCCGACAAAAGGCGGTTTTAGAATGTCTATTTATGCCATAACAGTTTTCTTTCGGCATCTTACTTCAGAAATTGTCTCGCCATAGCCCGCTATGCCTTCGACAATCTCTTCGCAATCTTCCCAAAATAAAATCTGTTCTGACATAAATCCTAATGACCGAATCGGGATAAATGTTGTGGGGGAGGGGGCGAGAATAGTTAGGGATTGATGAGACCGTTCATCATGGCGTAGAGGCTTAGTCCGGATACGGATTTGATGCCGAGTTTTGCGGTGATGTTTTTTCTGTGTGAGAGGACAGTGTTAACACTTATGTAAAGTTGCTGTGCGATTTCCTTGTTAGTAAGTCCGGAAGCGACAAGGCGAAGCACGTCGATTTCACGAGATGAGAGTGCGCCGCGTCTTGAAGAATGCTTGGCCGGTGCAAGGAAACCGGAGAGAGAGTCGATAATATCGCTTTCGTCGGAATGTCGGCAAATGGAGTTGATACCATCGGCCCCGGTCTGCGAATCGGTTATAATAATGCAATTAGCCTTGATGGGAAGCAGGAGGGAGAGGTGCGCGACGAAAGATTCGGGCGTGGTGATGACACGCTCGAAATCGTCGAGCACCTTAGGGCTTGACAAATCTGCGGCAATATGAGCCTTAATAGCCAGCGAGTCGTAAAGCAAATGCTTGAGGCTCGTAGCGAGGATATTGTCGGCAGTAAGAATTATCACCTTCGGCTTCATGTGAGCGGTAGTTAAGGATTATTCTTGAGATAAAGCGGCAACAGGATGCGATTGCGTATTCGGTTGTCGTTAGAGATGTCTTTCTTGAGGTTGCGGAGAGTGATATAGACGGCCACCCCGAGGTTCTGGTCGTAATCCTCGTTGAAATGAACGACAAACATATTGATGAGGTCGTTAATCTTGTCCTCCATTCCGGCATCGTGTGCCAGAATTGATTCCAGCGGAGTGGCGATGCGTTTGTTCTGAATAATGGCGGGGAAGAGCGACTGTCGGTCGTTAGCGATACGTGACATTATTTCGTGCTTAACTTCAGTGAAGAACTGAAGCATGAGAGCCACCTTGCTATTTTGCGATGAAGCACGATTGACGAGAAGAGTGAAGTGTCGCTCGACATTGGGGATGAGGATGTGCTCATAATAGGCATTAGTGGTGGCGAGGAAGTCGATAATAGTCTGTGCCCGGAAAGAAGAGAGGACTTTTTCCGGGAAATAGTCGGGGTTAATGTAGGTGTTAAGAATTGTGGTGAAAAAGACCTTGTCCAGGCCATGCCTCTCGCAAATCCCGGCAATGGATAGGTCCCCGACACCGAGAGGTATTCCAAAACGGTTAATAATAGTGACGATGGACGGTTCGTTCATCAGGATAACATCGGCTAACTTAGATTCAGGTGAAATAATGGACATAATCATAAAGGCGTTAATGGATGAAAGATAAGGTATGCGACGGAGTGACCACATAATCCATGGGGATATCGTGTTCACAAACCGGAATTTCAGGGAACAGTTGGCACTCAAAGCAAATGCCAATCTTAATGGCGGCGACGTGCGGCAGGAAACGGTCGTAGAATCCGCCTCCATGGCCCATTCGCCGGCCATCATGGTCGAAAGCCATACCAGGAACAATGATGACCTGAATGGGCGTCAAATCGGCTATAGCATCACCGGAAGGCTCAAGCAGATTGTAGCGAGGGTGCTTTGTGAAAGAGCCGGAGAAGGGGACAACTTGGAGCGAATCACCCTCGACACGCGGCAGATAGATGTCGTTGATGCCGCTCAAAGAGTGTATGAATGGCCGTGTGGGCAGTTCGGATGGCATGGAATAGTAGAGGAGAATGCTATGAGCCCGGCGGAAGCAAGGCAAAAGAAAGAGACGATTAAAGACCGCAACCGACTGGCTGTGCATATCGGCGAGAGACAGAGATGAGACGCTCTGCCTGACAAGATGTCTTATTTGCTCTTTAGAGTTCAAAGTGCTGAAATGGGGAACTCGGCCTTATGCTTGCGTATGGCCTTTATGGCTTCCTCGACCGTGGAGTCGTACTGATTCAAGATGGGGTAATAGGCGTCGATGCCAAAGATGTCTCGCGCGATAAGAGCCTTGATTTCGGAAAGGAGAATCTGGCGAGATATGTTGATATAATACCAGCGCGCCGGAACACCCTTAGATGCCGCGTAAGAGACAAAATCGTTGAGCAAAGCGTCATCGGACGGCAACCGTCGCAGGAACTGCTTGTAGTTACTGAGCGAAGAGAGAGCCTTTCGGTTAATATCGACATACTTGAAGGCAAACTGCTGCAAAAGCCCGGCATTGACAACGGCGATATAATAAGATGTGATGCCAGTGGTGTCCTTGGGCACGAAGATGTCCGGAATGATGCCACCACCGCCATAAACGAGACGTCCGTGAGAAGTGGTAAAGATCTTAGCCTTATCGACCTTGATGCTGTCTCGGCTAAACAGTTCACCATTACTATAGCGACTGAAAAGTTCTTGCTCATAGGCTTTTCCGCCAGCGGTGTAATCCTTCTGTATGCACCGTCCCGAAGGAGTGTAGTACCGTGCGATAGTCATTCTGATGGCGCTACTGTCGGGGAGAAGCATCTGTCGCTGAACAAGCCCTTTTCCGAAAGACCGGCATCCGATGATAAGGCCCCGGTCATTGTCCTGAATAGCCCCCGCAAAGATTTCGCTGGCGCTTGCCGAGAACTCATCCATAAGGACGACAATCTCGTCGTTGATGAACGAGCCATTGCCGTCGCTCCAGATTTGCGAATCATCGCGTTTCTCGCGCCCGTGTGTGTAAACTATGAGACGGTCGGACGGAAGGAACTCATTGACCATAAGCACAGCCATTTCCATGTATCCACCGCCATTGCCCCTGAGGTCAACAATAAACTTGTCGGCTCCATTTTGCTTGAGTTGAGAGAGAGCACTGATAAATTCGTCGTAGGTGGTACGTCCGAACTGATTCACCTTAACGTAGCCGGTGTGAATCTTCTCATCGATGATGTATGCCGCATCGACCGACTTAACGGGAATGTCGCCGCGTTTGACGTTGAAGAACAGCGTCTTGGCTGAAGTGGCTCGCTTAACTCCGAGTTTTACGATAGAGTCCTTCTCACCGCGTAACTTATCCTTGACTCCGTTAGAGTTAATCTTGGTGTTGACAAAAGAAGTGTCGTTGACAGAAACGATGCGGTCACCGGCAAGAATACCCACTTTTTCGGCGGGGCCGCCAGGAATAACCTCAATGACGGTAACGGTGTCGTTGATAATCTGGAAAGAAATGCCGATGCCGCTGAAACTGCCGTTTAACTCCTCGTTAGCCAGTTTAAGGTCGTGAGCAGAGAAATAGGTGGTGTGCGGGTCGAGGTTTGTGAGTATTTCGGGAATTGCCTGCTCAACGAGGTCGTTGATAGTAATGGTGTCCACATAATTATCTGCAACCATGTTAAGGATAGTGTTCAGTTTCCGGTCATAGACTGATGTGGTCCGCTGATTGGCAAACTGATTGCCAACAATAATACCGAGAATTACCGAGACGGAAATTGCAAGCGGTAACCAGATTTGAGCCTGAACGTTCTTGTTCTTCATATCACGTTGTGGATTTGAACACATTCAATACCTGCAAGTTTAAGCAGGTCGATACCATCGTGAAAGCGATAGACCTGAGCATAAACGACCCTCTTGATTCCAGCCTGGATTATGAGCTTCGCACACTCGATGCATGGAGAAGTGGTTACATAGAGAGTGGCGCCATCGCTGCTGTTGTTGCTCTTGGCAACTTTAGTGATGGCATTAGCCTCGGCGTGCAGGACATAGGGATAAGTGACATCGTTTTCGTCTTCGCACACGTTGTGGAAACCAGCAGGCGTACCGTTATACCCGTCGGAGATAATCATTTTATCCTTAACGAGCAGAGCCCCGACTTGCCGGCGGCGGCAATAGGAATTCTCAGACCAAATCTGCGCCATGCGCAGGTAACGCACATCGAGATTGAATTGCTTATCAGCGTTAATTTGCATGAAATCAAGCTTCTTAAAAGCGGACAAAAAATCCGTAAAACATCAACTAACTATAAATCCGTACAAATTTAATGAATTTTATAAGAAAAACTGCTATAAAGTGAATTTTTTTTGAAGAATAGAGATAAATTGAGTGCCGTGCTGAGAATGTGAGTGACTCAACACGGCACTATATGATGCTTGAAGGCTGGTTGTATTATGGCTTTTTAATGCCGTCGCGAATCATGAGGGCATCAATTTTCGGTGCCCTGCCACGGAAATGGATGAACATATCCATTGCCTTGCGAGTGCCACCGCGAGAGAGGATAATCCGGCGGAAACTATCGGCGGTATCCTTGTTGAAAATTCCGTCTTCCCGGAACTTGGAGAAGATGTCGGCATCGAGGACTTCGGCCCACTTGTAGCCGTAATATCCGGCCGCATAGCCGCCGGAGAAGATGTGTCCAAACTGAGGTGACATTATGCAGCCATCGACAGGTTCGAACACCTGAACCGGCTTGAGAGCGTCGTACTCAAACCTGAAGACATCGCCGTCGTAGGGCTTGGTGATGGAGTGCCAGGCCATGTCGATGAAACCGAATCCAAGTTGGCGAACGCAGGAATAAGCAGCGCCGTAGTGTGCTGAGCGGATAAGTTGGTCGAGAAGTTCCTGCGGTATAGGTTCGCCTGTGATATAGTGGCGCGCGAAACTATCGAGGAACTCACGTTGGTACATATAGTTTTCGTTGAACTGCGAGGGCATTTCTACGAAATCACGGTCAACATTTGTACCCGAGAGCGAAGAATACTTGCAGCGAGAAAGCAAGCTATGCAGCGCATGGCCAAACTCGTGCACAAAAGTCTCAACTTCACTGAAAGTGAGAAGCGACGGCTTTGTGTCGGTGGGTTTGGTGAAATTCATTGTGAGAGTGACGAGCGGACGCACGTCATTGCCATTCTCATCGATGTACTGTTCGCGGAAATTAGTCATCCAAGCACCGCTCTGCTTAGTGGCGCGAGGGAAGAAGTCGGTGTAGAGTACGCCGAGGAAAGAGTCGTCGGAGTCGTAAACGTTGAAAACACGGACCTCTGGGTGATAGACCTGCGCATCAAAATTCTCGGAGAACTTAAGCCCATAGAGTTTTTCGGCGAGCCCGAAAACCCCTTCGGTGACTGCCGAAAGCTCAAAGTAGGGGCGGAGTTGCTCATCGTTGAAATTATATTTCCTCTCACGCTCCTTGTTAGAATAATAAGAATAATCCCAGGGCATGATGGTGACAGGTTTGCCCTCAATTTCGGAGGCGAACTGCTGTAGCCGCTTCAAGTCGGCCTGCTGAACCGGAAGATAAGCCTGGCGCAACTGATGGAGCATGTCATATACATTCTTAGTGTTTTGCGCCATCATGTCGTCGAGGTTGAAATCGGCGAAAGATTTGTAGCCCAGAAGCTGAGCGATAGCCAAGCGGGTGTTGGCAATGTCTTTAAGCACCTGCACGTTAGAGAACTCGCCGGAAGTACACTGAGCATTATACATGCGATAGAGCTTTTCGCGAAGGTCTCGCCTTGAGGAGTATTTCATGAAAGGTCTGTAGCTGGGCGCGTGAAGCGTGATGAGGTATTCACCATCGCGATTGTTCTCCTTAGCCGCCATGCGAGCAGCCTCCACGGCACTCTCGGGCAGCCCGTCGAGGTCGTGGGCTGTGAGCCACAACTGATAGCGCGAGTTCTCCTTAAGTTCGTTCTGCTCGAATTTTAGAGAAAGTTCAGTGAGTTGACGCGAAAGTTCACGATACCGGTCCCTGTCATCGGCAGAAAGAGCAGCTCCACTGCGCACGAAAGACTTATATGTCTCTTCGAGGAGCATTCGGTCTTCATCGTCGTAGTCGGCGGCATTGAAATGTTCGTTCACAAATTTCACACGCTGCCAAAGTTGCTGGTTCAACGTGATGCTGTTACTATGTTCGGAAAGAATAGGGGCGAGTTTGTTAGAGACAGCCATAAGAGAATCGTCGGCGCATGCTGAAAGTAGAGGATAGAAGACCCCCAGCACCCGCTCAAGTGACTCGCCAGAGCGTTCCAGTGCTACGATTGTGTTAAGGAAAGAAGGTTGTTGCGGGTTAGAAGCGATTTTCTCCACTTCGTGCTCATGTTCCTTAATTGCCGCCATTATAGCAGGCTCAAAGTCCTGCACGGTGATTTTGTCGAACGGAACCACACCGTGCGTGGTTCTGAAATCGGATAATAAGACATTAGCATTAATTGCCATAACTGCTGAAATAGATAAACTGATTGATGTTAGAAATAATTTTTTCATTGTTGCGGAAAGTTGTTTTTATACTGAAGAATTGCCGAGTCGATGGCCAGAGCAATCACGTCGTGGGGCACACGTTTGCCGGCAAGAACGGGAATGTCGGTCCTGAACATATCCACGAACTTATTGAAATCTCCATTAAGATTAACCAAGGCGGAGTAATAGTTGGCAATAGCGTCCTTGTGATTTCCAGACGCCAAAAGAGCGTGTCCGTAGTTGAGAAAGTCCTGAGCCGAAGGAGAATCCTGAAGGACAATCTGAGAGTAGTACTTGCAACTCTGCTCATAGTTGCCGTTAAGGAAAGAGCACCATGCTATTGGTCGCCAAGACTTGTGTTTAGAATCATTTAAGAAGCTGGTCTTAAAGTAATACTTTAACGCCTCGTCGGTCTGTCCCAGTTCAAGGAGACAGTGACCAATGCTTAGATTCACACCTAAATTATCGGGTGAAATCCCATCAGCCTTACGATAATACTCAAGAGCCCGCCTATTGTCCTTGATGGCAGAATAGCATGAAGCCATGTGCTTAGTGTTCCACAAGTCACCGTCGAAAGCCAATTCATAGCGACTGTAATAGTCGAGAGCCTTTTGGAACTGGCCCTTATTCTGATAAGCGAACCCAATCTTCTGAAGAATAAGCGGGGTGTGGGCCGGTTTGTGTTCCAAAAGACGGTTAAAATAGTAGATGGCGTCGTCGAAGAACTTGTTTTTGAAATAGAACTCTGCGACAAGGCTAATCATGCGTTCATTATTGAGAATCGGAGCCAGATGCGGCACTGTGAGCAGATTGAACTTGGTGCTGAACAACTGATAGAAATCGCGTCGGCGAGAGAAGAGATTGAAGAAGCGATAGAGGTCCTGGATGTATAAATTAATAATGCTGTCGCGGAGTTTCTCCGTCGCGTCAATTTCCGAACTGATTTCCTCGTTAAGTGCCTCACTTTGCGATGAGAGTTGTCCCATCATGGCCGAATACTTGTCGGAGGGGGCGCTACGCATGCTGAAGAAGGCAGAATACTTGTCGCTATGGCACATATAGGGTACTGCCGAAAGAGCACGGAAGAGAAGTTCGTCATTTTTGCCGTTGATTATGGAGGCAGACATGTGGAAAGGCAAGAACCAATTAGAAATGGTGTTGAAGAACGGAAAAGACTTTAGGTGGGAGAACGCAGCGATAAGCACATCGCCACCTTGCATCTGAATTTCGTTCAGTTCCTCCATTTTTCGTGCAAGTCCGCTATCTTCCAGCTTTTCCTGCCATTCAGGGTTCTCTGCCAAGTCGGCAGGGTCAACATCTTTGAGGTCCTTAAGGATATCGGACTGAAGAGATTTTATGCTCGGCAGGAAATCAGACTGCATTTTATTGGCAATATTCTGAGTGTTCCGAGCTTTCACGAGGCGTATAAACACAGTCTCGATATCGTGCGAGAAAGACGACTCATCGGAAAGGGCTGCGATTCTGTCACCCACAGGCTTAGACAGTGAGACCCTGTGGTCGTGTACAAACATGGCCAGAGCCGCCCCCACAAGAGCCCGCAGCCTCACTTCGAGTGGAGCAGAAGAAGAGTAGATGCTGAGGAGGGCGAGCAGTTTCTGCTCGTCGTAAACCTCAAGAAGCGCCAACAGCAGGGCAGAGGTTACGAGACAAAGGGCGTGAGAAGGAATGTCGGCATTACTTGCTGCATCAACCAAGAGAGCCGCCACTTGTGGCGACAAGCGTTCGGTTGTCCAAATCTTGCGAAAAATGTCGGTCTCATACTTGGCCATGTCATACTCAAGTGACTTTATGGCAGACAGATTCCGCTCATCGTCTTTAACAGAAAGCAGGAGATACCTCTTACGGAGCAAACCGGCATAGGAAGACATCATCTCGTTCAAATCCAGGTGAATATATGTTGTCCTGGTGGTGTAATAAAGCTTCATGGAATTCTGCGCGCAGAAATGGACAGAGAGGCTGTCGAGAATCTCATAAAGAGAGATTTTAATTCCGCTAAGCACCTGGGAGCGTTTCTCGTCTTCAACCCCTTGCTGAAAATAGGAGAGCATAAATTCGTAAGACATACGTATATGGCTCAGTTTCTGAGTCAAATCCCAGATGGCCGCATCCTGGGCAACTTTTATAAGAATTTCAATGGCTTGCGTGAGCTGATTCTTCTTCAAGAAAGCCTCAGCGATTCGCAAGGTTTCCAATTTATCGTTCATATCATACTTAAGATTTAGTTCAATATCAATGCGTATAAAGATAGCAAAAACCGTGCTAAAATAATTTTTTTTGGCTGAATAAGGAAATTTTTCGCTAATAAATGGCAAAAAACAGAATAAAACATATAATTTTGCAGAAAGAAATAGGAAACCAATGAAAACGAAGATATGGTAATACAACGAATTCAGACATTATATCTGCTGATAGCCACAGTGCTGATGGGCGTTTTCGCATTCATGCCCGCGCTGGAGGTCAGTGCCGAAGGCGTAGTGAACGGAATCAGTGCAATAACGCCCGACTACACTATGCTTACGCTGGTGTGCCTTAACATAGTGGTGATGATAATAACCATATTCAGGTTCAAGGATCTGAAGGCACAGATTCGGCTGTGCAAAGTGTGCATACTGCTGACTGTGACACTGATGGCCGTAGTGGGCGCATTATGGATGCTGAATGGGAATGACGAAACCGTGAAGTGCGTAGCAACATACTGGAACGCGATACTTCCGATAGTCCTTGTATTTGAGTTTATGGCCCATAAAGGGATGTCGCATGACAGGAAGTTGCTGAGCGACAGCAAGAGAATAAGATAACTCCAAGAGTGAAAAGAACATAATAGCCACAAAAATACGCAATGACTGAGCTATGATAGCGACTATGATAACAATATTCGTGCTGGGTTACCTGCTGATAGCATTTGAACACCCGTTGCGCGTTAACAAGGCCACTTTTGCCCTGATAATGAGTGGAGTGTTGTGGACGGTTTATGCCTTATTTGCCGCACCGCCACACATTCACGAGGAGATAGTGATGCAACTTGGCGACACGTGTGAGATAGTGGTGTTCCTAATAGGAGCCATGACGATAGTGGAGCACATAGACAACTATGGAGGCTTCAACGCGATCACAGAGCGAATCCACGCGAAAGACAAACGCAGACTAATGTGGGTGCTGTCGCTGGTGACGTTTTTCATGTCGGCCGTGCTCGACAACATGACCACCACCATCATAATGGTGATGATGCTTAGACGACTTATTCCGACACAAAAAGAGCGCTGGCTGTTTGCCGGAATAATAGTGATAGCCGCAAACAGCGGTGGAGCCTGGTCGCCGATTGGTGACGTGACAACAATAATGCTGTGGATGAGCGAGAAAGTATCGACCGGAAGTCTGGTTGTGAATCTGTTAGTTCCGAGCCTGGTATCGGTGATAATACCGGTGATGATAGCCACCCACTATGTGACCGATGGCGAAGTGATGCACAAGAGCAATAGCGGAGCGAACGCCCAAATGGCCGTAGCCCATCCTCACATAAGCAAAATAATGCTGGGGTTGGGAGTGACAGGATTGCTGTTCGTGCCGGTGTTCAAGACCGCTACAGGCCTTCCGCCATTTATGGGCATGATGATGTCGCTGGGCATGATATGGCTTGTGACAGAGGTTCTGATAAGCCGCTACCACATAGACCCGAAACTCGGCGGTCGCGTTACGCAAGCTGTGCGTCATATAGACATGCCCTCGATACTGTTCTTCTTAGGGATTCTGATGGCAGTGTCGGCCCTTCAGCAGGCCGGCGTACTGACCGACGTGGCAGACTCAATGAACAATAACATCCACGAACCATACATGATGACATCCATTATAGGTGTGTTATCATCAATAGTGGACAACGTGCCGCTGGTGTCGGCATGCATAAAGATGTTCACCGGTATGGTGGACGCTGACCCGGTGTATATGTCGTTCTTCGTGGAGGACGGACTGTTCTGGCACCTGCTCACATTCTGCGCCGGAGTTGGCGGTAGTTTGCTGATAATAGGTTCGGCAGCGGGAGTGGTGGCAATGGGCATAGAGAAGATACCGTTCTTCTGGTATTTGAAGCGCATAACCTTGCTGGCATTTCTGGGTTATGTGGCCGGAATAGTGATTATATGGCTTGAGGATATCTGCCCGTATATCACGATATAGGTGAAACAAAGATAAGGTTAATAGAAGAGGCCGAACCTGGAATAGTTCAGCCTTTTTTATTTGTTTTATTAACCCGACAGGCACGTTAGGTATTAAGCCAGAACGATTATCCCGAATCGGTCATTAGGCCGACAAAAGGCGGTTTTAGAATGACTATTTATGCCA
>CALAVE010000070.1 GCA_937892215.1 uncultured Porphyromonadaceae bacterium
CCGCGCACTGTTCTGAGCACGGACAGCACCTGCATACCTATCGCTGAATAGATACATCTCTTTGCCAAATGCTTAAAAAAAATTAAACCGACACCGAGAATAGCTCTTTCTTCAACTCGACTCTTTCACACCCCAAACATTTTTATTAACTTTGCAAGTTATAACAGTTATGGCTACACCGATATTCAAAAATAATGATATTGAGCTGTTACGCTCTCAGGTTCAGCGAGCCGATAGGGTGGTGGTGACTTGCCACAAGGCCCCCGACGGCGATGCCGTGGGCTCTTCGCTGGCCTTGTTCGCGCTAATGCGTGCTATGGGTAAGTCCGTCGATGTTATCACACCCGATATGCCGCTCAAGCAACTTATGTTCGCACCTAATGCGAATCTCATCACGGTAAATTCACTCAACGAAAAACTGGCCTACTCACTCTTGCAGAAGGCTGATATGGTTTTCTGCCTCGATTTCAATGCCCTGCACCGAATCGACCGTCTGGCCGATGCCATAACCGATTCTAAGGCTTTCAAGGTACTGCTCGACCATCACATTGAGCCGGAAAACTTCTGCGACCTCACTCTCTCGTTCCCCGATGGCTCTTCCACCTGTGAGTTGCTTTATCATCTCATCTATGCACTCGGATATGACAAGTTTATCAATCGTGAGGTGGCTCAGTGCCTTTATATGGGCATGATGACCGATACAGGGAATTTTACCTTCGGTAGCGATTATCCCGATATTTATATAGCTATTGCAGATTTGCTCAGGTTCGATATCGACAAGGAACGTATCTATAATCTGGCGCTTAACACCTATAGCGCCGATAGCCTCCGATTGCGCGGGTACGCGCTCAACGAGAAAATGCAAATTTTCCCCGAAAAGGGCGTCGCTTGCATCCTCATCTCTAAGGATGAACTCGAACGTTTCCACTATAAAAAAGGTGACCTCGAAGGCCTGGTCAACAAGCCGCTCTGCATCCCAGAAATCTCCATGTCATTCCTCTTCAGGGAGGACCCGTTCTCGGGCAATGTGAAGATATCCGCTCGCTCACAAGGCGAGCGCTCGGTCGAAGCCATTTGCCGCGACCACTTCGGTGGAGGGGGGCACCTTAATGCCGCCGGTGGCGAATTTAACGGCTCTATCGGCGAGGCCTGGGAGCGTTTTGCCAAAGTTCTCACTGATTTGTAATTCAAGATTAGGTACGGGGCCTATAAAATCATCTCATGCCACATCATTACGTATATTAATTTATCATCGAAATGAAGAATATAAGAACTATTTTAGCGCTGTTTGCTGCCCTCATAATCATGGCGGGGACTTCATGCAGCAAAAACAAGAGTTACGCTCAGTTGCTCAACGAAGAGCGACACGCCGTCAACGCTTATCTCGCCGATAAAAGGATTATCAATGAAATCCCCGAAGACGGCGACTTCGAGACAGGAACTGATGCTCCATTCTATCGCATCGACGCCGACGGAAACGTCTATATGCAGGTTATCAGAGCCACTGATATCGACGAGGACGAAGCAAAGGTGAACGAACCCATCTACTTCCGCTATATGCGCTACGACCTCCTATATTGGTACGAAAATGGCACTTGGGAAGGCGAGGGTAATGCCTCTGAGATGAGTCTTTCGTCCACCTACTTTCTCTTCTCCAATTTCACTGCAGCCGCCTCTGCGCAGTACGGTTATGGCATACAGTTACCTCTCGCGTACATCGGTGTTGACAGCGAGGTGAACCTGGTAATCCGCTCGCAGTACGGAAACACCTCCGAAATCTCTTACGTGCGACCATTCCTCTACAATGTGCGATATTTCCGTAGCAAAGTCTGATATTATAACTCAACTAACTAAAACATATTTATATGTCATTAATCAAATCCATCTCAGGTATCCGAGGCACCATCGGGGGACCCGCAGGCGAGGGGCTCACTCCGCTCGATATCGTTAAGTTTACAAGTGCTTACGCCACTTTCATCCGCCGCAACTCTTCGGTCAAGTCAAATGTTATCGTCGTTGGCCGAGACGCGCGCCTCTCCGGACGCATGGTTCTCAATCTCGTTACCGGTACTCTCACCGGCATGGGATTCGATGTGGTTAACATTGGACTCGCCACCACTCCCACTACCGAACTCGCCGTAGTTGGAGAAAATGCCTGTGGCGGCATCATCATAACGGCTTCTCACAATCCCAAGCAGTGGAATGCACTCAAACTGCTCAACGAGCACGGCGAGTTCCTAAACGATGCCGAGGGCAAGGAGGTGCTCCGCATTGCCGAGGCCGAAGAATTTGACTATGCCGAAGTCGATTGCCTGGGACGCGAACAGAAGAACTACACATATCTGCGCCGACACATCGACTCTGTTCTCGCGCTGAACCTGGTTGACGTGGAGGCTATCCGTAAGGCTGACTTCACTGTGGCCGTCGATGCTGTGAACAGTGTTGGCGGAGTGGCCATTCCCAAACTGCTCGAGGCGCTGGGCGTGAAAAACGTGGTGAAACTCTTCTGCGACCCAACAGGAAACTTCGGGCACACTCCCGAACCTATCCCCGAGAACCTCACCGCCGTGAGCGACTTCATGAAGCAGGGCAAGGCCGATGTGGCTTTCGTGGTTGACCCCGACGTGGACCGCTTGGCTATCATCATGGAGAACGGCGAGTTCTTCGTGGAGGAATACACGCTGGTATCGGTGGCCGACTATGTGCTTAGCCACACTCCGGGCGCTACCGTTAGCAACCTCTCGTCATCGCGTGCTCTGCGCGACGTTACCGAGCGTCACGGCTGTGCTTACACAGCTGCCGCTGTGGGCGAGGTCAACGTTGTCACCGAGATGAAGCGCACTGGTGCCGTTATTGGCGGCGAAGGCAACGGCGGTGTCATCTATCCTGAACTGCACTACGGGCGCGACGCTCTCGTTGGCGTGGCTCTCTTCCTCACTCTGCTCGCTAAGAGCGGCAAGAAGGTGAGCGAACTCAAGGCCTCTTATCCGCAGTACAGCATCGCCAAGACTAAACTCCAACTCACTCCAGAAATGGACGTTGACGCCATCCTCGACGCTGTGAAAAAGCACTATGCCGACGAGCGTCTCACCACCATCGACGGTGTGAAAATCGACTTCGCCCACGGCTGGGCACACCTGCGCAAGAGCAACACCGAGCCCATTATCCGCATCTACAGCGAGGCGCACACCATGGCTGAGGCCGAGAAACTCGGTGAAGACGTAAAAGCCATCGTCAAGTCTCTCTGCTGACAATTAACCGGCAACGAAATCCCACAAGGGCCTCCCTCCGAAGGGGAAACCCACAAGGGCCTCCTTCCGAAGGGGAAACCCATAAAGGACTTCAATCAAAAAGAATTCCATCCCATAAGGCGGCGCATCCACCCAGATGCGCCGCCATTTTACCCCCCCCCTCACCCTCACACTTGGTGCACACAATCCACAGAAATGTTGCCGGAGGCAACCCCATAAATTCGTGAAAATTCGCGTATATTCGCGGTTAAAATTCTTTCACCCTCCATTTTGCATTTTCAATTTCTTTTACTAACTTTGCGGTTGAGTGAGCAGCGGCTCACCGCACACATTGAAATAACTCGAAAGCGTTTTGCTCATTCTTGTAGATTGAGAACCTAGGAAATTTTCACATCATATGCAAGAGGATAGCACGGCGGTTTCCGCGCTACAGGCGTGGGCTGCATTTTATTCCCCTTTTTGCATTAAGGTTTTCCTAGGACCATCAATCTACAAAGCGTGGCATAAGCAGCCTGCGCTTTCTTTGTTATGTGTCTGACTGGCCGTAACTCCACTCACCACCTAAATGGGATAATATTAACAATTAAACAGTATAAAATTATGAAACACAGGAAATTCTTACTTGTAACCATTATGGCCTTAGCCATACAGTCTGCTTCTGCCTACGACTTTAAGGTCGATGACATTGCCTACAACAAAAACAGTGACGGCACTTCGGTAACCGTGACTTATATAAATCAAGGATATTATTTAAACTATTCTTCTCTTAGTGGTGATATCAATATTCCTCCTTCGGTGGCCTATAGCGGAACGACATACTCCGTCACCTCAATCGACGACTTTGCGTTCTATAGTTGCAAAGGCATCACGAGCGTCACCATCCCGGGCTCCGTCACCTCAATTGGCTATCAGGCGTTCTTTGGTTGTAGAGGCCTGACGAGCGTCATAATCCCCAACTCCGTAACCTCCATCGGCAACGGGGCGTTCGGATATTGCTCCGGCCTGACGAGCGTCGCTATTCCTAACTCCGTCACCTCAATCGGCGACGGGACGTTCGAAAGGTGCTCCGGCCTGAAGAGCGTCACCATCCCGGGCTCCGTCACCTCAATAGGTTATGAGGCGTTCGACGGATGCACCGCCCTGGCAAGCGTCGCCTTACCAAGCTCAGTTAGAGAAATCGGCACTTTTGCGTTCTACGGTTGCACCGGCCTGGCAAGGATAGATGCTTACCCGAATCCCGAAGAAATCTCTTTAGGCGAAAGTGTGTTCTATAATGTACCGATAGACGGCACACTTCACGTTTTGCCAGGATACCTGGAGGCATACCAAAACGCCGACCAATGGAAAGACTTTACAAATATCGCAGGTGATTTGGATGAACCGGCAAGTGGCGATGATGACGATAACGAAAACCATAACGAATACGTCACAAAGTATGATGTAAATGGCGACGGAAGAGTTGACGTGGCCGATGTGGTAACGCTCGCGGGCATCGCCATGGGAATGTAACCTTAAGCATTAGCTGAACAAATGCAACCGATAGGCGGACTCGTCACTGAGCCCGCCATGTTGCTTGGCACACCCGCATCTCAGAATTACTTCGTGAAAATTCGCGATATTCGCGGTTAAAAAACCTCGCGCAAATTCGCTGAAAAATCCCCCGAAACGCACCATTCCCCCCACCACAACACCGTTTTTAACAAAAATAAGTTAAAAACAATATTGATTAACTTGCTAAAATTGTGAGATGTGCGGATAAGTGATAATTTTGCATTAGAAAAAACAGAATTAAATCAATTAAACAATAAACTACAATGAGTGAATCGGTTAATATCAGAGAATTAAACGACTTGATTGCAAGCAAAAGCAGTTTCGTGAATTTGATTACGCAGGGCATGGATCAGACCATCGTGGGGCAGAAGCACCTCGTGGACTCTCTCCTCATAGCGCTCCTCGCTAACGGACACATCCTTCTCGAAGGTGTTCCCGGCCTGGCTAAGACGCTTGCCATCAAGACACTTGCGCAACTTATCGACGCAAAATACAACCGCATACAGTTCACCCCCGACCTTCTGCCGGCCGACGTTATCGGTACCATGGTCTATAGCGTCAAGCAGGAAAAGTTCGAGGTGAAGAAAGGCCCGGTTTTCGCCAACTTCGTCCTCGCCGACGAAATTAACCGTGCTCCGGCCAAGGTTCAGAGTGCTCTGCTCGAAGCCATGCAAGAGCGTCAGGTCACCATCGGCGACAGCACATTCCGTCTCGACGACCCATTCCTGGTGATGGCCACTCAGAACCCCATCGAGCAGGAGGGTACATATCCGCTGCCCGAGGCACAGGTTGACCGTTTCCTGATGAAGGTGGTCATCGGTTACCCCAATAAGGCCGAAGAAAAGCAGATTATACGCATGAACATCAATAGCGAGCGTCCCCACATTCGTCCGCTCATCACTCCGGCCGACATCACCGAGACTCGCTCCATAGTCGAGAAAATCTACATCGACGAGAAGATTGAGAAATACATTGTGGACATCGTCTTCGCAACTCGCTTCCCCAGCGACTACGGTATGAACGACCTCACGAGCATCATCTCCTTCGGTTCGTCGCCGCGTGCGTCTATCAGCATGGCGCTTGCCGCGCGTGCCTACGCGTTCCTGCGCGGACGTGGATATGTCATCCCCGAGGATGTGCGAGCCGTTTGCCACGACGTGATGCGCCACCGCATCGGGCTCTCTTATGAGGCTGAGGCTAACAACATTAGCGCCGATGAGATTATCAGTGAAATCCTGGACAAGATTGCGGTGCCCTGATTTTAAGTGCTCTTAGCGATATGGACTCTAACGAACTTCTGAAAAAGGTCCGTAAAATTGAGATTAAGGCCAAGGGGCTGTCTCACAACGTGTTCGCCGGAGAATACCACTCCGCCTTTAAGGGACGTGGTATGACCTTCAGCGAAGTTCGTGAGTATCAGTATGGCGACGATGTGCGCGACATCGACTGGAACGTCACCGCACGCCACAACCGTCCCTTCGTCAAGGTCTATGAGGAGGAGCGCGAACTCACCGTGATGCTTTTGGTTGATGTCTCGGGGAGCAACGACTTCGGCGCAGTGGGCGACATAAAGCGCGAGATGATGACCGAGGTCGCTGCCACGCTCGCTTTTTCGGCTATCGAGAACAACGACAAGGTGGGCGTCATCTTCTTCAGCGACAAGATTGAGAAATTCATCCCGCCGCAAAAGGGACGCAAGCACATTCTGCTCGTTATCCGCCAGTTGCTCGACTTCAAGGCCGAGAACCGGGGCACCGACATCAATCTGGCGCTCGAATATCTCACCAGCGTCATTAAGAAGCGCTGCACCACCTTTGTCTTATCCGATTTTATCGACTCGCACGACTTCTACAAGTCGATGTCTATTGCCAACAGCAAGCACGACCTCATCGGCGTTCAGGTCTATGACAAGCGCGACTCGCAGATGCCCGCTGTTGGGCTCATGCGCGTGCGAGATGCCGAGACTGGTGCCGAGAAGTGGGTAAACACCAGTTCTGCCCGTGTCCGTCAGGCCTATAACAAGTGGTGGTACGAACACCAGCAGAGTGTCAACGCCACGCTCCAGCGGTGCCGTGTTGACCTGGCTTCGGTGGCTACCGACGAGGATTACGTGAAAGCGCTGATGGGCTTGTTCAAGAAACGTGGGGTGGGGCGCTAAGTCGTTCGTTTGCCCCGGCTTATTAATGTAGAACTCTCCTATTAAGAAATGAAGCGATTCAATAACATATTTGCCGCAATCTTGCTCGCTGCTTTGCTGGCCGGTGTTTCACTACCCGTCGGCGCGGCCGGCATCACCCTCCGTGCTAAGCTCGACTCGGCAACTTTGCTCATGGGTAACACCACGGCTCTGCACCTGGAACTTGTGCAGGATGAGGGTGTGAATGGTGCCTTTTCCGTGGACCGTACCGATACGCTCAACTCCTTCGTGGAGATTGCCGCGCGAATCACACCCGACACTGTTAGTCTGGGAAATAATCGCCGACAGATTAACCGCGACATCATCATCCAGTCCTTCGACTCGGGGGTCTATGTGCTTCCGCCCATCCTCTATTTCACCGGACGCGACACCATCGAGAGTAATCCGCTCACGCTCAAGGTGATTCCAGTTAAAGTGGATTCTCTGAAGGATATCCACGATTTCAAACCGGTCCACGAGATTCCGTTCCGACTGTTCGACCTGATTCCGTCGTGGATTACCGATTACTGGTGGATTTACCTGCTGATGATGATTCTGGTTGCGGCCGGAGCCTACGCATATTTGCGCTGGTTCCGCAAAGGCGAGAACCCGTTCAAGCACAAGGAGGTGATTCTTCCGCCTTACGACGAGGCTATGAAGCGCTTGCAGGAACTCAAGGCGCAGAACCTATGGCAGAATGGTCAGGAGAAGGAATATTACACTTCGCTTACCGATATCCTGCGCAACTACATCGACCGCCGCTTTGGCATCAATGCCGTGGAAATGACTTCCACACAGATTATCGACACGCTCAGGAAAAACGAGGAAACTCGTGCTGTCAACGAGCAACTGAAGGAAATCCTCAGCATTGCCGACTTCGTGAAATTCGCGAATATGCGTCCGCTTGCCGACGATAACGAGACTTCGTTCCAGCGGGCCGTGCGCTTTGTCGAAGACACCAAGCCTGTCGAGGTGATTGAACCCGACGAGGACGATAACCAAGAAGAGGAGGTGAAGCCATGATGACTTTGCAAAATCCCGGTTTTTTGTGGCTCTTCCTTATTTGGGTGCCGCTCATAGCATGGTATGTTCTTCGCCAGCGCAAGGAGCAACCCACCATGCTCCTCTCTTCGGCCGGAGCATTCAGCAAGTTGCCCACCAGTTGGAAGGTCTTTCTCAAGCATGTCTCGTTTGCGCTGAAACTTTTGGCCATTGGATGCCTTATCATAATTCTTTGCCGGCCGCAAACTCACGACAGTTGGTCCAAGTCGGAAACCGAGGGTACCGACATCGTGGTGGCTCTCGACATCTCCACCAGTATGCTCGCTAAGGATTTCTCTCCCAACCGACTCGACGCGGCTAAGGATGTGGCCACTCAGTTCGTCAGCGGGCGTGAGACCGACAATATCGGTTTTGTGATTTTCGCGGGTGAGGCGTTTACTCAGGTGCCTATGACCACCGACCAGGCTACTCTTGTCAACGCCATACACGACGTGGAAATCGGTGCGCTCGACGATGGTACGGCCATTGGCGACGGTATCGCCACTGCCATTAATCGCATCAAGGACGGCAAGGCAAAGTCTAAGAGCATAATTCTGCTCACCGACGGCTCCAATAACACCGGTGTCGTTGCGCCGTTAACTGCCGCTCAGATTGCACAGAAATATGGCATTAAAATCTACACCATCGGTGTCGGAACTAACGGCACGGCTCTCTATCCTGTCGCCATGGACTACAGCGGACACATTCAGTACGAGCGTCTGCCGGTGGTAATCGACGAGGCTACGCTCAAGAAGATTGCCTCCAGCACCGGTGGCAAGTATTTCCGAGCCACTAACAAGGGCGTTCTCAAGCAGGTGTTCAGTGAAATCGACCGCCTGGAGAAAACGCGTATGGACGTGCGCAACTTCAGCCACACTGAGGATAACTACATGCCCTGGGCATGGCTCCTGCTCGTGTTGCTCTTTCTTGATTCGCTGATTAATTACGTTGTTCTCCGGCGAATCCCATGATGCTGTGCGTCTGTGAGCCGTTTTTGAAATAATTTGTTTTTAACTCGCAAGTTACTATATGTTCAGTTTCGCAAATCCACAATATTTATATCTTCTGCTACTGATTCCGGTGGTGGCATTGCTCTTCTTCTGGGCCAGAATAAGGCGCCGAAAAAACATTGCCCGCTTCGGACGCGTTGACGTGGTGCGCTCCCTTATGCCCGACGTCTCGCCCTATAAGCCTTGGATTAAACTCTCTCTGGAACTGCTGGCCCTTGCCATGGTGGTCATTATTCTTGCAAGGCCACGCGCAGGCTCGCACAAGACCACACAGACCGTCAATGGAATCGAGGTCATGATTGCTCTCGACGTCTCCAACTCCATGCGTGCCTCCTGTAGCGACAACCCACAGGACATCAGCCGACTGCAGCGCTCCAAGATGATTCTGGAGAAACTTATCGACCGTTTTGAGAACGACAAGGTGGGCCTGATTGTATTCGCCGGTAACGCTTACACTCAGATGCCTATCACCAGCGACTACCGCTCGGCTAAGATGTTCCTCGCAGGTATCAGCACCGACATGGTGCCCACTCAGGGTACCGCCATCGGTTCGGCTATTAATTTGGCCGTGAATTCGTTCTCTAAAAATAAGAAGAGCCACAAAGCCATTATCCTCATTACCGATGGCGAGAACCATGAGGACGATGCAGTGGGCGCCGCGCGCGATGCCGCTAAGGCCGGCATTCAGGTGGATGTGGTAGGTATGGGGTCGCCCACTGGGGCGCCTATCCCCATCGACAACAACGGTGGTTTCCTTCAGGACGATGCAGGGCAGGTGGTTACCACTTTCCTCAACGAGAAAATGGCGCGCGACATTGCGCAGGCCGGTAACGGAGTGATGGTCAACGGCGGAGCAACCGACGCGCTCGGAACTCTGCACGACACTCTCGCAAAACTCGCCAAGTCTAACCTTGAACAAGTCTCCTACACTCAGCACGACGAGCAGTTCCCGCTTTTCGCGTGGATTGCCCTGGCTCTGATTGTGGCTAACTTATTCGTTTCGGAACGCAAGAATCCGTGGCTCAACAAGTTCAATTTCTTTCAAACCAACGCTCAGAAATGAAACAGATATCCAGCATATTGCTCTCTCTCGTAGTGCTTCTAATGCCTATTTCCGCTCTGGCAAAGGAAAAAACGCCTTCGCAGGAAATTAAGACGGTGAAGCAGGAACGTGTTCACATTCGTAAGGGTAACAAACTCTTCAAGGAAAAGCGTTACGCCGAGGCCGAGGTGGAGTTCCGCAAAGCCGCGCAGGCTAATCCGGGCTCCCCCATCGCCGCTTTCAATCTCGCAACCGCCCTCCTTAAGCAGGATAACGGCGCCGCTAAGTCCGACGACCCTAAGTCGCCGGCAAATCAGGCTCAGACGCAGTTGGAGAACATTATCAAGACCTGCCCAAATAAGGAATTGACTTCTAAGGCTTTCTATAACCTTGGTAACATCGCGTTCAACCGCGAGGACTGGGATAAGGCTATCGACAACTATAAGAATGCTCTCCGTCGTAATCCTGCCGATAATGAGGCGCGCGACAATCTGCGTCTCGCCCAACTGAAGAAGCAACAGTCCGACAGCAATAAGAACCAGAATCAGAACAAGCAAGACCAGAATCAGGACAAGCAGGACCAGAACAAGGATCAAAACAAGGACCAAGATAAGGATAAGCAGGACCAGCAGCAAAACCAAAATCAAAATCAGGACCAGCAACAACAGCAACAGCAACAACAACAGCAGGGTATGAGCCAGCAGAACGTAGAGCAGGTGCTCAAGACCATGCAAGATAAGGAGCAGGAAACTCAGCGCAAGGTCAACGCCTCGCAAGCCGAGAAGAAAAAGGCCGAGCGCCGGCGTACTCAGAATCAGTGGTGATTTCCCGCCTTGGCTCTTAAATCCGGTAGATTACAATGAAAAGATTAGCGTTTACATCAGTCTGTATCATAATTGCCACGGTACTGTCGGCCACGTTGGCGGCGGTGACTTTCACCGTGCATGCGCCTAAGCAGGTCACTCAGGGCAACAAGTTCCAGATTACCTACGAACTTCGTGATGCCGAAGGCTCCAATTTCGTAGCACCCGAGGTGGACGGCTCCACCAAGGTCTATGGACCGGCTCTCTCCACATCCTACAGTTCTTCGTGGGTCAACGGAAAGACTTCTTCCAGTTCTTCGCAGGAGTATTCCATGATCTACAAAGCCGACACTCCGGGAACTTACAAGGTTGGCTCGGCCTCTATCATGGTAAACGGGCAGAAGTTCACCACCAAACCGTTCTCCTTCGAGATTCTCCCCGGCGGACAGAAGGCCGACAACTCGCGCCAGAGCAGCGCCACGTCTTATAGCAACCCCATGACGCAGTCTGCCGACAAGAAGGTGAGCGGTAACGACATCTTCGTACGCATACAGATGTCTAAGCAGCACATCTACGAGCAAGAGGCTGTGGTGTGCACCATCCGCCTCTACACCAAGTACCAGATTTCTCAGTTTATGGCCACTCTGCAACCTTCGTTCGACGGCTTCCTCATCGAGGAACTGCCGCAGTCGCCTAATCTGAATAGCGTTGAGTCTTATAACGGACAGAACTACATGGTGGCCGACCTCAAGAAATGCATTCTTTACCCGCAGCAGTCGGGCAAACTCACCATCACTTCCGGTAACTACGACGTCACCGTGGTCCAGTACGATACCTATCGCAGTCTCTTCGGTACGCTCTCGCAACCCGTGGAGAAAAAACTGCAGGTTAAGTCCAACTCTGCCACCGTCGTAATCGACCCGCTGCCGGAACCCAAACCTGCTTCTTTCAACGGCGCTGTGGGTAACTTCACCATCTCTTCATCGGTCACACCGGCCGAACTCAAGACTTATGCCGCTGCCACTTATGCGCTCTCCATCAAGGGAACCGGTAACCTCAAGTATATCAAGGGGCCGGCCATCGAGTTCCCTAAGCAGTTCGACGTCTATGACCCGCAGAACACAGTTAAGGCTTCGCCCAGCGGAGGTAACATGACTGGTGCGGTTACGGTCAACTACACGTTCATCCCGCAGTTCGCCGGAAAGTTCCATCTCGACCCCGCCGTGTTCACTTATTTCAATCCGGCCACCAAGAGTTACGTCACGCTCAAGACTGAGCCTTACGACCTCAGCGTCGCTAAGGGCGCGGGCGCTCCCACGTCGCACTACACGCAGCAGTCTGCCGACATTCGTCACATCTACAAGCGCGAAATGGCTCTCTCTCGCACTCAGCACTACTCCGTCGCCAACGCTTCCTACTGGCTTTGGTACATCATCCCGGCTCTCCTCTTTGCCGCTCTGCTCGTGTTCTATCGCAAGCAGTTGCGCGAAAGGGCCGACGTGGCTCGCATGAAGACTAAGCGTGCCAGCAAAGTGGCGCAGAAACGTCTCAAGAAGGCCCGCGCTTTCATGCTCAAGAACGACTCTGCCGCTTTCTACTCCGAGACGCTTAGCGCCATCTGGGGATATATGAGCGACAAACTGAGAATCCCGGTTTCTGAACTGAGCCGCGACAATATCATTTCTGAATTGCAGAACTATGGAGTGGGTGAGGACCTCACTGAGCGCGTCAACGGCATTCTCGACAAGTGCGAGTTCGCCCAGTATGCGCCGGAACTTTCGCGGAACAATCTCTCCGAGGTATTCGCCGAGGCTGCTTCGCTCATCTCCGACCTTGAGAAAGTTAACAAGAAGATTTAAACATCCATTTTAGCGGAAATCACAACTCTGATTCATATTATGAGAATTCGTCTTTTCATCATCCTGACTTTCTGTGCCGCGGCTCTTATGCACGCCGCCGACAATGCTAATATTGCCAAGGCTAATCGGGCCTACGAGGAGGAACTCTACAACGAGGCGCTCTCGCTCTATCTCGCCGAGGCCGACAAAACAGGCACTTCTTCCCAACTTTTCTACAATATTGCCAACACTTATTTCCGGCTCAACGACTTTCCGCACGCCATCCTTTACTATGAGCGCGCCCTCTTGCTCGACCCCTCTAACGCCGATGCTAAGGCCAATCTGGCTTTCGTGCGCGAAAAGGCCAAGATTCACGAGGATTCCGGCTCATCGTGGCTCTCCTCCTGGATTGAGTCGCAGGCAAGCCGTTTCTCATCCGACTCTTGGGCAACATGTGCCATAGTGTCGTTCCTCCTCCTGCTGGCGGCCGTCGCTCTCTATCTGTTCAGTTCCGTCGTATGGCTCCGGAAGGTGGGCTTCTTCGGCGGTGCTTTGCTGGCTCTGTTCTGCATCATCGCCAACGTCGCGGCCTATCACGTTTACTTCAAGGCCACTTCTCACTCCGATGCCATCATCGTAGTGCCGGTGGCCGACCTCAGTTCGGCCCCGCGCGAACCTAAAAACAAGGCCGAGGTGGCTTTCCAAATCAATGCCGGCTACAAAGTGCATATCCGCGACTCTGTGCGCGTCGATAGGCAACTTTGGCTCGACGTGGAAACTACCGATGCTCATCGTGCCTGGATTAAGGCTTCCGACCTCCTGCGCATCTGAGACTTGAGTTTTATCGTATTTATCTCCACAAACTCAGCAACTATGGAACAAATCCGCAACTTCGACGTCTCGCTTTTCCTCTCGCTCCACAGTCCGCACACTCCTTTTCTCGACGAGTTTATGTGGCTCGTCACCGGTATGCTGCCGTGGATGCCCGTACTTCTCGTACTTCTTTATCTCATCTTTCGCAAGGGTTGGAAACCGGCTTTGATTTTCATCATTTCGGTGGCGCTCGTCGTCACCATCTCCGACCAGGTCTCGGCTTCCGTCATTAAGCCGCTTGTGGGACGTCTGCGTCCCACTCACGAGCCATCTCTCGTGGGTTACATTCAGCTTGTCCACGGTTACACTGGCGGACTCTACAGTTTCGTCTCCAGCCATGCGGCTAACAGCGTCGGTATCGCCGCTTTCATCGCGTTTGTTTTCCGCAATCGCCTGGCCTCCTGGACACTCGCTCTATGGGTAATACTCATCTGCTACAGCCGCATCTATGTCGCCGCCCACTATCCGGCCGACCTCATCTGCGGCTCGCTCGTAGGCCTCGTCGCGGCTTTTGTCGGGTGGAAATTTTATTCCTTCCTCACCAAGCGTTTCATTGGCCACTTGCCGCCCTTCTCCGCCGCCGATTCGCGCGTGCTATGCCTTGCGCTGGCCGCAAATCTGCTGCTTTTTGCCATTATTGCTACACTTATACCCGTTTTAGCGTGAGTGTCGTGAAAATATTGGAGCAAAAATTTTTTTTATCGCAAATTTGTTCCTAACTTTATACCAAATTTCAGAACTAAATCTTTTTTGTCATGCCAAAAACGATTACTTTCAATCAACTTCGTAAAATCAAGGATAGCCTCCCCGAAGGCACTATGCACGTTATCGCCGACCGTCTTAATATGAATGTTCACTCTGTCCGTAACTATTTCGGCGGAGCAAATTATGACCTCGGAACTAATATGGGCGTTCACATCGAGCCCGGACCAGACGGTGGCATCGTAATCCTCGACGACACGAAGATTCTGGATATGGCACTCGAAATTCTGGAAAACTCCAAGAAAGAAAACTGACACTCCACACACATTCTCTCTCAATTCTTTCAGTCAGCACTATTTTCCACCCTCCCGGCTTATCCATCCTTTACGGCCTATACCCACTTTATAGGCCCTATCTCCGCACCCGCATACCCCGTTTCCCTGCTGTATCGCCCCTGTTGTAGGGACGCGGCACCGTGCCGCAGGCCGGTGGTACGTACGCACCCGCATGGCCATATAACTCCTATCCCCTCAATAAAATAGGCTCCGGCACGCGCCATCGCGCACCGGAGCCGGTTGGTTTCATTCCATCAGTAGCGTGGAGAGGACGCTACTGCCACTTCGACGAATCGTAAGACGCCTCCACCGTCGCTTCCACATCATCCGGCAGGTTGCAGAAGAAGTCTATTCCCGTCCTCGTCTCCAATTCGTCTATCGACATATACACCTCATCCTGCTTGTCGCTCGAAGCGTTGTAGTGATATGTCCAGATACCAACTGCGGTGTACGTGTTAGTGCTCTTCGTGTAGCCCATCAGTGCCATGTAGAAGTATTCAGGCACTATCAGGCGGTTATTGCACTTCACGCTCTTTATTCCGCTCTTGGTGCTTCCGTTTATAGTCACGTTCTCTATCGTTCCGGCCTTCACCACGTACAGCGTGTCGAAGTTCGCCGCCCATGTCCTCACTTTACCTTCGAGAGTTGCCCACTGAGCACCATTGTGCGTCTGGTATTGTGGCTGCATGTTACTCAGGTAGTAGGTGAGTGCTTGCTGAGCGTTCGATGCGCGGCGGTCCGCACTCGGACATAGGTGACCGCGGCTGAAACCGCTGCTGCTGTAGTCGCTCAGTGTTGAGCGTGTTTCGCTCGGCACCTCCGGGTCTTCCTTGAACGAGTCACTGCGACTCACGTTCTGGGCTGAGTTATTGCTGTCCATATAGTAGCAGGTGAAGCGGTTGGCTATAAGACTGTTGTCCCACTCCATTTCCAGTGCCAGACCATAGCCCGACTCCGACTTGGCAAGCCACGTCTGATTGCCGTTCTCGCGGATATGCGGCCACTCCAGGCGGTACATATACTTCGACGAGTTGTAGTAACTCGACAGCGAGTTGCGATTCACGTTTCCGTCGCCACTGCTGCCACCGCTCGTATCCACTACGTAAGTCGCACTTGCCACACTGCTGCTTTCGCCGTTCAGTATCGCTATTGCCTTCACTGTCATCGACGCGGTTATCGTCAGGCTCACGCTGGTTGTGCCTTGGCCCGCATAGTTGCTCGCGCTTGGCGTGCTCCCATCGGTCGTGTAGTAAACCGTAGCACCGGTTGTGGCCGTACTTATGGTTACGCTCGTTGTGGTGTTGTACAGCGTGCGGCTCGATACCGAGAACGTCGGGGTCTTAACCGTGGCCGTGGCCGAACCGTTCTCCTTATATATCTGGATCAGTTGCTGGCCGCTTGTGTAGCAAGCGAATCGCGGTGAACCGGTATTATACTTAATCACTCTGGTATTATCAGTAACATTTGTAATAGTGGCGTTTCCGCTGCTAATACTTACGGTCCACGTGTTGCCGCTATCTCCTGTAGCAAGCGAGTTTCCGCTTGTCCAGCACAGCGTGCCGCCATCCTCATGCGTGAACGTCCATGCGCCGCTGCTTCCGCCCAGCGTCACGTACTTCACACTCGAGCCGTCTTTCACCACGGCCTCGCCGGAGTCGGTATCCAGTGTGAAATAGCTGTCGTCGCTGGTCGAAACAGATGTGCCATACTTGGTGCTGGTGCTGGTGCTGATCGCACCCATCGCGGCGGCACCGTCCTCATACACGAAGATATAGCGTGCGCCTGTCTCCAGGTCACCGGTGCTTGTCACACGGGTATAGATGGTTCCGTCGCTCACCAGATTCACTGTGTACGTCGCACTTGCCACTTCGCTGCTGGTGCCGTCCTTCACCGCTATCGCCTTCACCGTGCAGCTCGATGTCACTGTCACCGTTGCTGTCGCCGCTCCGGCGGTGCCGTGGCTGCTACTCGTCGTCGGGTCGCTGCCGTCGGTCGTGTAATAGATGGTGCTGCCGGTGCTGGTACTGCTTATTGTCACTGTATTCTCAGCCGCGGTGAATGTATGGCCGCTTTCAGGCGAGAACGTCGGCGTATCTACTGTCACCACTGCGGCCTCGTCACTTTCCTTATACAGTTGTATCTTGGTCTGTGCCGTTGTGTAGCAGGCGAAGCGCTCCTGTCCCGATGTCTTGTTGTAGCAGATATGGCGGTTGACGTCGGCCACATTCTTTATCCACAGGGTGTCATTCTCGAAACTTATTGTCCAGGTTATATTGCTGCTCGACGACGATGTGGTGTTGAGTGTGTTCCCTGAACTCCAGTACAGGTAGCCGCCGTCCTCATGTATCAGCGTCCATGCGCCTTCGCTGACGCCTAAGGTCAGGGTCTTCACAGTGCTACCGCTGCTCACGTTGGCCGTGTGCGTGCTTGTGTCAAGCGTGAACGTTGCGTCGCTACTCGGGGTCACGCTGAGTCCGTATTTGTTATTCGAGCCTGTTATTGCGCCCATTGCGGCTTCGCCTTCTTCACACACTATGATGTAGCGCTTGCCAGTCTCCAGCTCGCTCGTGCTTGTGATGCGCTTATAGACTATCGTCTCGCTCTCGCCCACGTAGTAGGTCGCTGTCACCACCTCGCTGCTCTCGCCGTCCTTTATGGCTATGGCCTTGATGGTTACGTCCTCGGTTATCGTCACACTCACGCTGCCCGTTCCGCTTCCGGCATAGTTGCTGGCCGATGGGGTAGTGCCGTTGGTGGTGTAATACACCGTCGCGCCTTCTGTCTCGGTGCCGATGGTCACTGTGCTGTATGTGTTGTAGAACGTGTGCCCGCTCTCCACTGAGAAGGTCGGGTCGTACATCACCGTCACGTCGGCATCGAAATCTATCGAGGTTATCTGAGAGAACAGGTAGTCGGTGCTCTGGCTCGCGCCTTTCACATACACCTTCATACCCATGCCTTCGCTCTCGCCCCAGAATCCGCCTATATATACTATACTGTCAAGTTGGCTCGACGCGTACGTTACTTTCGAACCGTTCTTCAGGGTTATCTCAAGCGACGATGGGTCAGTCGATATCACCGTTGCGTTTGTCCTGTTGATTATCGCGAATATCGCTGTGGCTGCCAAGAGGGCGCCAAATATTATCCTTTTCATTGTTCCGTCCTCCTTTCTTTATTTAACCACTTTTTTTCCGTTAACTATATACACTCCTGGGGGCAATTCCCATAGTGGACGAACCATCTTCTGCCCCAGCGTGTTGTAAATCTCCGCGTCGGCGCCATAGCCCATCTGAACTTTCAGGTCTTCTATGCCGGTCACTATGTCGTCGCCTATCTTGAGCATCGCCACTGTGTTCTCGGGGGTCTCGATATACACGCCCGAACCTTCCACTTCGCTGCTCGTCGTTGCCCAGGCTATCTCGCCTGCGCTGTTGAATATGTGTACCGACTTGTCGCTTGCGCTCACCGTGGTGGGGCTGTAGGTGCCCACCAGGTCATAACTGTCGCTGCTGCTTGCGCGGGCCGAACCGTCGCGGCGCGGTGCGTTGCTTGAACCGCTGAACGAAAGGGTCTCGGCCGCAGTGCTTGTCAGGGTCACGTCAGTGAATTCAGGGTCGGTCATGTTTGAGTTGGGCTTCACCAGATATGGCACGCCCGCACTCATGCTCGTCGCCTCTTCTGTAGTCAGATACACTGCGTTGTATGGCTCGTTCTCTACATACACTGTGCGCGCCCCGGCCGTTCCGCTGAACGATAATATCTCTCCGTCAAAGTCGCTCACGTTTATCGGTAGCACCAGCGGTTGCCAGCGGTCGGCATACAGTGTGCGACCCAGACGCAACTTGGCGTTGCTGATGTCGCTGCTCGGCGATGTGAACTCTTGCTCGCTGTCCAGTACGTACGTCAGTGGCAGATTCCCGTTCTCTTTCATCGGAGCCAACTGCTGCGTGCTGTTGTAGGGATACGCGATTCCGGTCACGTCCACCAGCGCGTTCTCGTATGGCGTCTGGTAATTCTCCGTCGTACCTATGTTGAACTTGTTATATATGGTGAAGCTCTCGTTGTCCACCGTCGCCGTGTTGCTGCTGCCCATGCGCAGGCCCTTCAGGGTCACCCAGTCGGCCAGATGCTCACCGTAGTCGCCGGCTTCTATCTCCACGGGGTTGGTGTCTTCCTCGGTCACGGGGTCGGCTATCGCCAGGTCGTACGTGTTGGTCTTGCCGCTTGCCACAGTGAATTCGGGCAAACCGTTGTACTCTGTGTAGGTTCCGGTTATCCAGCCCACCAAGTGCTTGTTGTAGGCCATACTCGGATTTGCGCTCAGGCCGTAGATGCAGATTGCGCCGGTGTTGTCGCGGACAAATGTCTCGCTCCCGCTCACGTATGTCACACGGGCATTGTACGAGTCGGGCAGATACAGCCGTGCCACTGTGCCGCTCGTCAGGTTCTTGAATGCGCCTATTCCGGTCACGGTCTCGCCCATAGTGTAGGTCTTGCTCTCCACTTCACTGCTGTTGCTGCCTGCGTAAGCAATGGCCTTAACTGTCGTGGTGCCACTGATGTTCAGCGTCTGCGAGGCGGTCAGTTTTGTGCCGTTAGTGCTGCTCGGTGTGCTGCCGTCGGTGGTGTAGTACACGGTGTTTCCGCTTTCCACCGTTATCGTCACCTGCTTGCTCGCCGAGTCGTTCTGGCGGGGCCAGAAGGTGAACTCGTCGGTCAGAACCGGTGCCGTTGCCTCCATGTCTTGTATATACTCCTTGTAGAGTTGCACGCTCGTTCCGCTTGTGTAGCAGTCGAAGTCCGCGTAATTGCTGTAGTAGTATATGGAACGTGTCGTATTGCTCGCATTGGTAATCAGAACATTGTCGCCGCTGAACGTGATGCTCCACTTCGCCGTGTTCGCGCTGCTGCTCGTCACGCTGTTCAGGTAACTGCTGCTTGTGTTGGCCAGGTAGTAGGTGCCGTCATTTATTGTGTATGCACCGGTGCTGCCGCTTATTGTGAAGATGCTTGCCTCACAACTGCTGCTCAGCGTTGCCGTGCCACCGCTGAGCGATATCCCGCTTGTCACCAGGCTGCGATAGTTGGTCGATGTGATTGTCCCCATCGCTCCGCTCGCATCCTCGCACACTATCAGGTAGTTCGCACCCACCTCAATGTCGCTCACCGAGTTAATGCGCTGATACACAATTCCGCTTGTAACCGCACTCACCGTGAACGTGATGCTGGCCACTGTGCCTTCCACTGTGCCGTTGCAGGGTAGCACTTTCACTGTATAGGTGTGACCTGCACTGAAGTTGCTGCTCGCAATCGTGCCGCTTGTCGTGCTCGAACTGCTGGTCGTCGGGTCGGATGGGGTAGCGTCGGTCCCTATCGTGTAGTAATATACTGTCGCATTTGTCGCGCTCGCCGTCAGCGTCGGTGCACTCGTCACCGTCGCCCCGGCACTCACACCGCTGAAAATCACCGCCCCAGGCTCATCTTCTGCGATTTCGTCTGTTGTGTAATTTATTGTGATGTCGTCCAGATTTGCGTCACGGTTACTGGTCGTTGACGATGATACGCTTATGGTAAACTTAATATATGTGGTACTCGTGCCCGTCACGCTCAGGTCGGAAGTGGTCTTCGTAGTGGCGCTGGTGGGCATGGCGCTAAGCGTCTCAAACGTCGTGTAATTGGTGCCGTCGGTGGAGTAGGCCGCCGTTAGCGTCATAGCGGCCACGCCCTTGGTCTTATAAGAAAAGCCAGTGATGGTCTTTCCGCTCATGTTTATCGGACCTATTACCACCGTAGGACTGTTAGTCGTGTTCTTGGCTACACGCGCAACTATGTGGTAACTACCGCTGAGCGGTGAACCACTACTCACAGCGTCAGCATAAGATAACGCTATGTTCGCTTCATGCTGACGATATGTATTTGTGCTGTAACTGTTGTTTCCGCTCGAACGGTGGGCCCCCTCATCCTCAAAGTCGAACACCAGGCTGCCCGATGTGTCATCGCCGCTGCTGCCGCTACTCACCGTGAACGTGATGCTCGCTTCTGTTCCTGCTGTAGTGCCGTTATACGGCAGAACGCTCACGGTATAAGTGTGACCGGCACTGAAGTTGCTTGAGGCCAACGTCCCCGTTCCGGATGTTGCGGTAACCTCGGTGCTGGTCGATGATGTGGCCTCCACGCTCGAATCATCTTCGCCTATCACGTATTTAAACGTTGTGGCGTTGCTCGAGGTGAACGTTAGCGTAGGGGCCGTATCCACTGTCGCACCGGCACTCACACCACTGAAACTCACCGCCCCCGGTGCCGTCGGTGTCGTCCCACTGACTGTGTAAACCACGGTTATTGATGTGATTTGAACATTGCCCTTTGTTTCAGTCCCGGTATTACCGACGCTAAATACTGCTGAAGTCCCACTCACACTTTGTGTGGTGCCTGTTGCAACAGTGGTATTATTATATAAAAGTGTTCCGTTACTACCGTTACTATATACAAACGTTACGGATGTTAAGGTAGCATTATTTGCTGTTACAGTAATAGTACCATTATTCGTTTGATAATGTCGCCATGAATTGTTGTTACTGTAATACTTACTGTTGTTACCATTCGATGATCCAGTCAAAGTTATGTAACTATTCATTTCCACCGTAGTGTAAGCGGTACCATTAGACCATGAATTAGCTGTCGCATACGAAGAAATTGAAGTCGTAACCGTGTCTGCCGAGGCACCTTGAACCCATAAGGTAATCAGTGCCGCCATCAGCAGCAAACGTCTCATTTTAGTTAAAATTGTCATAAGCGTTTATGTTTAAGTTTTTAAGTTTTGTGCGTTAGTTTATGCTATGTCTTGTCAACAAACTCTATTATTCTTCTAATTTATTATCTGATACCTGTCTCAGGTTTATTAATTAGTTCTCAAAAGTTCATTAGCATCACATAGTTTTTCTCCCCAAATTTACAATAAATCAACAAGATAGCAAACTTTTCCGTCTCTTTTTTCATTATTGTCGCAATATTTTCCCTCAAATCCGCAAGACAGTTCCAATCATCGTTTTTTAAGTGCTTGCGCCGGCT
>CALAVE010000071.1 GCA_937892215.1 uncultured Porphyromonadaceae bacterium
CACTGCCGAGCCACGGCTTTTGACTGACCCATATTCCGCTGCCGAAACATGAGCGGACAGCGATCCATACAAGACGCAAGCCTTGATAGACTGCGGCAATAGCATTACGGCCAAAATTCTTGGCTACGATGTCATGTTGGTTGTATTTCTGCATAACTATTCATATATGTTGTACATAACATCTTCTTCTATCTGGTCATTCTCAACCATTGCATCATATTGTGCTTGTGTGAGGAATACCTGCCGGATGCCGCCTATCGCCACGTTGACCAAAGAAAAAGAGGAGTCCTTCTTGATAATATTCAATCCGGCACTTGTCACGCTGATGTTCCCATAGTATGGGTAGTTCCCCTTTTGTGTCGCGACATAAAAAACATTCGCATCTGTTTCTGCGGGCATTGACTCCGGAGTGGCAAGCCCGGCAAACGCATATCCCTCTCCAAGAGTGCTTACCATTGCGACCAGTGTGTCTTGCAGCACCTGCCCGGTAATCGCGCCTTGATTGTTGCTGTTGATGGCACTGGTGATAGCCGTTATTATATCTTGATAGTTTGCCATGTTGTTGATTTTTTTCGTTTGTTCATCTGTTGTAAAGCAACTTGCAATTAGCATAGTCCCAACACATCACCTGCTTTGTCATACCGAGGCGGTTGGTGTCGCTGCCGATTCTGTAGAAGGTGACGGTCTTGGAATATCGGTCCACCGAGACAAGATTCATACAGTCTTGTGATTTCTTGCCAAATTCACGAAGGCTGTCCGACCATCCTGCCGCACTGCTCAACTTAGCCGTGTCGATGCAAAACAACAACTGCGAGTACGCAGTGGTAGTGTTACCATTATCAGCATACAGCACGCCTACAACGTCACGGTGTGTGTGTCCTGCAAGCCAGCAGACAAACTCGCCGCCGTCGTCAATGAAGTCTTGCACGTAAGGCGCGAGGTATGCAAGGTTGTTGCCCATCGCAAATGAAGGAGGCGTGTAGAACGAACATCCATCTATCGGTGTCATAAACGATGGATAGTGTTGCGCAATCACAACCGCATAGTCATTGGCGCGGGCACTTGCAAGCACACTTCTCAACCATGTCCTTTGCGCATCTCGCTCAGTGGAGGAGAAACGTGCATCAACCTCCAACATAATATCCAAGCCGACAAGACGGACCTGTGAGCTTGCGTAGTCCTTGTACCAATAGCAACGGCCGTTCGCCGCGGCACCGGAGGGTTGCACGACACCCCAGTTGGCTACGTATGGAGCTATTATCTTATCGTACACCTGCACAAGTGTGGGCGTCGTCGTTCCGCTTGGTCTTACATCGTGGTTTCCAATCACATTCAAAATGTATTCCGTGCCGGCGATAGCGTCCCATTCGTCAAGGCTGTCGCCAAAGTCGTCACGAACGGTATCTCCCGTGTGTAGTATGTCGTCAATGTATGAGGAATAAGCATTGTAGAACTCCACAACCCTTGCCAGGTTCGCCTTTGTGTTACCGTCACTGCTGATGTGCATGTCGCTGAAATGCAGCAACACAAGGTGTTGGCTTGCAGACGTCCTGAACGATATGTCATAGTGGAAATTCTTCAGTATGTTCGTCACTTCCTTCGACGGGTTCATGTCTAAAATGCCGGTACCCTCCTCGCCGCTTTGCGACTTCCCGTCAATAGTGAAAATGAACGGGAAATAACCGCGCTTATAGCCATTCGCCACATATGCGCCAATGTCAGAATAGTTCGTCACAACCGCTCCGATAAAGATAAGTCCCTCGGTTGAGTAGCCATTCTTGACGGACTCGTTTGCCCTGTCCCAACAATATATATCACGTACAACCCATGTGAATGTCCTTGTGTCAAGGAACAAGGCGGTCATGGAAGAGCGAGTGTCCACCGTGCCGGTTTTGAAGGGACACGCGATTTTACCGTCGACGATAAGGTTGGGGTGGTCGTAGTTCACACCGTCCGACTTGTGGTTAAGCCAAAGGATGCCCTTCTGGGAAGCGATGTAAATGTCTGCGCCGTCTGCGTCGCCAAAGTTGAGATAGCCGTTCGTCGTATCGACATTCGGCACGGAAGTGGACATAAGTTGCCAGTTCGCAAGCGAGTAGTCCGCCTCGGTCGCCGGCACCGCATTGTATGCGCCGTTGACGGTAAAAGAAAACGGGAAATATCCTTGCACGAAATCACCGGACGTATAAGTCGAGCCGAATCGTAACCGAACGACACCTATAAGCAACAGATTGTCGGTCGGATAGCCGTTTTTTAAAGTTTCATTGGCGGTGTCCCATTTGTTAAGGTCGCGGACAACCCACGAATATGTCGTGGCATCTAAAAATATCGCTATCAGTCGCCCATCCACACCACCGGGGCGGAATGGACATGCGATTTTCCCGTCATAGACAAGGTTCGGGTGCGCCGGCGTGTTTCCCACCATCCTGTTTAAGCAAAGTATCCCGTGCTGAGATATCAGGCTTATGTCATCTCCGTCAACATCCCCAAACGAAATATACCCGTTGACAGTGTCAATGTCCGGCACATTAAGCGTGAACAACTGCCAATTTGCTATGGAATAATCGCCTTTTACGGCGGTAACTGAACCATTGGCGATCTTCGATGTTACAACTGCATTGTCCGCGAGCGAGCTGCTCTCGACGGAATTGTCAGCCAACTTTTTAATATGCGTAAGTTGTATGCGGACGGAAAAAGAGGTGGTGTCTGTCACTTGGTCTTCCCATATTCTGAAGCCTGCATGTGTGGCGTTGTTTCCTGCCGTCAAAGAGCCGGAATTGGTACCGGAAAGTTTGCCGGAGTCATCAAGGTTGGTAAACTCGTTCCCGTTTTTCAGACGGGTCCCTACGTTCCAGTGCATCGTACTTGACGTCACCACTTCCCAGGAAATCACATCGCCTTTGTTGATTTTTCCGACGTATGCGTATGTCCACGGGTATGAAGAATCAGCGACAGGTGTTATTGTGTCATTCCAGTCAATATCTTCTATCCTTTCAAACCGGTCGTTTACATCTTCCTCAAAGTTTGAAAATTCGCTTTTCGACAGGTAGTCATTGAGCGATACGTTGTCACCGCTGTACGTCTCGCCGCTGTCAGTCCATGTGCCGTCATCTTCACATACATAGATTGCGGCTGGGAATGACGTGCCCACCAGCGCCCAGTCACCCACCGAGGGCGACGGGATGGCAGCCGACAAAGCCGCTGATGTCCCGAACAAGCCCTTGTTCCTGCGGGTGGAGTATTCAATGTCATTGATGGCAACCATCGTGAGTGAGAAGTTCTCATTCACCTTGTTCATCGCTTCACCGAACGTCGTGTCGGTATTCGGTATTACATTCAGATACTGCATCTTCTCGTTTTTTTAATCCATTTAGTCTTGTAATAATTTAATGTAGCCGTTGCCGTCAACAGAAAACGTCCCTCCCATAGTGTGTATCCCTCCGACAAACCAGTCCATCCTGCTCCCGGACAATCGCATTTGCTTGTTGTTCACCTTGTCCGTAAAGACAAGTTCCCCATCATTAAGCTGTGTCTCATAAGTACTGCTCTTTTGATGGAATCCGTTTGCCAGATTCGTTATGATTTGACTGCCGTTGTGTGAGACTTGCAATCCGTCCGCCGCGTCAAGAGACAACGTGCCGATACCGCTGTTGAGAATTAATTTTGCGACACGATATAAAGTGTCCGGGTCGATTCCATAGATGAGCTTAAAGAAGTCTGTCATGGGCGATGTGGTGTCCGTTGGGAAGCCCGGGGCATCTTGTGCCGCATTGTGACCGCGCATCGTAAGTTCGCCGGTGGATGAATCGACAACAAACTTGTCATCTGTCTGGCCGATTTCCAAACGGCCCTTGAACACACCGCCAAGCGCATAGATGTAGCCTCGCAGCACAATGTCGTTCAGTATCGCACGGCCTCCATGCGTCACAACAAACTTAGCCATCTGCGACACCTCTTCATCCGTAGGCTGATAGGCGGGATTGTCAGCGTACTTGCCAATCGTGTAGAACGCATCCTGCATGTCGCCGCCGCCCCAAAGGAAAGGAGAGTTGCCTGACATATACAAACCGCTCATGCCACCCGTCTCCTCCGTCATCTCACCGTCACGGTAATTGCCCACACGTAGCATCTGCGACAGGATGAGACCGCCTAATATCGTCGTGTCGCCATTGACGACAGCATTCGACAGGTAGTTCAGGTTCTGATAGTATGCGAGCGCCTTGTCATTGTCAAGTGGTGATGGAGTCCAGTCGCTGTTAGGTATGCGGCCTTGCGTGACCTGAATATCGCACAGCGTGCATGACCCGCGCATGATGAAGTTCTTGATGCCGGCATCCTCGCACACAAACTTGACGATATATCGCCTCGTGGTTTCAGACAACGATACAACTTGATAGTAACCGCCCAACGAAACATAGACAGAGCCACCGTTCCCCTTGAAACTTATACAATACCAACTGTCCTGCTCTAAGTCCTTTGTGACTTGCTGCGAAATAGAACCGCTGTTCAGGCTGACACCAAAACCGCTTGTGCTGTTTGCCGTCGTCACCACCTCCGCGTTTGTGCATTCCCAATACTTCATATGACGTGAGTACATTGCCGTGGCAGCGTCCATCCCGCTGCCCGCGTCTGCATCATCCCACAGGTAATCACCCGTGAAGCCGGTGTTCCTCAGTAAATTCTCGTTGCCGGTGTTCAGCGTTTCAATTTCGCTCCTCAGTTCCGACACCGCATCGTCAAGACCGTCCTCTATCTCTCCATGCATTCCGCTGATGGCAGATAATATGTTCGTAATGTCATTGCCGACACCATTCACATAATCCTGTATGTTCGTGCCATCGGGCAGCGTGGAGCCGCTCTGAAGAGTCACCCTGCCCGTCAGGAGGTTCTCACCGGGCCTTAGCCTTGTCACCAGCTTGCCGTCAAGCGTGTAGCTGTCAATACCTGCATACTCGTCTATGTAGGGGGAGGAAGACCCGGCGCCGGCGATGATGATGGCGTTCTGGCGGTCGCTGTCTTTCTTGTACTTGTAGTTGTAGCCCAGCTGCACAGTCTTGTCACCCTCGGCGGGCGTGTCAGAGCCTTCTTCGCAATCCGTCTTCGACAAGTCGATGAAATGGTACTTGTCCCGCGACACATAATCGGGAAGGTAGATGCCGCGCCGGAAATCCACCGAGAAATCCTGGTTGTAGTCCGCAATATCCTCCGCGCTGTCATTGCTCGTGCCAATCACCAACCGCCAATAACGCCTGTTCTGCTGCAAGCCGCCATCGCTCCATTGCTCAACGTTGAACGACTGCATCAACGCTTGGTCGCCGGCAACCCACTTGTTCTTGATCTTCTTCCCGTCTGCATCTTCCTTCAGGAAATAGCAGCGATAGAAATCCTCGTGCTCCACCACATAGTCAACCACGCACTCAGCTGCCGTCAGCATCATCTGACCGCCGACGTGCCTCACCTCCTCTATATCCAGCTCCTTCGCCGTCAGCTTCTTCCGCGCATTCAGATAATCGGCTTCCACATGCCAGTTGCCGGCGTCATCCTTATATACTGACGCACCGCTCACTTGTGTGACGAATGCGCCGAAATCAGCCGCCTTGTCGCTCTGCAAACCCTCAACGAACGTTATCTTTCCACGCGCCGTGTCGGCGATGGTCTTGCTCAGGAACTCCTTGTGACTGCGCCTCGCACTGTACAGGTTGTTGTCTGTCGGACGCGTCGTGTCCCAGCTCCTGATGATGTCGGGCACGTTCAAGCTGCCTACAAGCGTGCCCGCGTAGGTCTTCACGTCGCTGATGGCATCGTCTATCTTTTCCAATGTCCGCATCGAGAGGGCATCGCTGATCTCCAGGTCCATCTGGCTCGGCAAAGTCACCTGGCGGCTGATTCGCGTGATGCGGCTCTTACGGTAGCCCGTGTCGGGGAAATACTCCTGGCTCTCCAGACGGATCCTACGGCCTATATACAGGTCCGCGCCCTCAGCCTCTATCCACACATGGTCCGTAGGGGCCTTGTAGCGCGACACGTCAAGGGCGTGCTGCGCGTTGTAATCGTTCACCGCGCTCTCAAACTCACGCTCGGCCAGTCCGTAGTACTCGTCAGGCATCCTGATGTTCCAAAGGATATACCTGTCACCGGCCTTGGGCACCAGCGTGCCGCCGGGCAACTGCGTGTCATCGTCCCAGGGCCATATCGTGATTATCTCAAACTCTCGTGTCACGCTGTTGTAGTTCACCTCGAAATAGTGGTCGTCGTCAGCACCCAGGCCGGCAAGTTCCGAGCCTTCCTGGAAACTCACGTGCTTCACCAGACCGCCTATCTCGTAGGCGTTGGGGTCGAAGGTCAGGCCGCTGTCCTTGAAATAGTAGATGGTGAACGGGTTGCCGTCAGTGTCCTGCACGCTCTCACTGCGGACGCTGCTCACAACGCCCACACGACGCGGATAGATGCCGCTGAACGCTTCCTGCTCGTAGTGGTGGATAACGCCGTAACGCGCTGTGTTCACGTCCACATACTTCACGCCGCCGGGCAACTGCAGACGGCTCGCACCGTACCTCTCCGGGTCTATGTTACGGCTGCTGCCTATCGGGAACAGACGCGTGTAGAACTTCGCATTGTCGGCCACGTCCCTGTCAAGGCTCGTCAGGCCATTACCGTAACCCAGCGTCAGTTCCTCACCACTCTCACAGCGGCACAGGTTCACCGTCTCACCCTCTATCCACCATTCCACGCCCACCTTCTCCGCAAGTTCCTTCAGGCCCTCGTCGCAGTATTTGCCGGTGTAGTCTATCACAATGTTGTCCGTGCCCTCCACCGTGCCGACCTTGAAATTCGTCGTGTGGTCCATGCCGGCGTTGATGTTCTGAACAATCAGACGCACGTGCTCTATCGGACGGGCGGTCAGCGTGAACACTGCTTCATTGCCGCCGTCCAACGTCTTCAGCACCAGAAAACGCTTGATAAGGCTCTCGATGCCGTACAGCTTCACGTTGTATTCCCATTCCACCGTGCTCTTCTCGGTCGGAAGGTATTTCTCCATCGCCCAGTAACGCTCACCCTCGAAGTCCACATAGTCGTTCACGTCGATGCCTGTATGTTCATACAGCGTGAACGACAGGCTCAGCACGTTGTCGCCCTGAACCTCCTTGTCCTGGGTGCTCGTGTCGTTGGGCGAGAGCGTCGCCTTCACGCTGCCGTATTGGTCGTATAGCGTCAGAAGCATATTCTAATATCGTTTCAATGTCATTATAATGTTCTGTATGTTGCGATGCCATCGCAACTAAATAATCGGGTTCGGCTCCCTGAACTTCACCTTGTAGCGGCTTGCCTGAACGCCCTCCTTCCACAGGTAGGTCAGCGGACGGTACGCGCTGCTCTCCACATAGAACACGCGCAGCGTCAGACCCAGTTCCGTGAACGTGATGTTAAGCCAGCCGCCCGTGCCGATCTTCAGAAACTGGATAAACTCCAGGTAGTTCTGCAGCCACTCGCTTTTCGTCGCAGCATACTGCGCGAAGTGAAGCGTCACGTCACGCTCATCGTTCGACACCGTCAGGCTCTGCGAATAGCGCTTGCCGTTCTCCTCCCTCATGTTCACACCGACGTGCCCCTTCACCTTGCTCGCCGTCATAATGGCGGTAAGGTTCTCCCTGCCGCCTTTCTTCTCCTCTGTCAGAAACACGCCGTACCTCTGCCAGATGTCGATGCCGTTCACCAGCACCAGAC
>CALAVE010000072.1 GCA_937892215.1 uncultured Porphyromonadaceae bacterium
TTAGCCTCGTTGATTGTAACGGCACGGTCCAGAGCGGCGCTCTTCGGGCCGAAGCTTGTGAGGTTACCATCGTTGATCTGTGCATCCAGGCGGTCAGCTGCTACGCCAAGGCCGGTCAGAGCGTTCTTAACACCGTTCACACGATCCTTACGCAGCTTAGCGTTGATCTTGTCGGTTCCGGTGTAGTTGTCGGCCCATCCGGTCAGCACGTAATTGTTGCTGTTGTCCTTCATCACGTTAGCCACAGCTGCTACGATCTTCTTCTGCTCAGCTGTGATAGCGCTCTTGCCGATTGGGTAGTAGATAGTTGCCAGAGGAGCGTCGCCGCTTACCACCGGTGCGGGCTTGGGATCAGGAGTCGGAGTTACGCGGTGCAGGCAGTCGTAGAGCTGCTTCTCCAGAGAAGCAATCTTTGCGTCGGCAGCAGCCAGACGAGCTACGAGAGCGTCACCCTCAGCATCGGTGTACTTCCAAGTGGGGCAAACGGGAACCACAGGTGCATTCCACTCGCTCTTGCCAAAGTTGTAAGCGAAACCGATGAGAGCGGATACTGACGGGTTGTAAGAGCGAGCTCCATAACCATCGATGTACTTGTTCAGCAGGTCAACACGCAGGTCGAGCAGGAAGTCAACTTTCTTGCTCAGCGCAAACTTGTTGAGTAAGCCGGCACGAACTGCGAACATGTGCATGTCGCGAGTCTTCTCCTTGCCGTCAATAATCTCAGTGTGGGCACCGGCGTACTTGTAACTACCATCGTGGTTTTTGCCTTCCTTAACGTATGCCCAGTTCATGCTCAGACCGGCGTACAGGATTCCGTTGTAAACACGGCCCGGACGATAGCCACACCACCAGTTAGTCAGGTTGATCATAACATCACCGAACATACCGAGGTTGTTGAACTTCTGCTTGTAAACAGGGTTAGAGGTCCACGGTTGCTCTTTCTCTGCGAGTTCACGGGTCTCACCAATCACAACACGATAAGGCTTGCCATGGCTGTCAAGGTTAGCATAGGCGCCACGGTGCTGAGCGAACTCAGCGCCCACGCGCAAACCGATAATCGGAGAGAACCACTTACCAATAGCAAGGTCACCCTTCCAACCAATGCGCTTGCCAAATTTCTCGCGGCTGTCATTCGGAGAGAACAGAACACCAGCACCACCTTCCAACTGAATGAACCAGTTGTCTGAGAACTTGTTGAAAGTGTAGCCCTGAGCAGGATCCTCAACGTAGGTTATCTCCTGTGCGTTAGCGGAGAAACCAAACAACATTGCACATCCAAGTGCTAATAAAGTAATCTTTTTCATAGACTTACGTTTTTTGTTTTATTTCTGTTAAACAATAAATTTTTTCTTCTCTACAAAATCAATTGCAAATGTAATTCTTTTTTTTGGAATAACACAAACTTTAACAAATTTATTTTACGATTTTCGGCATTTTTTTCAAAAAAAACTTGTTTTTCGGCATTTTTTAGGCTTTTGGGGGTATTTTTCGTGACTTAGTGTTCATGTGGCTGCCCCCATCACCTTGATTTTTGGTCTTGACTAAGGGCGTCTCACCACCTTGTCGGAGGGAAAGACGCCCTTATCATTTATAAGGTGTAAAACCTATTGCTACTTACTTAGCCTCGTTGATTGTAACGGCACGGTCCAGAGCGGCGCTCTTCGGGCCGAAGCTTGTGAGGTTACCATCGTTGATCTGTGCATCCAGGCGGTCAGCTGCTACGCCAAGGCCGGTCAGAGCGTTCTTAACACCGTTCACACGATCCTTACGCAGCTTAGCGTTGATCTTGTCGGTTCCGGTGTAGTTGTCGGCCCATCCGGTCAGCACGTAATTGTTGCTGTTGTCCTTCATCACGTTAGCCACAGCTGCTACGATCTTCTTCTGCTCAGCTGTGATAGCGCTCTTGCCGATTGGGTAGTAGATAGTTGCCAGAGGAGCGTCGCCGCTTACCACCGGTGCGGGCTTAGGATCAGGAGTCGGAGTAACGCGGTGCAGGCAGTCGTAGAGCTGCTTCTCCAGAGAAGCAATCTTAGCGTCGGCAGCAGCCAGGCGAGCTACGAGAGCGTCACCCTCAGCATCGGTGTACTTCCAAGTAGGACAAACACCCACAACGGGAGCAGTCCACTCGCTCTTGCCGAAGTTGTAAGCGAAACCGATAAGCACCGATGGATCCAAGTTGTATGAACGGCGTCCGTAGCCGTCGATGTACTTGTTCAGCAGGTCGAGTCGCAGGTCAAGGAGCAGGTTCACGTGCTTGCTAACCGCGAAGGAGTTGAGTAAGCCTAAACGAGCCGCAAACATGTGAGCGCGGGGAGCCTTCGAGTTAAAAGTCGCATCGCTGAGAACCATAGTTCCACCGTCTTTTTCAATTTTGTTGTAACTAACCCAAGCAGAGTTGCCACCGGCATAAGCCCACTTTCCGTATTCCGGAGTACCGGAGCCGTCCACACCTGTCATCTTCTTGAAGAATGTCCAGTTCATGCTCAGACCGGCATAGAGAGTTCCGTTATAGACGCGACCCGGACGATAACCGCACCACCAGTTAGTGAGATTAATCATAACATCACCAAAAACGCCAACATTGTTGAAATGCTGCTCAATGGTGGTGCTATTGCGGATGTCGCGGTCAAAGCGAGCACCTATAATCTGCTCATAGCCGGGATCGGCAGCACCGTGGTGCTGAGCAAATTCGCCACCAACACGCAGACCGATTATCGGAGTGAACCACTTGCCCAGAGCAAGGTCGGCTTTCCAACCGATACGGTCGATGAAATTAATGTCTTTGTCGTACTGCGACAGAAGCACACCAACACCACCTTCAGCCTGGATGAACCAGTTGTTGCTGAAACGGTTGAAAGTGTAACCCTGAGCCGGATCCTCAACGTAAGTGATTTCCTGAGCTGCTGCGCAGAATCCCATAGTCATGGCACATGCAAGTGCCAGCATTGTAATCTTTTTCATAAAGTTACTCTGAATTTGAATATCTGTTAAACAATTATTTTTTTCCTAAAAAACCTAATGTAGTGCAAATTTATATCTTTTATTTCAATTCTGCAAAGCTTTTCCGCACTTTTATCGTGAAATTCCATCATCAGAGTAATCTTGGCGGTAATTGGCGCACACGTTGCTAACGCATGGCTACAAGCGAAGTGCGCCTCCCGAATCACGGGAAGCGCACCATTTATCGTTTAACCGTTATTGTTAGTACGATATCTCTTATTTAGCCTCGTTGATTGTAACGGCACGGTCCAGAGCGGCGCTCTTCGGGCCGAAGCTTGTGAGGTTACCATCGTTGATCTGTGCATCCAGGCGGTCAGCTGCTACGCCAAGGCCGGTCAGAGCGTTCTTAACACCGTTCACACGATCCTTACGCAGCTTAGCGTTGATCTTGTCGGTTCCGGTGTAGTTGTCGGCCCATCCGGTCAGCACGTAATTGTTGCTGTTGTCCTTCATCACGTTAGCCACAGCTGCTACGATCTTCTTCTGCTCAGCTGTGATAGCGCTCTTGCCGATTGGGTAGTAGATAGTTGCCAGAGGAGCGTCGCCGCTTACCACCGGTGCGGGCTTGGGATCAGGAGTCGGAGTTACGCGGTGCAGGCAGTCGTAGAGCTGCTTCTCCAGAGAAGCAATCTTTGCGTCGGCAGCAGCCAGACGAGCTACGAGAGCGTCACCCTCAGCATCGGTGTACTTCCAAGTGGGGCAAACGGGAACGATAGGAGCGGTCCACTCTTTCCTTCCAAAGTTGTAAACGAAACCGGCCAGCACGGTGGGTTCCGGGTTGTAAGAACGGCGTCCATAACCGTCAATGTACTTGTTGTGCAGAGCCACCTGAAGGTCGAGCACGATGTCAAAGTGCTTGCTCACGGTGAACTTGTTCAGCAAACCGGCGCGAGCTGTAACCATACGGAAATCAACTTCCTCGCCACCGGCGTAACGCCACTTGCCGTCACCAGCGCCTTCGCGGTACATAATCCAGTTGATACCGGCGCCCGCATAGAAGATACCATTGTAAACACGTCCGGGACGATAGCCGCACCACCAGTTGGTGAGGTTCAACAGAACGTCAACATAGCCACCTGCAGTGTTAAAGAACTGATAGTTGAACACACCTGTGGGATCTTTCAGCTTGTCGTTCATCTCAGGACGATGACCGGCAACAACCTCGTAACGAGTGCTTGCGGCACCCTTGTGCTGAGCGAACTCACCACCAACACGGAGACCCAGGATTGGGGTAAACCACTTACCAACGGCAATTGTTCCCTTCCAACCGATACGGTCGCCAAACTTGTCAACCTGCTTGTCGTTCGGAGACATCAGAACGCCGGCACCACCTTCTAGGTTCAGGAACCAGTTGTTCTCGAACTTATTGAAAGTATAGCCCTGAGCAGGATCCTCAACGTAAACCACTTCCTGCGCGCTTGCACTGAATCCCAGCAACATTGCGCAACCAAGTGCTAATAAAGTAATCTTTTTCATAGACCAATGTTTTTGTTATTAATTATTTACAATATATTCTTTATACTCTTTCTCAAAAACAGGTGCAAAGGTACAAACTTTTTTTGGAATTTTATAATTCTTTCAGATAAATCTACGCTAAAAACCATTTTTATGCCACAAAACATTCCAAAAGCGTAATTATCAGCGTTTGCACCTTTGCCTGTTTTTGCTTATCACTTCTTAAGGTAGTTGCGAATCTCGCAAGCCACATTCTGAGCCGTGAAGCCGAACTTCTCCTCCAGAACCTTATATGGAGCCGAAGCTCCGAAGTGGTCAAGTCCGAAAATCTTGCCATCTGGGACAAGGCGCAACAGGGTGGATGGCAGACCGGCAGTGAGACCGAATGCGGGTTTACCCTTAGGTATCACCGAGTTCCTATAAGTCTCATCCTGGTTCATGAACACGCCAATCGACGGAACCGACACAATCTGAGCCTTAACGCCCTCGGGGGCCAGCAAATCGGCCGCAGCCACCAGTGTAGCCACTTCCGAACCGTTACCCACCAGCACCACATCGGCGTCGGCGCAGTGGCGCACCACATAGCCGCCGCGAGCCATTTGCAGAGCATCGTTGTAGCGCGCCGCGTAGCCCTCACCGTTCTCACTGGGCAGGTCGGCTATGTTCTGACGCGAAAGAATCAGCGCAGTAGGTGTCTTGGTATTCTCCATCGCCAGTTTCCACGCCACAGTGGTCTCAGCGCTGTCGGCCGGGCGCAGCACCAGCATGCTGGGCTCTCCGTGCTCATTCTTCAGTTCCTCCATCAGTCGTATCTGAGCCTCATGCTCCACAGGCTCGTGCGTGGCTCCGTCCTCGCCCACACGGAACGCGTCGTGCGTCCAGATGAACTTAACCGGCAGCCTCATCAGAGCCGACAAGCGAACTGCGGGCTTCATATAGTCGCTGAACACGAAGAACGTGCCGCAAGCAGCGATTACGCCGCCGTGCAGAGCCATACCGTTGACGATAGCCGTCATAGCCAGCTCGGCAACACCACTGTGCAGGAACGCGCCGGAGAAGTCGTGACGCTTGAACGCGCCTGCTTTCTTCAGGAACGCGTCGGTCTTGTCACTGTTGGCCAGGTCGGCGCTCGAAACTATCATATTACCCACATTCTGAGCCAGTGCCGCCAGCACGTTAGCGCTCGACGCGCGAGAAGCCAGATTAGGCTTATGCTCGATGGCCGCATAATCCACAGGGTCAACGCCACCGCCAAGGTAGAAGTCAAGTTTTGCGGCTTTCTCAGGGTTAGCCTCGCGCCAAGCGGCTATTTCGGCATTGCGTTTAGCCACAATGGCACGCAGTTCCTCACGACGCTTAGCGTAGAGCTCCTCCACATCCGGGAAAATCTCGAACGGAGCATCGGGGTTGCCGCCCAGATTGGCGATAGTCTTTGCGAAACTCGCTCCCGAAGCGCTCAGCGGATTGCCGTGAGTGCTGCACTTGCCCTCAAAGTTTGCGCCGTCCTCGGTGACGCAACCGCGGCCCATCACCGTGTGGCCTATGATTATAGTGGGGCGCTCGGTCTCGGCCTTAGCCTTATCCAGCGCAGCCGACAATTCCTCGGCATTGGTGCCGTCCACCTCAATCACGTTCCAGTTCCAGGCCCTGTACTTAGCCGCAGTGTCCTCCTCGGTCACGGCACTACAGTCGGTGGAAAGCTGCACGCGGTTGCTGTCGTAGAACATTATCAGGTTGCTGAGTCCCAGATAACCGGCAAGGCGCCCGGCCTCCTGCGAGATGCCTTCCTGCACACCGCCGTCGCTGATAAAAGCATAAGTCTTGTGAGCGAACACCTCACCGAAGTGGGTGGCAATGAAACGCTCGGCAATAGCGCTACCCACCGCAATGGCGTGTCCCTGCCCAAGCGGACCCGAAGAATTCTCCACACCACGCTTAAGGTCAAGTTCGGGGTGGCCGGGAGTCACGCTGCCCCACTGGCGGAACTGCTTCAGGTCATCGAGGCTGTATTTGCCTGTGAGACACAGTATGCCATAGAGCATGGGCGACATGTGGCCCGGGTCAAGGTAGAAGCGGTCGCGCACAAACCAAGCGCCATCGTCGGGGTTATTGACAATATGTTTTGAGAACAACACGTTCACAAAGTCACTACCACCCATAGCACCGCCAGGATGTCCGCTCTTAGCAGTTTCTACCATCGACGCCGCCAAGATGCGCACATTGTCGGCGGCTCGCTTCATCAGTTGTTTTTGTTCCATATTACTTGTAGTTAATTAGTTATAGTTCGTTTCACTCCAATAATTAGCAAAATTAATAAAAATTAATCTTTTCCACAAGCAATTTCCCAAATTCACACAAAAAAATATGGCGAAGAACATCCGTTATCGGGGCTTCGCCATATCTTTTTAGGTGGTTTCTATAAATTGCTCGAGTCGGGTTAGTGGCAATTTATTTCTCCTCAGCGCCTCTCTTCACCTTGCTGCCCACAAGCGCATAGAACAAGATGTAAGCGGCGCACGCCAGCGGAACAATGTAGCTGTAAAGTCCTATCTTATCGAACAGCCATGCCTGCAGTGCCACCATCACCGCGCAACCAAACACCATGGTCATAAATATTCCCGATGCCGCGGCCGTGTACTTGCCCAAACCTTCCACTGCCATATTGAAGATACCGCCCCACATCACCGATGTGCAGAGGCCAACTAGCAGAAACGCAACCATTCCGGCTGGCACGTCAACCCAAATCAACGACAAGTTCGCCCAGTCTATACCGGGCACGCTCATTGTCACGTTCGACGGCGTCAGCATTCCTATCGCTATCAGAACACAAGCGGCCACCGCCACCGTGCTAACCATCGCACGACTACTCACCTTTCCTCCTATAATGCCGCCAATCGTTCTGCCCACGAACATCATGAACCAATACACCGATGCTATCAAAGCGGCCACTCCGGCCGATATACCGATTGCATCACTCGTGAGATACGACACCATATAGGTGGGAGTGCCCACTTCCACGCTCATATACAAAAATATTGCCAATGCTCCCAGCGCAAAGTGGCGATGCTTCAACGCGCCCGTCACAAGGCTCATCTCCACTGGCGCCTGCTCTGGTTCATCAATCTTTGTGAACAACAACACCACAAACGCCACCACAAATATAATACCGGCGATTACCAGCGCAGGCGTAGCGTCAGCGATTCCGGTGTCTTTTGTCACCTCGCCAATCAGCGCGCCCATAAGGATATATACAGCCACAGCGGCAGCCGAGTTGAACGCTCCACCTATCTGGATAAACTGGTTACCTGAGTTACCGCCTCCGCCAAGCACATTAAGCAGCGGGTTCACCACCGTGTTGAGCATACACATGCACAGACCGCTGATAAACGCACCTATCAAGTAAACCACATAACTTCCCATCTGGCCGCTCAAGTACTCAAACGCCAATCCGGTGATACCAACCACCAGAGCCAAAAGCGCAGTCTTTTTATAGCCGATTTTCGTAATCAGCATACCACTCGGAATTCCCATCACCAAATATGCTATGAAGTTAGCATAATTTCCTATCTGCCCGGCAAATTCCGATGCGCCAAACTGATTCTTCACTATAGTTGCCATTGGCGTGCACAAATTCGTCACGAAGGCAATCATCGCAAACAGCGCAATCATCATTATGATCGCCGCCCATTGTTTTGTTTTTTGTGCCATTGTCTAAAATTTTGTTTATATTAATGAATTATTTTGTTCTGTTCAGTATTCCCTACGGCCGAAAATAGAGGTGCCTATGCGCACCATGGTGCTACCCTGCTCCACTGCCAGCCGCCAGTCGCCGCTCATACCCATACTCAGTTCACAGAACTCGTCATGACCGGCGAAGCATCCGGCACGCAACTGCTCGTAGATGCCACGCACCCGTGCAAACTCTGCGGAGATTTGCCGCTCATCGTCCACGAAGCTCGCCATAGCCATAAGGCCACATATCCTCACCCCGGGGACGTTCTCAATGCGGCCGCTATGGGCCAGTTCCAGCAATTCGCGAGCGTCAAAGCCGCTTTTGGTTTCTTCCTGGGCCACATGGACTTGCAGAAGCACATCCACCACCCTACCGGCCGTCAGAGCCTCTGCCGCCACAAGGCGAAGCAATGACTCACTGTCGATGCTGTGAATTAGCGAAACATGGGGAACGATGGAACGAACCTTGTTCTTCTGCAGCTTGCCGATGAAGTGCCACTCCGTGTCACGAGGCATCTGCCCCACCTTAGTCACCAGTTCCTGCGCCCGGTTTTCACCGAAGATTCGCTGACCGGCATCGTATGCTTCCATCAGCCGCTCCACCGGGTGAAATTTCGACACGGCAACAATTCTGACACCTGCCGGTATCTCGCCACGAAGCGACTCTATGTTCCGCCCTATTTCCGACATGATACAGGTTGCTCCGGGTAGTTACTTTTTATCCTTGTCGGCCAACGTCTCGCTAAGGTTTGCCGCGAAGACGTCCATCAGTGCTGTTTCAGTAATGGAGGCTATTTCAAAGTCGGCCATCGTGCCTTTCATCCCTTCGAGGAACACCTTCAGAGCCTCCTCAAAGTTAGCGGCCTGCACCAGCATCATATTTGCCGTTTTCTTTTCTGCAGCAGTTTTCTCATCGATAGTGATATAGTTAGCCTTCACTTTGTACCAGCGGTCGCCGCCCTCGTGATAGAATATGTCGGCATAGCGTTCTTTTTTCACCGCTGAGACCACGAAATCCCCCGAAATATAAGGTTGCATTTCCTCGGTAATTCTTGCTTCCGCCTCCGTAAACGACAGAGCGTCCACCAGATAAGGCTCAGTCACAGTCTTTTGAATGCCAGTCTCCAGCATCTTGTCGTACTTCACCTTTACTTCAAACCATTGTGCCATTGCTTCTTAAACCTCGTTTTAGTGTTTCTGTTACAAAATAAATTAATTTCCCGCAGTCGGATTGCCCGAGCATCAGATTTGCACAGGCTCACAAAACTGCATTATGCAAAATTAATGATTTTTTCACAACCCGACAAGAATTAAGTGATTTCATCGCATAAATATTTTGTCGTTGACACCAATTTTAGTGAAAATATGTTATTATACCAAAAATATATTAAAAATATGTTTGCGAATATAAAAATAATTATTACCTTTGTATGTGTGTTTTTCATAGTATTAGATTTAAGGTAAAGCGAGGGCAGTCGGGAGACTTTCCTCGCTTCGTTATTAGACCATTAGAATTACACAGCCAAATGGCTTCAGAGCGTCCACAGAAGTAAATGGACGCACGCGAACAAGTGCGGATTTACGGAAGGGCAAGCGTCATCGCCAGCCCATGAACATCTTGGTCACCTCACCGTCGTGGTGGTCGAAGAACAGGCTTTTACCGGTGTCGAGCGTGGCAATCAGGGCCATTTCGTCGTCGGTGAGTGTAAAGTCCAGAATATCGATGTTCTGAGCCATTCGCTCCCTGTGAGTGGACTTAGGAATAATAATCACACCACGCTGGTAGAGCCAGCGCAGAGCCACCTGCGGAACGCTCTTTCCATACTTCAGGCCGATACCGGCTAGCAGTTCGTTCCGAAAGAAATTGTTCCTACCCTCGGCTAATGGTCCCCACGACATAATGCGGCAGTCCAGTTCGTCCATATACTTCTTTGCCGCATGCTGCTGACAGAACACGTGGGTCTCCACCTGATTCACCATCGGCTTCACATCTACATTTGATGCTAAGTCAATGAGATGGTCGGGATAGAAATTCGACACACCGATACTCCGCAGTTTACCTTCCTTGTAAGCCTCTTCAAGGGCGCGATATGCGCCGTACCGGTCGCAGAAAGGCTGGTGCAGCAACATAAGGTCGATGTAGTCGGTCTGCAACCTGCGCAAACTCGCGTCGATACTGGCTTTCGCCTTCTCGTAACCATAGTTAGAAATCCAGATTTTAGTCACGAGGAAAATGTTCTTACGGTCGATACCGCTTTTCTTCCACGCTCGCCCTACTCCATCTTCGTTAGCGTAGGCCTGGGCGGTGTCAATCATACGATAGCCCACTTCCAGCGCATCGCTCACGCAACGTTCACACTCATCGGGTGTCACTTGATACACTCCGTAGCCAATTTGCGGCATCATCACGCCGTTAGATAATTTAATATTGTTCATAATATTTACTTGATTTTAAAGGTGTTTTCTTAAGATATTGCAAGTCACCGTACCAATATGAAGCAGTGCAACCATCATAGATAAGAAAGTGGCACCACAGATGAAATGCCTTTTAGCACGAATTCCGTTTTGACATCTTAACATTACAGTTTAAGCCCGTTGAGCCACCGTTTCACCTGGTCTTTGCCTTCGCGAACTTCGTGCCCGTAGATTGAGAACGCGCCCATTACCTTAGCGTCGGGAAAGGCCTTTTTCACATCGTCCACACATGCGCCAAGTCCGGAGCCTTCGTGGGTGGTGAACGGAATAAGCGTCTTGCCGTTAAGGTCATTCTGCTTGAAGAAAGTGAACATCACCTGCGGGTAGGTTCCCCACCACACCGGGCCTCCGATGAATATGGTATCGTAGCCGGAGACATCCACGCTCCCCTCATACGGCGGCAACTCCTCATCCATCTTCTCTTGGCGGGCGAGGTCACAAAGAGGTTTATAGTCCATGCCATCGTACTTATGCGTGACAATCTCGAACTGGTCGGCACCAGTAAACTCACTGATATAGTCGGCTACAACCTTGGTGTTGCCCACCTTAATGTTGCCCACAGCGTAGTTATCGCCTGCATGGGAGAAAAACACTACCAATGTCTTTCCTTTTTTGTTCATTACTTTCTCCTGGTTTGCGCCGCCGTTGCATGCAGTTGACAACAGAAGTGCTAAAGCCACAGTGATGATAATCCTGATATTCATTCTCTTTATGGATTATAGTTATAATTTCTTAATAAGCTTAGCAGGAATTCCTCCAACGACGGTATTCGGTTCCACATCTTTAGTAACCACGGCTCCTGCGCCGACAATAGCATTCTCGCCAACTGTCACACCAGGCAGTATCGTTGCCCCGGCTCCTATCCAGCAGTTCCGTTTCAGCACCACGGGTTTGCAGGTAAGAATCTGGTGTTCTTCCGGGGCGTGGTTGTTAGAAATGAGTTGGGCATTGGCTGCCACCAGCACATCGTCCTCGATGGTGATGCCTCCTGCACTCATAAAGAGCGAATTGTTCATGATGACCACCCGTTTACCGATTTTTACGTTCTTCCCTCGTACAACGGTCGTAGGTGCCATCAGACGGCTACCCTCGCCGAACTCACCGAACAACTGTGAGACCAACTCATTATACTCATCGGTGTAGGGCATGGTGTGGTTCAGCTTGAAGCAAAGCTGTGCATCCCTTACTCCCTGCGCCCTCTCCTCGGGAGTCTGCTTGCGCATGTCAATCCTTATTTCTTCCATTATATTTGTATAATATTTTAATACGTTGAAGCACTGGCTGCCGAAAACTGCCAGCGACCATCGTGTTTGACAAGTTCAAACGAAAGTTGCAAGCGCCATGTGTGACGGCCACCGCCAAAGACGGCTGCATTCACACGGCTACGGCCTCTTAGGGTAGCTCTGTCGCCACTCACCTTGATGTCCATCTGCTCATGCTCGGCTGAATAGTAGTTGAGCGTACCATTGGCGATGGACTTAATATACACCTGCTTGGACTGGTGCATGCCCGTCATGTGGGTCAGCACGAAGTCATCGGCATGGACACGGTTCAGCGTTGCCGTGTCCTTCCTGACCATCGCCTCGTACATCTCGCGATAGAGCGTTTCTATCTGTTCCTTGTCTGACATCTTTTTATCTGATAAAATTTGTTGCGATACGCTGGGGTTCCTGCTCTGGCAAGCCGCCACGCTCAGCATGGATGGCACGGATAAGAAAAGCCATGTTGCGGCCCAGCACACGCATTGTCTGTAGTCCTTCTTCATCTTTCATCACTTCTTCGGGTGAATTGCCATGAACGGCATTCCAATAGCGGCTTGCGGCCACGGGCATCTCGCCGTGCAGGAAATATTTGTTCAACTGGTCGAGTGTCGCCGTGGTGCCCATCCTGCGGGCTGAGACAACGGCAGCACCTACCTTGAAACGTTTCTCGAACGAGGCCGAGAAGAATAGTCGGTTGAGGAACGAAACCAGCGTGCCGTTTGCCCCGGCATAATAGACGGGTGAGCCTATTACCAGCCCGTCGGCCTCTTCAAACTTCTTGGCTACCTCGTTCACCATGTCCTTA
>CALAVE010000073.1 GCA_937892215.1 uncultured Porphyromonadaceae bacterium
AATAGCTCAGTTGGTTAGAGCACATGACTGTTAATCATGGGGTCGTTGGTTCAAGTCCATCTTGAAGCGCTGGAAGTCCGGAGGCGTGATGTCTGCGGGCTTCTCGTTTTATGTGGCGTAACGAAAGTGCGCCTAAGCGGCCGGCACTCACTCATCGCCGAGTGGCGAGACGTCAAGTAACATCTCGGAATGAGGAACCCGGCAGAGTGGTGAGGTGGCGGACATGATGGGGCCGACACTCACTCATCGCCGCGGCGATGACCATTGTGAAAACCCCACCATGATAGGAGCGAAGCGACTGAATGGTGGGGAGGAAGGAGGCATATAAGGGGATGTTCCTTGGAGAGGAACACCAGTCATCTACTACATCTCGTAGTAGTCTATTCCGGCCAAATCACAGAAATGTCGCAGTTCATCCTTCGAACTCATCCCTATGTGATGTGATTCTTGATTTTTTATATAGCTGATGATGTTCGTGCGGTCGGATGCAGAACAACTGAACACCGCATACTCCCTGCCCCAGCCATCGAACTTAATGAACTGCTCAATGTGAGCCTTAATGTAGTGAGTCCCACCTAATTTTAAATCGTGAACGAGGTCGGAGAAGCATATCGACGGTGCGACGCGGATAAGGAAGTGGATGTGGTTAGGCATACCGTTAATAATAACCGACTGGCAATTCCGTTTAGATATTATACCTGCCATATAGGCCGGCTTTGTTCTCGTTCGGAATAGTCATTTCTCCGTTCTTTGTGCGGATTACAAGATGATAGTATAATGCTGATAAACTCATGATGCAAAATTAATAAATATATTAGTGGCGCGCAAGGTGTTCCTCGTCGAGGAACGCTTATAGAGGTGGCTTGCGGTCCCCACCATTCGTTGCCCTGCGGCACATCATGGTGGGGTTTTCACAGTGGTAATCGCCTACGGCGATTTGCGCAGCACGTCCACCTTGGGTATCAGTCGGCTATTCAGGCTTGTAGTCGTCGTTCGTGCCCTGTGGCGGTGAGGGTTTTAGTAGGTTTCGAATAGAGTGTGTGGAAAGTTTTATTTGGAGATGCGGAAGAAAAGCATTACCTTTGTATTTAATCCGTGAAGGCGGAGAACGAGGATAAATAAGTTACTGAAAATGAGTGAAAGTTACATAGTATCAGCAAGGAAGTATCGTCCGTCGTCGTTTGCCACGGTGGTGGGGCAGAGGGCGCTGACTCATACGCTGAAGACGGCGATAGCGAGCGACAGGCTGGCACACGCCTATCTGTTCTGCGGCCCGCGTGGCGTGGGCAAGACGTCGTGTGCGCGTATTTTCGCCAAGACCATCAACTGCCAGCATCGCACCCCCGACGGCGAGGCGTGCAACGAGTGCGAGTCGTGTCAGGCGTTCAACGAGCAGCGCTCCTACAACATCGTGGAGCTGGACGCTGCCAGCAACAACTCGGTGGACGATATCCGCAACCTCACCGACCAGGTGCGTATCCCGCCGCAGATAGGACGCTACAAGGTGTTTATCATCGATGAGGTTCACATGCTTTCCACCGCCGCGTTCAACGCGTTCCTCAAGACGCTGGAGGAGCCGCCCGAGTATGCGGTGTTCATCCTGGCTACCACCGAGAAGCAGAAGGTGATTCCCACCATTCTCTCGCGATGCCAAATCTACGATTTCGCGCGCATCACCGTGCCCGACATCGTGGCGCAGTTGCAGTACATAGGCGCGCAGGAGGGTATCACGGCCGAGCCGGCCGCACTCAACGTGATTGCGCAGAAGGCCGACGGTGCCATGCGCGACGCCCTGTCGATCTACGACCAGGTGGCGGCCTCTACGCAGGGCAACATCACCTACCAGAGTGCTATCGACAACCTGAACGTGCTGGACTATGACTACTATTTCCGTCTGGATGAGACTTTCCTTATCGGCGCGGTGACCGACGCTCTGCTCATCTACAAGGAAATACGCGACAAGGGCTTCGACTCGCTGTTCTTCGTGAACGGCTTGGCGCAGCACCTGCGCGACCTCATGGTGGCCGCCACTCCGGCCACGGCAAGTCTGCTGGAGATGAATCAGGAGGTGGCACAGCGATATGTGGCGCAGGCGGCCAAGTTCGGGCCTCGCTTCTTCTACAAGGCAATGGACCTGTGCAACGATTGTGACATTAATTACCGTCAGACGAGCAACAAGCAGTTTCTGGTGGAGCTCACGCTGATAAAGATATGCCAGATTCTAAATGCCGAGCCGCAACCGGCATCAGGCACCGAGCCCATGAAGCCTGTGAAGGCGACGACACCACCGCCTGCCGCCGCTAATCCTGCGCCGGCATCCCAAGTTGCCCCGGCTCCCGCATCACAAGTTCCGGCTGCCCCGGCCCCAGCATCGATGTCGGCTCCGGTGCCAACTCCACCGCCGCCGGTAGTGCCACAGACCGCTCCGGCTTCGAGGCGCGTGATATCGGCTCAGCAGCCTCACAAGCGAGTGATGATAAGCAATGTGACTCCGGCTGCGAAGAAGGAGGACGGCGTGGCACCGGCCCCGGCAGGGCAGGTGCGACGTGAGCCATTCACCGAGGAACAACTGGTGGCAGCATGGAACGATTTCATAGTGAAAAATCCTCAGGATAAGATAATTATTAACACCATGCGCACCTCGCTGCCGGTGAAGCAGGACGACACCACCTACCAGGTGCGAGTGGAGAGTGATGTGCAGGTCAACTTCATGGAGTCGCAGAAAAGCAAGATACTGTCGTTTCTGCGCGCTGCGCTGAACAATGATTTCCTGGCGCTGAACGTGGTGAAGGTGGAAGCAGCACCGCGCGCCACGGTGATGACACAGCACGAACTTGTGAAAGACCTGGCCAAGCGAAATCAGAACCTGCAGCAGCTCATCACTGATTTCAAGTTGGGACTGGCATAAGAGAACCCGACGCGAAGTGTCTCCGCGGAAAAAACATAACGAAACGGGCGCAAAAAGAGCGAAAAAGCTTGATTTTGCGCCCTCTTGCTTACAAAATGAAACAAAAGTGTTTGAAAAACAGTCCGGATTGATATAATACGCTGATTGATAGAAAATAAAACTTTTGAAAAATTATATCAGTAAGTTTGGGAAATACCGAAACTTATTAGTATATTTGCACCAAATATTCTATAAATTTTATTTTTAAAAACTACTATTATGAGAAAAATCTTTACACTTTTGATGGCGTGCGTACTTGCATTCGCTGCAGGTGCCACCGACATTGTGTTTGATTCCAACCCCGAGGGCGGAACAAAAGGCTCTAACACCACAGCCAGCGGCGCTGACCAGATGTCGAAGGACGGTGTTACAATCAGCACCACAGCCGGCGGTTTCGGCTGCACCGGAACCGATGCACCTTACTGGGCTTATCGTCTGGCTAAGAACTCAACCACTACAATCAAGGCCGACCAGGCAATAACCAAGATTGTGTTTGAGTGTGTGACCACAGGAAGCACCGACTATAGTGCAGGCGGATTCACGGCCGATAATCTTACAATCAGCACGGACAAAGCAACTGCCACATGGGAAGGCAACGCTACCGAAGTTCAGGTTGTGGCAGGCGGCCACCAGGTGCGTGCCACCAAGATAACCGTCACCGTGGGCGGTGAGGCCGGCGTTAGCGCTCCTGTGTTCAGCGTTAAGGAAGGTACTTACTATGCACCCATTGAGGTGACTATCACTTGCCCCACCAGCGGTGCCACTATCAAGTATTCTACCGGCGGCGCCGAGCAGACCTACAGCGCTCCTATCGCAATCAGCACTAACACCACGCTGACTGCCTACGCTGAGAAGGACGGCAAGAAGAGCACAACAACCACTGCAACCTACGAGTTCGCAACCGCTACTAACGTTAACAGCATCGCTGCTTACAAGGTTGTGGATGACGGAACTAAGGTTCTCTTCACAATCCCCGTTACAGTGCTGGCTCAGTACAACATGAACATGTACGTTACCGACGGCAAGGACTATATGCTGGTTTACGGCAATACAGGTCAGACCTACAAGAACGGTGACGTGATTCCCGCAGGTTTCAGTGGCGAGAAGAAGACCTACAACGGCGAGCCCGAACTCTCGGTTTACGATACCGACAACTTCAAGGCTGCTTCGAGCAACAGCCCCGTTGAGGCTGAACTGGCTCAGACTGTTGACATCAACGCTTCTTACTTCGGCAAGCTCATCTATATGCCTAACGTGACCATCAGCGGCATCAACAAGAGCAACTTCAACATTGCCGACGGTGCTGGTTCCATCCCGGGCTACAACTCGATGGGTGCCAAACTGCCGACCGAGGCTGAGGCTGCTGCCACTACTTACAACATCACAGGTATCGTGGGCGCTTACAAGGCTAAGGACGCCACCGAAATCACATATCAGGTTCTCCCCGTTTCAATCGAAGATGTGAACGGCGGCGGTGGCGGCGGTGAAACCGGCGACATGACTATCGCTAAGTTCAACGAACTGCCCGACAACACCGAGGTTACTTTCGACGGAACAGTTACAGTTCTGGGTCAGCAGGGCAGTTACCTGTATGTGAAGGATGCTACCGGCTACATGCTGATTTACGGAAGCACAGGTCAAACCTATAAGAAGGGCGACATCATCCCCAGCGGATTCGGCGGCAAGAAGACCACTTACAACGGCGAGCCTGAGCTTGCAAGTCCCACAGGCTTCCAGTCTTCGGTAAGCTCAGAGGATGTTAATCCCGAGACGATCACCGTTAGCGGTATCAACCACGATAACTGGGGTAAGTACGTTCTCCTAAAGGGCGTTACTCTGGACCTGACTGCTAAGACTATCACCGACGCAACCGGAACTATCGGCTACTACGACCGCTTCAGCGTAACATTCCCCGCCGACGGAACCACTTGCGACATCCTTGGTATCGTTGCTTCTTACGGCAAGCAGACTGTTTATCAGCTGCTCCCAACCGAATTCCCGGGCATCGAGGCTGTTGTTCCCGAGGTCGCTAACCTGAAGGGTGCAATCGGTGCTACCACTAAGGTGAAACTCACCGGCGAAATGTCGGTAGTATATCAGAACGGACGTTACCTGTATGTTAAGGACGCTACAGCAAGCACGCTGATTTATGGCGACCTGGGCAAGACCTACAAGCGCGGTGACAAGATTGCCGGTGGTGCTGAGTTCACTTGGAACGCATCTTACAACGAGCTCGTTCCGGTTGACGCTTCTCAGCTTGCCGATGGCGTTGCCGGAGCAAAGGTTGAGGCCAACGAGTTCGCTCTTGAGGAGATTTCTCAAGATATGGTTAACGAGTATGTGCTTGTTCCTAACTGCACTATCGCAGTGGAAGATGAGGCTAACAGAAACTACACCATTAACGATGGTACTCTGGATATGACAATGCACAACCAGTTCTATGGCGATTACTATTTCCCCAACGTTCAAATTCCTACCGAGGGAACTCACGCCATCTACGCGTTCGTAAGCGTTTACAAGGGCGCTATCCAGCTCTATCCCGTGTTCTTCGACGACGACACCAGCGTGGCCGACCTCAATGCCGACAAGGACGTTAAGGGCGTGCGCTACTACAACCTGCTGGGCGTTGAGAGCAACGAGCCGTTCCAGGGTGTGAACGTGGTGGTTACCACTTACACCGATGGCACAAAGGCTGCTAAGAAGGTTATCAAGTAATTAGGTACTTGGATAATAAGATAAAAAGTGTGGCTCGCTCAGTGCGGGCCACGCTTTTTTAACCCAATTTCGTCGGCCTAATGGCCGATTCGGGATTAAGTGCGGGGAAATCAGTAGTTGGTGGAAATGGTGACTTTGCCCTTTGCCGTGATGGTGAACGTGCGGCGCACAATCCACGATGTGTAATAGGTGCTGAATACGAGTCCGCCTTTGCTTGGGGCGTAGGTCCCGGCCACGGTAAAGGTGTTTTTGATTCCGGTTACATGGTCGCGCCCGTCGGGGGTATCACCGTAGATGTAAGGGGGTGCCACTTGCGAGTTGCCCGTTTCCCATTCGTCACGGCCATGGACTATCTCTTCCACCAGTCCGCTCTCCTTGGTCACGCGTAGCACCACTCGGTCGCTGTCGGCGGGTATAATCCTGATGCTCTTGTAGCCATAGTCGTTCTTCTGTACCTTCAGCGTCTTGTTGAGCAGTTTCTTGTTGATCTTGGCGTTGCTTTTGGGTGCAGCCGTGGGCAGGGTGATGCTGGCGCATGTCTGGCGCATCTCATTTTCATCGTTGGCATTCTCGGCAAATTCGTGGTCTTTCACGCCTGGCAGCAGCGTGTTCCAGATGGTGGAGAGTTCGGGGTACTGGTTGCTTGCGATGCCGTTAATCACTACCACCAGATCCTTTTCAGGAACCATTACTATGTACTGACCGTAGGCGCCATCGGCACGGAACGCTGTCGGGCAGATGCAGCGCCAGAACAGGTATCCGTAACCCTGATTCACTTCCGACGGGGTGTTGCCCGGGAACTTGAAATTGATTTGCTTGGTGGTGGCCTGGTCGAGCCATTGCTTGCTCACTATTTGGCGGCCGAACCAGTTGCCGCCGTTGAGAATCATAATGCCCGTTTTCGCCAGCGACTCGGCCTGTAGTCTCAGACCCCATCCGCCGCAGTTCGTCCCGTCGGGGCTCTCTTCCCAGTCCACGGTGTTGATGCTCATAGGGGTGAAGAGTTCCTCACGCAGGTAGTCTAACAGTTTCTTGCCTGTTACGCGCTGTATGATGGCGCTCAGGACAAATGTGCACATGTTGTCGTAGCGGAAGCGCCCCTGCTCGTCGAAGGGCTTTGCCAGCCACGTCTTTATCCAGTCGGAGTTGGCGGTGATGCCCCAGTCGGGCGCTATTCCGCTACTCATGGTCAGAAGATGACGTATTGTGAGCGTGCCGAGTTCAGGACTGGCGGTCGCCGGCAGTTTGTCCGGGAGGAACTTGGCCACTTTATCGTCGATGGATAGCAGCCCCTCATCCACGGCTATGCCCACTGCCAGGCTTGTGAACGCCTTGCTGCAGGAAAACAGTGTGTGCACGTCTTGCGCTGTGAATGGTGCCGGGTGTGCTTCGGCAATTACGTTGCCGTGGCGAATCACCAGCAGGTGGTGAATCTCGGTGCCAGGCAGGCTTGTGATTTCGTTAACCCACTGGCGAACTACTGCCGGGTCCACATTCTGAGCCGACGCTGTGGTGCGCGGCAACACTCCGGTCTGTGCCAAAAGCACCGAAGGAATGAGTGCAACGATGAGTGAGAGAAGTTGTTTCATGTTGGCGGTTAATTGAATAGCACTGTTTGTGAAGTCTCCGGGTTAAAATTGTCTTGTATGGTGATTTCATCGTTCCAGAAATCTAATTTGATGTCGCGGTGCGTAACCCAGTTGACGTAATTTAGCGAAATGCTGAGCGTGTGAGGTCCTGTCCACGCATAGCTGCCTGCCACTTTCCATTCGCCGTGCAGGCCCGCGAGGGCATTCAAGGCTTTCATGTCGTAGGGTGGTGGACAGGAGTTGCTGCTTGTGAGCCATTTGCCGTATCCGCATGGAATCACGGCCGTGTTCTCTGCTTCGTCGGTGATTGTGAGGGTGCAAACGCTGTCGGCAATGCTCACCGCGAAGGTGCGCACGTTCATTTCGTTGCCGGCTAAGCGGTGAGTCTTCTTGCCTGTGTATTGCTTTTCGTTAGTGTTGAACAGTTCGCCGCTCACCGGCTTGTGGTCCAGGCTCTGCAGGTGCGCCATGATGTCGCTCTCAAGTCCGCTGTCGCCTCGTGGCTGTGGCAGGCACGCGGGAAACAGCACGCTCCAGATGGCCTTGAATGCCGAGCCGTAGCCCGGTGTGGAGCCGTTAATCACCACCACCAGGTCGCGTTCGCGATTCATGTAGATAGTCTGTCCGTTGAGCCCTATGGCAAAAAATGCTTCAAACGTTGGGTGGTGCAGAATCTTGGTCTGATAGCCGTAGGCCTCCCAGAATTTCACTAATTCAGGCTCCTTGCCGGTGAACCAGCTCTTTATGTGCGCCCAGGCGAGTTTTATGTAGTATTTGATTTTGCCTATTGCGGTTTTGGGAATGTCGGGCTTGGGAACGTAGTTTCGGAATTGTTCGGACGTCATTTCCTCAATCCACTTGCGACTCACAAGCTGACGGCCGTCCCACTTGCCGTAGTTAAGCAGAAGCACGCCCAGTTTGGCCTGTGATTCGGTCTTGAGCCGCAGTCCCCATCCGCCGCAGTTCGTCCCGTCGGGGCTTTCCTCCCAGTCGGCCTCGGTGATGCCTATGGGTGTGAACAGGTTCTCGTTCAGGAAATCAAGCAATTTCATGCCTGTTACTTTCTGAACGATGGCGCTGAGCATGAAAGTGCTCATGGTGTCGTATTCCCAGTCGGTTCCAGGCTCGGCCGCCATGCCGCGTTCCAGCCACCCCAGCACCCAGTCGTTGTATCTTTCGCGTGTTAACGGGTTGTTCTTGATGCCCGATGTCATGGTGAGCAGGTGCTTCACAGTCACTTCGCTAAGTCGTGGGTCGGCATCTGAGGGAACTTTGTCGGGGAAAAACGAGACCACTTTGTCGGTGACGTTCAGCAACCCTTTGTCGGCAGCAATGCCCACCGCCAGTGCCGTGACTGTCTTACTGCACGAGTACAAGGTGTGCGTGTCCTCAGCGGCAAACGGGCTCGGATGGGCCTCAGCCACCACGCGGCCGTGTCGCACTACCATCAGATGATGAATCTGAGTGTTGGGCAGGGTGCGCAGGGTGTCGATAAAGTTCATCAGCCCCAGTTCGTCGATGCCTTGCGATGCCGCTGTGGCTCGAGGCAGCTCGGCGGCGTTAATGCCTGCCAGAAAAGAGGCGGCTATTGTTAACAGGGATATAAGCCGGATTCGGAGCATTAGCGTAATATGTTAGAAACTAAGGATGTCGAAAACTTCGTTTTTACCGGTGTAGTTTTCGCGCAGTGTCACTTTCATATTCTTGAAGTCGATGCTGATGTAGCGTGCGCTAATCCAGTTCACCCACTGCACCTGAATGGCCAGCGTGCCCGATGTGGTCCAGGCGTAATTCCCGGCCGTGGTCCATTGTGAGCCAAGTCCGCTGAAGCGGCCATGCGGCGTAATGGAGTAGGGGGGACGGGTGTTGTTGGTGCGGTAGGTCCATGTGTCGAAACTTAGCGGTACCGACTTCATGGGGCCTTCCTTCAGCGCCCAGGTGAGCTGATAGATGCCACCGCGAGGCTCTATAATCAGGTCGGGAGCACCCTTTAGCTTTATGTTGAACGCGGCGTTGGCTTTCTCCACCGGTTTTGACATGACCACGCTCTTCTTGCCTTTGGGAATGGGCATAGTCCACGCGCTGAGCATCTTGGCTATCTTCTTTTCAGCTTCGGCATTAGGCTCCACCGGTTCGTCTTTCACGCCCGGCATCAGAGTGTTCCATATATGGAGGAGCATCTGGCCGCCCTTGCCGCTACGCTCGTTAATCACCACCACCATGTTCTTTTCGGGAATCATGGCTATGTACTGGCCGAATGCGCCGTTAGCGCTGAAAGCGCCTTTGTACATGTTCATCCACGTCTGATAGCCGTAACCCTGATTGCTGTCGGAGGGTGGGTCGTTTGGGTTGCCGGTGCTGATTTGCTTGCTTGTCATCTGCTTAATCCACTCGGCGGAAATGAGCCTCTTGCCTTCCCACATGCCTTTCTGACAGATGAGCATGCCTATTTTGGCTTGCGACTCGGCCTGCATGTGCAGCCCCCAGCCTCCGGTATTGATACCTTCGGGACTCTCTTCCCAGTCGGCCATGGTGATGCCCATGGGTGTGAATATGCGCTCGCGCAGCAGATCTATGATTTTCTTGCCTGTCACGTCCTGGACAATGGCGCTTAGCATGTAGGTGGTCATGGAGTCGTATCGGAGTTGCTTGCCGGGGTTTATCACTTTCTTCGCCAGCCATGTGCGCCGCCAGTTGTCGGTGTTGCTGCGCATTTCCCAGTCGGGCACAATTCCGCTGCTCATCGTCAGCAGGTCGCGCACGGTCATGCTGGACAACTCTTTGCTCACCGAGTCGGGCAGCAGTTCGGGGAAGAACGAACCCACACGGTCGGTGATTCGCAGCAGGTTGTCGTCCACGGCAAGTCCTGCCGCAAGGGCGGTGAAGGTCTTGCTCGCTGAATAGAGTGTGTGCGCGTCTTCGGCTCTGAACGGCGACGGATGAACCTCGGCTATTACGTGGCCGTTGCGAACCACCATCAGGTGGTGCAACTCTGTGTCGGGAGTGCTCTGTACTGCGGTGAGGAAATTGAGCAATGCTTGCGGCTCCACGTTCTGTTCCTGAGCCGATGAGCGGGGCAGCACGCCTGTCTGCGCCGCAAGGAGTATCGGCAGTAGCGCGAGTGCCAGAAAATGTGTGATGCGTTTCATTATGTTTTGTAGAATTGACTGAATAACTATGTTTGGTTTCTTGATGCAAATTTACAATTTCCCACGCATTATTCAAGCGTAATGGCCGCGCGTTTTTGAAGAAAACCTTTAAAAACACTTCTTAATATGCTTTCAGTTAGTGTCTAACCATATTTATTTAATTGTCAGAATGGTGGAATTATGTTGAAAAAAATCAGCCGTTGGCAGATTTTATTTGCGCGTTTTCAAGTTATGCTTTTTATTTGCATCGTGAAAAATGTGCACCTAAAACAAGAAAAATTATGAGAGCATTAAGTAGAATAATTCTGATTTCTGCGTTCGCATTGTTTGGAATGGGTGTGAATGCGCAAGCGTACCAATATCTGAACGTGACCAAGGCTGATGCCTCTGTGGAATCTATCACAGCGGCAGGGCTGAAGATAACTTTCAGTGACGGCAATTTGGTGGCTGTAAGCGGTGGCGAGTCGCACACTATATCGCTGAGCGAAATCGCGTCTCTTCAGTTCTCTGACACGGCCGCGGTGAGTAACCTAACCGGTGATGTAAACATCGACAAGGCCGTGGACATTACCGATGTGGTGGGCTTAGCCAACCACGTGCTGGGAGCTACGCCGAGCGTGTTCTATGTGGCGAATGCCGACGCTAACGGCGACGGCGAAATAGATGTGACCGATGTGGTGTATCTTGCTAATCTGGTCATGGGCGAGTGAATTAAGCAAACTAAAATTATAAGATTATTATGAAACGACTTAAAACATTAATCTTAGCGACGGTGATGATTGCCGCAATGGCTCAGGCTCAGAGCTTCACCTATCTGAACCTCACCAAGAGCGACAACAGCATCGTTTCGCTCGTGGCCGACGGGCTGAAATTAACTTTCAGCGACGGCAATATCGTGGCTAAAAATGGCACTGTCACTCAGATTGTGACTCTTGCCGATGTGGTGAAATTGGCATTCTCCGACGATGCCAATGCTGTGACCGACGTGAAAGCGGCCGACGTGAAAGCAACCGGCATAGTGGGTGATATTAAGGTAGCCGCTCCGGCCGGGGTGCGTGTGATTGTGTATAATCTGCTTGGCAGCAAAATCTACGACAGTCCGCAGGCTGCGGATGGCGAGGTTGCGCTTGGGCTTACCTTGACTCAGGGTGTGTATGTGGTGAAAATAGGTACAATAACGAATAAAGTGTTAGTAAGATGAAACGGAATATATTATTATCAATATCAGTACTTTTATTTGCAGTACTTTGCCTGGCCCTCGACAGCCAGACTATGTGGGTATGCATCGGTAACGTGAAAACAGCGTTCACAACGAGCCAGTTGGGCGAAATGCCGCTAAGTGATGCCACATCGCTCAGTGTGCTGGGATGCGATTATAATGTGACCGAAGTGGACAGCATTGTGATTGACGACAACTTGGTGGACGATAACACAGTGACCGTAACCTACGACGGCGACAAGGCTAACGTGGTGATTGCAGGAAACATCGCTCAGTATATAACCGCTACTGTGGATGGCGCTCATGTGAGCATAATCCAGGATGGCGTGTCCGACGAAACAGGCGAGGTGACTTACAACCTCTCTGGCTCATCGGATGACGGCGAATTCTATATGGAAGGCAGTTACAAGGCCACAGTGGAACTTAATGGCCTAACACTCACCAATCCATCGGGCGCACCTATCAACATTCAGAACGGCAAGCGTATCGACGTGAGCGTGAAGAAGGGTACCGTGAACACCCTCACAGACTGCTCCGATGGAGCGCAGAAGGGTTGCTTTGTGAACAAGGGACACACCGAGTTCAAGGGCAAGGGGGTGCTGAATGTGTATGCTAACACTGCTCATGGCATTTGGAGCAAGGAGTACATTGAGATGAAGAACTGCACCATCAACGTGCTTAAGGCCGTTAAAGACGGTGTTAACTGTAACCAGTACCTGCTCATGGAGAGTGGCGAACTCAACATTAGCGATGTTGGCGACGATGGTATTCAGGTTTCGTTCAAGGACGATACCGACCGCGAAGCTGAGGATACCGGCACCATTACCATTGTGGACGGCACAATTAACGTGGCTGTAACCGCCACCGCGGCAAAGGCAATCAAGGCCGATTACGACGTGCTCATTCAGGGTGGCACCATCACGGCTTCTACTGCAGGTACCGGCGAATGGGATGAGACCGATGTTAAGACTAAGGGCGCAACCTGCATCAGTGCCGACAATAATGTGCAAATCGATGGAGGAACTCTTTCGCTCACCAGCACCGGAAATGCCGGCAAGGGCATCAGTTGCGACAACGAGTTCATTATGAACGCCGGGTCGCTCACTGTTAACACCTCCGGTAACATGATAGTATATTCTAATGGTACCTTGTATGATGGAAATTACAGTGGTGACACAGATAAAATCGATAGTGACTACAAGTCTTCTCCTAAAGGGGTGAAAGCCGACGGAAACGTCACCATTAATGGTGGAACAATCAGCGTCACCACTACCGGAACAGGCGGTGAGGGTATTGAGAGCAAAGCCATTCTGACGATTAACGACGGCGACATTACCTGTCACACCTACGACGACGCAATTAACAGCAAGAGCGATCTTGTGGTCAACGGTGGCACAATCTTTGCAGTTGCGACAAACAACGACGCACTCGATGCTAACGGCAACCTCTATATCAATGGTGGAACAACCGTGGCCTATGGTTCAGGTGGCGCCGAAGGCGGAATAGATGCTAACGACGAGGAGCAGTATCATTTGTATATAACAGGCGGAACCGTTATTGGCGTGGGAGGAAGAAACTCCAACCCATACGCTAACAGTTCGCTCTCCATTCAGCCGGCCATTATCTACAGTGGCTCGCTCAGTCAGGGTGGCACGCTGATTCTCAACGACGGTAACGGCAACAATGTGCTGGCGTTCACCATGACACAGAGCATCACCGGCGGTCAGGGTGGCCCCGGTGGAGGAATGTTCGCACCTCCGGGCGGTCAGGGTGGCAACACGGGTAGTTCAGTGGCCATGATTATTTCCACACCGGCTATGACCAAGGGCAGCAAATATACTCTCTACACGGGTGGCTCTGCCTCAGGTGATGACTTCAATGGGCTGATTCTCAATGCTGATGTTACCAATAACGGTACAAGTGTTGGAACTGTGTCGAGCCTTGCATCTCCATATTCCACAGTGAGTAGTTCACAAGGTGGCGGTGGCCGATGGTAATGTGATAGAAACGCAATAGAGGAAAACTTTTCATTTTCAACATCTATTCATATCTATAATTTAGGTTTGTTTTTTCCGTTCCCCAATGCGTGATGCACGTAGGGAACGGTTTTTTTGTTTCCGTGCGCGAATTATGGTCTCAAATATTGCTATTTCAGGATTTTTGTTGTTACTTTGCATCACGAAAGTTTTCGGGTACTTAGCTCAGCTGGTTTAGAGCGCCTCCTTGACAGGGAGGAGGTCACCTGTTCGAATCAGGTAGCACCCACCACGGCGTTTCCCGTCTCACAATGGGCGACGCCGCTTTTTTTAGCCCTTTTCGGGCTTAGTCCGCTTTTTTCGGAGTGACTTCGTGCCACAGGTACATCTTGTCGCTGGGGCGTATCTTAACGTCGGTTTTGATTGAGAACCGCTCGCCCTTCACTGTGCGCTCCACGGGTTTCAGGTCCACGCGTATCTCTTCCACTTTCATTTCCACCGACCCCGTGGTGGGACCGTTAATCACTATCACGTCGCCCACGTGCAGTTCCCCGGCTTCCATTTGGAATTCAGCCACGCCTATGTTGCTGAAATAACGGATTCCCTTTGCGAGGTAGGACTTTACGTGCGTTGCGCTCGATCCGTATTTGCTCGTCCATTCGCCCAGCCTCTGCCCCAGGTAATATCCGTTCCAGAAACCGCGGTTGAACACTGTGGCCAGCCGCTCGTCCCAGTCGTGAATCTTCTCCTCTGTGTACGACCCTTCGGCCAGCGACCGAAGTGCCTCGTCGTAGCAACTCACTACCGTGCGAACGTATTCCGGACCGCGGGCACGCCCCTCGATTTTGAGCACGCGCACTCCGGCATCGGCGAGTTTGTTGAGAAAATGGATGGTTTTCAGGTCCTTGGGCGACATTATGTACTTGTTCTTGATGGCCAGCCGGTCGCCGGTATCCAGGTCGGTGACCTCGTAACCGCGGCGGCATATCTGGCGGCACGCGCCGCGGTTGGCGCTTGCGCTCGTCTCATGAAGGCTCAGATAGCACTTGCCGCTTACGGCCATGCACAAGGCTCCGTGGCAGAACATCTCTATCTTCACCGGCTCACCGTGGGGTCCGCGCACGTCCTTAGCCGCTATCTGCTCATGGATGTGCCTCACCTGCTCCATGTTGAGTTCGCGCGCCAGCACCATCACGTCGGCCCACTGAGAATAGAATTTCACTGCCTCGGTGTTGCTCACGTTCACCTGCGTGGATATGTGCACCTCCACACCGCGGCTGCGGGCATAGAGTATGGTGGCCATGTCGCTGGCTATGATGGCGCTTAGTCCGGCCACGGCCGCGGCATCCACTATCCGGTGCATGTATTCCACATCCTCGTCATAGACAATGGTGTTCACCGTAAGGTAGGTCTTCATGCCGCGTTCTTCACACCATTCGGCTATGGTGCGCAGGTCATCGAGATTGAAATTCACGCTCGATTTGGAGCGCATGTTCAGCCCCTCTATCCCAAAGTAGATGGCGTCCGCTCCACCCTGCCAGGCTGCCGTGAGCGACTCCCACGAGCCCACCGGCGCCATTATCTCAAAGTCTTTCCTTTCAAGCCGTTTCTTCTCCATTTTCATTTTCCGGTTATCACTCCCTTAATCTCGTTAAGTTTGTTGAGCGCCTCCATTGGGGTCAGGTTGTTGATATCGGTGTTGAGGATGTCGTCTCGTATCTGGCTCAGCACGGGGTCGTCCAGTTGGAATATGGACAACTGCACGCCGGTGCGGTTATGAGCCACGTCGTTCATGTTCTTGGTGATGCTGCCGTTGTTGCGGTTGGCGCTCTCCAGTTCGGACAGCACATCCTCGGCGCGTTTCACTATTCGCTGCGGCATACCCGCCAGTTTGGCCACATGGATGCCGAAACTGTGTTCGCTGCCACCCTTGGCCAGTTTGCGCAGAAACACCACCTTGCCGTCTATTTCCTTCACGGTCACGTTGTAGTTCACTATACGCTTGAAGTTCTTGGCCATCTCGTTCAGTTCGTGATAGTGGGTGGCGAACAGGGTCTTGGCGCGGGATTTACTTTCGTGCAGGTACTCCACTATGGCCCAGGCTATGGAAATTCCGTCGTAGGTGCTGGTGCCGCGCCCCAACTCATCGAAGAGGATAAGGCTGCGCTCGCTCACGTTGTTCAGTATCGATGCCGCCTCGGTCATTTCCACCATAAATGTGGATTCGCCCAGCGAAATGTTGTCGCTGGCACCCACGCGCGTGAAAATCTTGTCCACAATACCTATTTTGGCGCGTTCTGCGGGTACGAAACCTCCCATCTGAGCCAGCAGTACTATCAGCGCGGTTTGGCGCAGCAGGGCCGATTTTCCGGCCATATTCGGGCCGGTTATCACCATAATCTGCTGCTCGTCGTTGTTCAGTGTGATGCTGTTAGGCACGTATGTCTCTCCGCTGGGCATATTCTGCTCTATCACGGGGTGTCGTCCTTCCACAATCTCTATTTCCAGACTGTCGTCCACCACGGGGCGGTTGTAGTGGTTCTCAATGGCCACGTTGGCCAGTGAGAGCAGGCTATCCACCTGTGCCACCAGGTTGCAGTCGGTCTGTATGGCGGGGATATAGTCCGTGACGTAGTGTACCAGTTCGCCAAAGAGGCGGCTCTCAATCAGCAGTATCTTCTCCTCAGCGCCCAGTATCTTCTCCTCCAGTTCCTTCAGTTCCTGGGTGATGTATCGCTCTGCGTTGACCAGAGTCTGCTTGCGCACCCATTCGGCAGGCACTTTGTCCTTGTGCATGTTTCGCACCTCTATGTAGTAGCCGAACACGTTGTTGTAGCCTATCTTCAGGCTGGGAATACCGGTCTGCTCGCTTTCGCGCTGCTGCAGTCGCAGCAGGTAGTCCTTGCTGGAGTGCGATATCTCGCGCAGTTCGTCCAACTGCTCATCCACACCGCTGTTTATCACGTTGCCGCGGTTCACCATGTTAGGCGCTTCGGGATTTATTTCGCGACCTATCCTGTCGCGCATTATCGCGCACGGATTCAGCCGCTCGCCTATGCTTCGCAGAACCTCGTTCTGTGCACCGCTGCAGTAGTTCTTTATTTGCTCCACACTCAGCAGCGACTGACGCAACTGGACCAGTTCGCGTGGGGTTACGCGCCCCACCGACACCTTGGATATCAGCCGCTCCACGTCGCCAAGCATGGCCAACTGCTCTTTCAGTGTCTCGCGGCCCGATGGGTCACGGAAGAAGTATTCCACCACGTCTTGGCGGCGATGGACGGCATCCACTTCCTTGAGGGGGAACAGCATCCAACGGTGCAACATTCGCGCTCCCATGGGCGAGAGGGTGCGGTCTATCACGTTGAGCAGCGATTTGCCGTCTTCGCTCATGGCCTCGGTGAGTTCCAGGTTGCGCACCGTGAATTTGTCCAGACGCACGTAACGTTCGGCCTCGATGCGTGCCAGCGTGGTTATGTGCTTGAGTTGGGTGTGCTGCGTCAGATCCAGATAGTGAAGCACGGCGCCACTCGCCACCACTCCGCTGCCCATGGCATCCACGCCGAATCCCTTCAGGCTCTTGGTGCCGAAATGCTGGAGTAGCCGCTCGCGTGCGGTGTCCTCGTTGTAGGCCCAGTCGTCCAGTTCAAAAGTCAGATATTTCTGTGTGAACGTGTCACTGAATCGCTTGCGGTTCTTGCGCTCTATCAGCACCTCTTTGGGGCTGAAGTTGCTCATCAGTTTGTCCACGTAGTCAGTTCCTCCTTCTGCCGCCAGAAATTCGCCGGTGGATATGTCCAGAAACGACACTCCGCAACTCTTTTTACCGAAATATACAGAGGCCAGAAAATTGTTCTCCTTGCGGTCAAGCATTGTGCCGCCCACCACCACTCCCGGTGTCACCAGTTCGGTGATGCCGCGCTTCACCAGTTTCTTGGTCAGTTTGGGGTCTTCCAGTTGGTCACAGATGGCCACTCGCCTGCCGGCGCGTACCAGTTTGGGCAGGTATGTGTCCAGCGCGTGATGCGGAAAGCCGGCCATCTCTATGCTTGCCGCCGCGCCATTCGAACGGCGGGTTAGCGTAATGCCCAGTATCTCTGAGGCTGTTATGGCATCTTGCATATAGGTCTCGTAAAAATCGCCCACACGGAACAAGAGCACTGCGTCGGGATGTTTCGACTTCATCTCCACGAACTGCTTCATCATCGGTGTCTCTACCAGGCCTTTTGCCATCTGTCGCCTCCTTTTTATGCAAATTTACTACAAAAAACTCACCCCCGCAAATCCACTCTCCAAAATCCTTACGCCCCATAACACAAGGGTCCCGCCACTTGTGTGTAGCGGGACCCTCTCTGGGGTTGGTTATCTTTAAGTCGCCTTAGCGATTATTCTCCCATAATCTTGTAGGCCAGTGCCACCACGTCGGTTACATCCACATTGCCGTCGCCGTTCACGTCAACCATGGCTGAGTTGTAGTAGTTTACGCTATCACCCATTACCAGCGTTGAGAGCACTACTATATCCGAAACATCTATATTACCGTCCTGGTTGATGTCGTCCTGCACTGCCGGCATAATATTATAGTACAGTAGGTCCTTGCTCAGATAGTGCTGCATGCCGGTCTCATCGTACCAGATAACAACCACACACACCTGTCCGTCCTTGGTGATGGTAAAGCCTTCTTCCGGAACCGGGTCATAGTCCGGACCCACGATTTCTCCGTCGTAGTAGAAGATGCTGTAAAGCACTTCATAGTCATAGTCGATGTTCTCAACTACAATCTTCGGTGTCAGTGCGCCATAGTAGGTGCCCGGCTCGGGTATGATTGTGAGTGTCGGCTGGACTATCTCGTAGCGGGCACTGTCGGCATACGTAATGTAACCCACTTCGTCGTAGCAATATGCTTCCACCTGCAGCGAGCCGCTTCCGTGAACCTCCACAGTCTCATTGTCATCGAAGTTGCCCGTGTCGATGGTTCCGTCGTCATAATACATGGTCCAGTAGCGGCTTTCGAAGCCAAAGTAACTGTACTGATCCTGAATTTCAAAGCCTACATATACGTTCTGTGTGCTGCTGTACTTGCCGGCAGCAGGGTCAAATGTAATCTTAAGTGCCGGAAGAATGGTGTATTCCAGTGTATCCTTCACATTATGCTCTTCCTCATAATTGCCGTCCCAATAGGTGTAGTCAAGTATCAGTTTACCCGACTTGTCCATAATCACGCTGAAACCATCGTTCTCAAACTCACCCGTGGTGGATGTTCCGTCTTCGAACAGAACCTTCCATGTGCCCTCGCGCAAGGATGCGTTGTCGACGCTGACCCAGCCGGAAATCCTCTTTCGGCCGTAGAACACCCCGGCTTCAGGTTGTATCATCATATCAAAATAGGCCGGCCCGCAGTCATTAACCTCAAAGTGCGGGTAGTTCTCGTAGCGGGTGCCGGAAGCATCGAATGCCCACACAGCAAGTGTCGTCGGCTCTGTCAGACTGATTCCCACCTCAGGATTGTAGATGCTTGCGTTGGCCGCAGTGGTGTCACCGGCCAGGTTGTAGTATATAATACCGGTGAATGGCACATCACCCTGAGTGGCTGTGATATGCAGCGTCATTGGGCGGTAATATATCTCTTGTTGGTCCAGATCATAACTGAACGTAATGGGAGGGATTATATCGTAGCGGGCACTGTCGGTGTAAGTCAACTCCCTGTCGAACTCTGAACTGTAGTATGTCATTGTGGCATATACCCAGCCGCTGCGGTCCACGTAGATGTCCCAGCTTCCCTCGTCGCTTGTGCCGGTTGTCCCATCGTCAAACTTTGCCGACAAAGCGATTCCGAATGGCTCACCCGACACTGTTGCGTAGTTGGCATACACAGTCTGCGGCTCATTGTATGTCCCGCTTTGTGGTGAGAACTCTATGGCATTGTCGTCGTAGGGCAGGTAGTAGGGATAGAACTGAAGGGTGCCGTTGTAGATCGCTAAGAATCCGTGTGCGCCCACGTAGTCGCCCTCTTTAACCTTGCTGAAATCTTCTATCCCGAAGCGGTTGTAAACCAGTATTTCCGATTCATCCTGCAGATCCACTAATGTGAAGGCGGCCTTGCCACTGATTGTGGTGATGTCCTTTGCCCTTCCCTGGATAGCAAACAACTGGCTCTGCTTGTCGGCGGTCAGTGAACTTATTATGGTCACCCCCTCGGGCCAAGCAGTGCTTCCGCCACCAACCCCCGACGAGAAGTTGTCGGGTGATGTGAGCTCCGTCAGGCCACTGTAGTCCGACTTGGTTCCGATGATATTCGATTGTATTCTAAGGCCGTTCTCGTACGTCTGGCCCACATTGCCGTAAACCAGCATCATGTCTCCGTTGTCATCGCGCAGATACAAGTAACTGCCCGACTGGTACACCGCGTACATGTTGCAGGTGAATTCCACGCGTGTGCCGGTGGGTAGGGCGTTATACTCAGCCACGCTGTTCACTGTGTGACGCACAGTGAACGTGGTCTGGGCCAGACCGCTCCACGAATATTCTCCGAAGTCGTCCACGCTATAGCCGCGAACGCTCACTGTGGCATCATTTTGCAGTGTGAAAGCAGCGATGTATTCTTCACCGCCGTACTTGGGATCGGTCCCGTCAAGGGTGTAGCGAAGGCCACCGCGGTAATAACTCGCCGGCGTGAACATAATGTAGGTGTCGGTAGTTATCTCGCCACCGGTAGGCTCAATCATGGGTGTCTCCAGACTGTAGGTCTCACCGCCTTCGGTCTCGATTATCATGCTCGTAATGCGAGTCACGGCAATGTTTCCGAGGGTTAATGTCACATGTGTAACTCCGTGAGTGGCCGGACCGGTCCATGTGCTGGTCACGTTACCGTCATATACACACGTGCTGCCTTCCACATCGGGAACCACCAGACCGAGGTCAATCAAGTCCATCTCTTCTTGCGTTGACGATGAGCCGTAAGGCTTAAAAGCATATCCCGACGATGGATGAACAAAGGAAATGCTCGTAATCGTTGCCTCATTCATGGTCTGAATCGAGATAGAATTGTACTTGTACACTCGTAGAGCGGTCCCATTGGAGTAGTACTGCGGGTCGGTAGTGCCGTTAGCTTTCGAGAAAGCAACGGTCAATACGCCTCCTAAATCAACGGTCGGGTTCTTGTCGCCATTTGCAAGACTCTCAGAAAACGTTACCGTTGTTGTCACAGGTTCAGCGTAAGCAAGCATTGCCAGCATCACTGCGAAGACATAAGTAAATAAGCGTTTCATAATGCTTTGTATTTTAGTTAATTAATCGATAAATTCCAGCCTTGATGCTTTGTGATTTGTTCCAGTTTATTCAACTAAATGGATTCTACACAATGCAAATATAAACAAATTTTTGAAATATTTTTTCTTTTTTTTCTTTTTTTCAGTAAAAAACATGAAAAACTCTGTAAAGGTGGGTTCTATATATAGAGTGAGTCAGATTGGTTCGGGTCACCGAGCAGATTTATCGAAACCCTCGAAGCCGTATTGACATGGAAATCCCCCTCCCCAGATGTGCCTATAATCTGCCAAAATCGATATTTTTTTCCGGTTTTGGCAACTTTTAACCCCTATAATCTGCCAAAATCGATATTTTTTTTCAGTTTTGGTAACTTTTACGACGGTTTTTTATTATCTTTGCGGCAGTAAATTAGGTGGCTTAATTAATCTAAAATAGTTCTTTATGGATTCACATTTCATTGGGAGACAGGAGGAAATACAACGTCTGCAAGATATATGTTCATCTGGTGTGCCCGAATTCGTTACGGTCTATGGACGTCGGCGCGTGGGAAAGACTTATTTGATTCAGCAGTTTTTTAACAATAGCTTCGCATTCTCTGCAACAGGAATAATTGATGGAGATAAGAATGACGAGCTATTCTCGTTTACGAGTGCGTTGATAAAGGCTGGTCATACAGGTCCGCGGGCTAAGAATTGGTTGGAAGCATTTGAAATGCTCGAAAATGTCTTGGAAAAAAGACACTATAACGGCAGGTGTGTCATCTATATTGATGAACTACCCAGTTTCGATACCCCTCGGTCTGGGTTTGTTCGTGCTTTAGGGCATTTCTGGAACACATGGGCTTCGCTAAGAAATGACGTGATTTTAATCGTATGTGGCTCAGCTACATCGTGGATGATTGATAACATAATAGATAATCATGGAGGACTTCATGACCGGACCACACATACAATTTACTTGCAACAGTTTAATTTGGCTGAATCAGAGACATATCTGAAGTCGCGGAACATCCGGTGGCCAAGGAGAATGATTCTCGAAGCATATATGATGCTTGGCGGAATACCTTATTATCTTAGTTTGCTGACCAACAAGGAAAGCCTTGCGCAAAACATCGATAGGCTTTATTTCAGAAGTAAGTCGGAACTGGGGCAAGAATATCATAGACTTTATTCTTCACTGTTCAAAACACCTGAGCCTTATCTTAGAATCGTAGAGGAATTGGGACGGCACAAACATGGTATGTCTCGTAATGAAATCGCTCAGGCATTGAAAGTGGCATCCAGTGGTGCCCTGACAAAGCAAATAGAAAATCTGGTTAATTGTGACATTATTCGGCGGTATATTACGAAATCGAGAGGTAAACTCAAAGTTAACGATGCATATTATCAATTAACCGACATGTTCTCATTATTTCATCTGTTCTTCTCTAAGCGACTCACAACCGCCGATTACTGGCAGCAAAACCTCAATACACCAGCTATTAACACCTGGCGAGGACTTGCTTTTGAACAAGTTTGTATGGTGCATATAAATCAGATAAGGAAAGCGTTGGGGCTTAGCAGGATAGCTGTTGAATATTACTCGTGGAGAAGTTCTTCTGTGCCTAAAGCTCAAATTGATATGATTATTGAGCGCGCCGACCGCATGATAAACTTGTGTGAAATTAAATATGCGCCGGCCGAATATGTTATCACTGCTGAGGATGACAAAAAAATGAGAAACCGTTCTTCTTCCTTCATACAAGAAACCAAATCCAAGTGTGGAATCCTTCCAACTTGGGTTACCACTTTTGGCCTTTTTAACAACGAGTATGCGGCTGAAGTATCATATCAAGTAGTGATGGATGACTTGTTCATGATGTGAAACAAATTTGCTCTGATTCGTATCCGTGCGAAAAAGAGAAGCCCGCCGGTGATGGCGGGTCTCCTTTATCCGGATTTGGCTTGTCGTTTCCTTGCGAAAAATTGCCTACTCTCAGTCTATTATGTCGAAGCCGGTGTACTTGCGCAGTACCTCGGGCACCACAATGCCCTCGGGGGTCTGGTTGTTCTCCAGCAACGCGGCCACTATGCGCGGCAGTGCCAGGGCCGAGCCGTTCAGAGTGTGACACAGATGTGTCTTCTTGTCATCTCCACGGTAACGGCATTTCAGACGGTTGGCCTGATAGGTCTCAAAGTTGCTCACCGAACTCACCTCCAGCCAGCGCTTCTGGGCGGCGCTCCACACCTCAAAGTCGAAAGTTATGGCACTGGTGAAACTCATGTCACCTCCGCATAGGCGCAGTATGTGCCACGGCAGACCCAGTTTCTCCAGCAGACCCTGCACGTGGTCCTTCATCTCTTCCAGGGCGGCGTATGAATCCTCGGGGCGCTCTATGCGAACTATCTCCACCTTGTCGAACTGGTGCAGACGGTTCAGGCCGCGAACGTCCTTACCATAGGAACCTGCCTCGCGGCGGAAGCAGGCGCTGTAGGCGCAATTCTTCTTGGGCAGTTCGTCCTGACGCAGTATCACGTCGCGGTAGATGTTGGTTACCGGAACTTCGGCGGTGGGTATCAGGTAGAAGTTATCCACTTGGCAGTGATACATCTGGCCTTCCTTGTCTGGTAATTGGCCTGTGCCTATGCCTGAATCCTCGTTCACCACGTAAGGCGGTTCCACTTCCACGTACCCTGCTTTCCAAGCCTCGTCAAGGAAGAACTGGATGAGCGCGCGCTGCAGACGGGCGCCCTTGCCGATATATACCGGGAATCCGGCACCGGTTATCTTCACACCCAGGTCAAAGTCGATGATGCCGTATTTCTTCGCCAGTTCCCAGTGGGGCAGGGCATCGTCGCCCAAGTTTGGCATGGGGCCACCTTCTTTCTCCACCACGTTGTCCTCGGCGGTGCGTCCCTCGGGAACTCCGGCGTATGGCAGGTTGGGGATGGTGAGCAGTATTTCTGTTATCTGGTTCTCAATGTTTTTCAGATTGTCGTCAATCTCTTTGTTCGCTGTCTTCAGGTTGGCCACGGCCTCCTTGGCTGCGTTGGCCTCGTCGCGCTTCCCTTCTTTCATGAGCGCGCCTATGGCGGCTGCCATCTTATTCAGTTCGGCAGCATTGTCATCGCGTGTCTTCTGGGCGGCTTTGCGCTGCTTGTCCAGTTCCACAATCCGCATTATCGGTTCACGACCGTCGAAATGCTTCACGGCCAGACGTTCTATTACTTTCTCGGGATTCTCGTTGATTACTTGTAAAGTTAACATTGTTTTCTCCTTTGTTTATTCCTCGTTTTATCTTGTTCCTCGATTAATCTTACTCAAAGTTCAGCACTATTCCGCCGTTATCTCCTTTTTTGTGGGTCACTTCGGGGACTACTGGCTCATCCTGCTCAGGCTTGGGCGCCGACTGCATTGCCTCAATCTCGCTCTTGAACTGAGGCGAACGGCCGTATGTGGGGGTGCTCTCCAACTTCTCTATTATGTCGTCGTTGTCCAGGTCTTCGGGACGCAGAAGCACATATTGCGCGGCAGCCTGAGTGGTTTCGTAAGCGCGCAGGTTGTCGCCGTAGAAACTTTCCATCTCCTTCTTTGCGGCTTCCGACACTTTTTCGGGCTTGTGCTCAGGCTCGCGCCGCTTCTGGCTCGCCACTTCGTTGCTGGGGCGCTCGTCATTCTCAAGCGACATCTCAAATCCGGCTGCCAGCACCGTAATCTTGATGCGGTCGTCCAGTGTCTCGTCCTTGGTGGTGCCCCAGATGGTATCCACTTCGCTGCCGAACTGGGCCATAAACTCCTTCACCTCGTCTATCTCCTTCATCTTGAACGGATTGCTGGCGTTGGGGTTATAATAGAAATTGAACAGTATGCGTTTCGACATGCTGATGTCGCGGTTCTTCAGCAGAGGCGACTCCAGAGCGTTCTCTATTGCCTTGGTCACGCGGTGCTCTCCCTCTCCGTAGCCCGAACTGATAATGGCCACACCTCCGTTTTTCAGGGTGGTGTTCACATCGTTGAAGTCCAGGTTAATCTTTCCGTTCTTGGTGATAAGTTCCGAGATGCTTCGGGCGGCCACCGACAGGGTGTCGTCCGACTTCTCGAACGCGTCGTCTATCGACAGGTCGGGATAGATGTCGGTCAGGCGCTCGTTGTTGATTATCAGCAGGGCATCCACAAACTCTCGCATCTTCTTGGCTCCTTCCAGAGCCTTGATTATCTTCTTCTGGCCCTCAAACAGGAACGGTATGGTTACGATTCCCACCGTGAGCAAATCGCGCTCGCGCGCTATGCGGGAAACCACAGGACCGGCTCCGGTGCCTGTGCCGCCACCCATTCCGGCGGTGATAAACACCATTTTGGTGGCGTCATCGAACAGATTGTTGATTTCCTCTGCGCTTTCCTCTGCGGCCTGACGTGCTTTTTCAGGGTCATTTCCCGCACCCAGCCCCCTGAGTATCTCCGGACCTATCAGAAGTCGGTTGTGAACAGGTGAGTTCTTCAGCGCCTGATTGTCGGTATTTATAACCACAAACGACACTCCCTCTATATTTTGGTTATACATGTGACCAACAGCGTTGTTGCCGCCACCGCCCACGCCCACTACCTTTATGATTTTGGGCGTATCATTTTCCTCGGTGAATCCGGGATTCGTAGTTATTTCGGGATTATTATCCATCATTTTATTTTCGTTTTTGCGCTCTTGTTCCATTTTCCTGCAAAGATAGTCATTAATTCACTAACTTTCAAGGTGTCTTCTATAAATTAACTTGCGATGATTTTGAATTTATATCAAGCAGATGCGAGGTTAAAGGTGCAGCGGCGTAGCGGGCTACGCTGCAAGACTTTTGCGCAGCGGATGCCGATAGGAAACAAAATCAGCCAAGAACACATCGTTACTTTTATTAATTTATAGAGCACACCTCAATTCTTTTTATTGGTCACTGTCGTTTTCCGACAACAGATTGTTGATTGAGTCTTTCAATTTCCTTACCCATGAACTGCTTTTTGGCTCGGGTTTCGGTGCCGGTTCGGGGTTCGATTCTTCCGTGGGCTTTGTCTCTGGTTCGCTCTCTCCCCAGTTGAAGTTGCCGGCCTCGTTGAATGTCTCTTGCTCTATGCAACTTTCACTGTCGCCCAGCAGGTCGGCTCCGGTGGCTATGATTGAGAATAGTTCTATGTATTCGGAGCGGTTGTGGCTGTGGTTCAGGAAGTTGATGCTCTGGGGCTGTTCGCCCAGACGCACCTTCACCTTCGACGCTTCTTCCAGTGTGTGTGCCAAGCCGTTCATCTGTGCGCCGCCGCCCACCAGAACTATGCTCTTCACATCCTGGGCAGTGAGCCCCGAGTCGTTTATCTGTTTCACTATGTTAGCCACGAGTTCTCCCACGCGGGCCGAAATATACTGAACGGCCTCATTGCTGTTTATTCCGTCTATCACCACGCTCTCGGCACTCATATCCAGCGGATTGTTGAGCGTCTTCTTCACTCGCTCGGCATCCTCTTCCAGCACGCTCAGCCCCTTCGCTATATCCAGCGATATGTTGCGGCTGCCTATGGGCAACGTTGCCAAGTAGTAGAGTGAGTCGGACTTGAAGATGGCCACGGTAGTGGTCTCGGCTCCTATGTCCACCAGCATGCAGCCCAGTGTGCGCTCGGCGGTGGTCAGTATCTGCTTGCCCATGGCCAGCGGAGTAACCACATACTTGCGCACCACCACGTTGTTGTTATCTTTGATGGCTCGCTCCAGGTTGAGCTTCAGAGCGGTCTTAGCCACTATCAGGTTCACTTTCACGTTGATTTGTGAACCTGTGTAACCCACCGGGGCCTCGGTAACCACTTGCTTGTCTATCGCGTATGAACGGGGCTCCACGTCCACAGTCTCATAGCCGCTTATTATGGCTTCGCCGGCAGCGCTCTCAGCGCGCTTAACGTCATCGGCGGTAACCGGCTGTGCCGGATTCAGCGGACGGTTCACCTCGTTCATCACTGAGTGGACCGAACGCCCGCCTACACCCACAAACACACTCTTAATCTCGCCATCCACACCCGATGACAGTCGGGTAATTATCCGGCTTACGCATGCGTGGGTGGTGGTGATGTTTTGTACACATCCGTAACGCACGCAGTTCTTCACGTCTTCACGCTCCAGATTGCGCACGTTCAGCACTCCGGTCGGAGTCTTTTCAGCTACAGCACCCACTATCTTGGAGCTGCCTATCTCTATAGCTACTACAAATTGTTTGTTACTCATCGTGTTTATTTGGTTATATGTTCTTTAATTTCGTTAGTTGTGCTTCACCGTGTCGGTCTCCGCTCCGTCTTCGCGCAGCAAGTCCATGTCGGGTTCCGGCTCGTCATATTCCTCGCTCCATTCCATCACCTCTTTCACCGCCTTGGTGCGCTTGGTGGCCACCACCTGGTAGTTCCACTTCACGCTGATGGTGTCGTAAGTCATCCAGCCTTTCTCCGGCATCACTTTGCGGTAGAACAGAAGCAGTTTCTTGAACTTGTTCTCATAGTTGTTCACGTCGCCCAGATTCACTATGTGCCCGCTTATAGTGGGCACTATCATCACGTTGTTCGAATCTCTGAACGTGTACATGCTCACCAGCGACTTCAGCAGCGAGTCGCGCTCCACGTAGTCAATCAGCGGTAGCATCTTCAGCGGCGTGAACGTCTTGTAGAAGTGGCCTTGCACCACTGGAACGTCGGCATGGTAGCGGTTTATGGCAACCATTCGCTTACCCGTGCGGCTCACGTAGTACGACGTGCCACCGTCGAATACTCGCATCACAGGCACTATCTGCTTGGCCCGTATCTGTATCACTTGCCCTTTTGCGCCTTGGCCTTTAATGCACTCCACTTTATCAAAGTAGGCCGATTCAGACAATTTGCTCTCCAGTTCATGCGTGTTGATGTCGCTCATCTTGCGCCCCACCAGATTTATGTTGAGGCGTTTGAGCTCAGACTTTATGCTGTCGGGAGTGACGAAGGTGGAACTCTCTCGGTTCATAATCTCCACCACCACGTCGCTGCACAAGTCGGCGTTAGCCCGCCAGCGGGCCCATAAAATGCCCCCTGCCAGTAGCCCTGCCAGCACCACAAGTATCAGCGTCCGGATAATATTTAGCATCGTCTTGCTCATCGTGCCTGTTTCTTCACTTCCTCGCATATCTGGGGCAGCAAGTCTATCACGTCACCGGCCCCAAGCACTAAAAGCACCTCAAAATTAAACAAATGCAATGAATTTAGCAAATATTCTTTGTTACAAAGTGTTTTTGTGGCACACTTGGCTCGTTCCAGAAGCAGTTCCGAACTCACCCCCTCTATGGGTAGTTCGCGGGCGGGATAGATGGGTAGCAGTATCAGTTCGTCGGCCTCCGACAGCGCATCGGCGAATTCATCGGCGAAATCGCGGGTGCGGGTGTAGAGGTGCGGCTGGAATATCACCGTCACCTTGTGCCCTTCGTACAGTTCGCGCACGCTCTTTATGCTGGCCTTTATCTCCTGCGGGTGGTGAGCGTAGTCGTCTATCACCACTTTCCCGCCGGGCAGGGGCTCTTTCAGCCAGAACTCAAAGCGGCGCTTGGCACCCATGAACGTGCGCATGGCTTCGCGCATGGCATCACCTCGGATTCCGGCCAGCGTGCACACGGCCATCGCCGCCACAGCGTTCTCTATGTTGATGTCCACCGGCACGCCCAGGTTAATGTCGTGAATAGTGCCCTGCGGACTCACAAAGTCAAATATTATCTCTCCGTTACCCTTGCGGATGTTTGCGGCATGGAAGTCGCCTTCTTCGCGCGAGTAGGTGTAAATCTTCACGCTCTTCTCCACGCGTGGTTTTAGATCCAGCCCCGTGTGCATCACTAGCATACCGCCGGGCTTGATTAGTTCGGTGAAGTGCGCGAATCCCTCCAAGTAGTTCTCGTAATTGCCGTAGATGTCCAGGTGGTCGGCATCGGTCGAGGTTATCAGCGCGATGTAGGGGCTTAGTGTGTGGAACGAACGGTCGAACTCATCGGCTTCTATCACTGAGAACGGACTAGTGTCGCTCAGCAGGAAGTTGCTGTTGTAGTTGCGCAGTTCTCCGCCCAGAAAGGCATTGCTGCCCACTCCTGCCACTTGCAGGATGTGCGCTGTCATGCTCGATGTGGTGGTCTTTCCGTGGGTGCCGGCAAAGCATAGACCCTTGCTGTGCTCGGTGACGATACCCAGCAGTTTGGCGCGCTTCACCACCTCAAATCTTTTTTCCCTGAAGAAAACCAGCAGTTTGTGGTCCTGTGGCATGGCGGCGGTATAGACCACCAGCGTGCGCTCCTTGTCCAGGCAGTATGCCGGAACATGGTCGGGGTTGTCGTCGTAGAAGAATTCCACACCCTCGTCCTCAAGCATGCGTGTGAGTTCGGTGCTCACGCGGTCATAAGCCGCTATGCGCTTCCCTTTAGCCAGGAAATAGCGCTCCAGCGCGGCCATGCCTATTCCTCCTCCTCCCACGAAATATAATGTGTCAAACTGATTGTTCATTGCTCTCTAATCCTATGACTTCAAACACTTTATCCACTATTTTCTCTGCACTGTCGGCCAGCGCCATGCCTTTTACGTTTTGTGCCAGTATCGCCAGCAGTGACTCATCTTTAACGGTGCTCAGCATACTGGGCGTCAGTTTCTCCATCGCCTCGGTGTCGCGCACCATAAGCGCGGCTTTCTTGTTTACAAGCGCCATGGCGTTCTTGGTCTGGTGGTCTTCGGCTACGTTGGGCGACGGTACCAGTATCGACGGTTTGCCCAGCAACTGCAGTTCCGAGATGGAACTGGCGCCGGCTCTCGACACCACCAGGTCGGCTGCGCGGTAGGCGAGATCCATGTTCGCCACAAATGCGGTTTGAAGCACGTTTTTCGCCCCCGACTCCTCAAGTGCCTTGCGGCACTGTTCGTCGTAGTATTTCCCGCTCTGCCACAGCACTTGCACATCGGGGTCTTCGGCTATTTGCTTCAGCCCGGCTATCACGCTTTCGTTCACCGTTCTTGCGCCTAGGCTGCCGCCCACTATCAGAATTGTCTTCTTGTCGGGGGCAAGGCCCAGTTGTGCGCGGGCCTCCTGCTGTGTCTTGTCACATTCCAGCAGATTGCGCCTAACAGGGTTTCCGGTGAGCACTGTCTTCCCGGCCGGGAAGAATTTTTCCATCCCTTCGTAGGCCACGCAGATGCACTGTGCCTTCTCGGCCAGCAGTTTGTTGGTTACTCCGGCGAATGAGTTCTGCTCCTGCAGCAGCGTGGGTATGCCACGCTTCTGCGCCGCCTTCAGCATGGGGCCGCTGGCAAAGCCGCCCACCCCTATGGCTATCGAGGGTTTGAATTCGTCCAGTATCGCACGGGCCTTGCGCATGCTTTGCCACAGCATGTACAGCACTTTCACGTTGCGCCACAGCCGCTTGCGGTCAAATCCCGTTATCGGCAAGCCTTTTATCTCGTAGCCGGCCGCCGGCACTTTTTCCATCTCCATTCGGCCCTCGGCTCCCACAAACAGTATGTTGGCATCGGGCATCCTGCGCTTTATCTCATTGGCTATCGAAAGCGCCGGGAATATGTGGCCGCCTGTTCCGCCGCCACTCACCAGAAAATTCTTATTTCCACTCATCTTTCATCGACATTTTCACCTTCTCGCGGGCGCTCTTCTCCTCCTGGGCAAGAACCGCCTTCGACTTGGCATTGTTATCTGTATTTACCAGCGTGCGGCTCACGCTAAGCATGATTCCGAATGCCACACTCATCACTATTATTGAAGAACCGCCCATCGACACCAGCGGCAACGGCTGACCCGACACCGGGAACACGCCCGTGTTGATGGCCATGTGGAACAGGGCCTGGAACACTATCATGAACGCCAAGCCTATCAGCAGCAGGCTCGGCAACGCGCGGTGGCTGCGTGTTCGCACTATTATTATAGCGCGGGCCATCAGGCACAAGTACAGCATCAGCACTATTATGCCGCCAGCGAATCCGGTCTCTTCCACTATGATGGAATAGATATAGTCGGAAAACGCCAGCGGAAGGCGCGCGCACTCGCGGGAGTTGCCTATCCCCACTCCATAGATTCCTCCATGAGCCTGGGCTATGCGCGAAAACATTTCCTGCTGGTTCTTGTTGGTTATGTTCTGGAACACCAGTTTATCGCTCTCCGACCACGATTTCAGGCGGTTGCTCCATGTCCCAGACCTGAGTTTGGTCTCTTCTTCCACTATTACGGGCTGGTTATCGTCGTCGGCTTCTGCCTCAATGTTCACACTCGCTTCCATCAGCACTTGCTCCTTGTTGTCGTTATGGCTCTTAATCAGTAGCACAACACCCACAATCAGAAGGAAAAACAGTGCCAGAATCCCAATCTTTCGCCAGCTGGTACCGCCTATCACCATCATAGACAGGCTTATGAGCATTATCAGCAGCGTATTAGTCAGTCCGCTCTGTATCAGAAGCCCCGCGAACACCGCCACCACTACTACCGATGCGAATATGCCGGCCCAACTCACGTCCATGTTGGTCTGGTTACGGGCGTAGATGAATGCCAGCATTGTCACTATGGATAATTTGGCAAGCTCGGCCGGTTGCAGCGTGAAGCCGGGCAGGTTTATGGCGCGCTGAGCTCCGTTTATCATCTCTCCGAACAGAAGCACATACACAAGGCACACCACAGTCACCAGCATCAGGGCATGGATAATCATACCCATCATTATCTTGTTGTTATAGTTCACGCGATAGAGCAGAAACACGCAGAATCCGCCCAGAGCCAGGAAGGTGCATTGCTTTATGGCGGGCATATACACGCCCAGCTTGGCCACCTCGCGGCTCGCGGCACTGTACGATTCCACTATCGACAGTATCACCAGCGTTATGTAGATGCCCCATATCCACGGGTCACCGTACTTGCGGGTCATTTCCTCTAATCTTGTCTTCTTGTCCGGCATGGCTTTATTCCTCTTACTTTAACTCGTTAACACACTGCTTGAACTGACTGCCGCGGTCTTCATACGACTTGAACAGGTCGAAACTGGCGCAGCACGGCGACAGAAGCACCGTGTCGCCCTCGCTTGCCAGTGCCTCGCACTTGGCTACGCACTCGGCCATGCTGCCGGCATCCTCCATCACTGCCACCTTGTCACGGAAGAAGTCGTGGAGCTTGCGGTTGTCCACGCCCAGGCACACTATGGCTTTCACCTTGTCGCGAACAAATTCCTCTATTTCGCTGTAGTCGTTACCTTTGTCCTTGCCGCCCAGCACCAGAACCACCTTGCTCTTCATGCTTTCCAGGGCATACCAGGTGGAGTTCACGTTGGTGGCCTTGGAGTCGTTGATGTAGCGAACGCCGCGTAATGTCCTCACGTATTCCAGCCTGTGCTCCACTGCCTCAAAGTCCATCAGCGACTTGCGGATGTCGTCCTTGCGGATGTCCAGCAACGAAGCCGAGATACCGGCGGCCATGGAGTTGTAGATGTTGTGAAGCCCACGTAGCGACAACTCGTCTGCGCTGATTTCCCACGAATCGCCTTCCACGTTGAATTCCAGTCGTCCGTCGCGCATGAAGGCGGCGCTCTCGGGGGTCTCGCGTGCCGAGAACGGGAACAGGCGTGCTTCGGTCTCCACTTGGCGCAGTTGTGCCGCTATTATGGGGTCGTCCTGCCAGTAGATGAACGCGTCGTCCTTGGTCTGGTTGCGCATTATCCTGAACTTGGCGGCGGCATAGTTCTCCATCTTGTGGTCGTAGCGATCCAGGTGGTCGGGGGTTATATTAAGGAGCACGGCCACGTTTGCCTTGAACTCATACATGTTGTCCAGTTGGAAACTGCTAAGTTCCACCACATAAACGTCGTGATGCTCCTTGGCCACCTGCAGGGCCAGACTCTTGCCCACGTTGCCGGCCAGCCCCACGTTCACTCCCGCGTTTTTCAGGATGTGGTAGGTGAGCATTGTGGTTGTGGTCTTGCCGTTACTTCCGGTGATGCACACCATCTTGGCGTCGGTGTAGCGGCCGGCGAACTCTATCTCCGATATGATGGGGATGTTCTTGCTCTGGGCCTTCACTATTATGGGTGCTGTCAGGGGAATGCCCGGACTTTTCACTATCTCGTCGGCATCCAGTATCTTGCTCTCTGTGTGATGCCCCTCCTCCCAGTCGATGCCGTTCTCCTGGAGCGTGTCCTTGTATTTTTGCGCTATTGTGCCCATGTCGCTCAGCCACACCTCCATGCCTTTAACCTTGGCCAGCACTGCCGCGCCCACGCCACTTTCGCCTCCGCCTAAAACTGCTATCTTTTTCATCGCTCTTTTTCTTTTGTTCTTGTTTTTCGTTGATTTATAGTCCTTTCGCTCTTATCGTATCTTAAGCGTCACAAATGTGATTACAGCCAGGAATATGGCCACAATCAGGAACCGCATCGTTATCTTCGATTCCGGAATGGCATGTAACGGCCGCTTGATTATGGAGTCCACTTTTCCGCCTTCCATCTGGTAGTGGTGGTGGAGCGGTGTCATCTTGAACACGCGCCGAGCCTCGCCATAGCGCTTCTTGGTGTACTTGAAGTAGGCCACCTGTATCATCACCGACAGGTCCTCCACGAAGAAGATGGCACACAGGATTGGAATTAGCAACTCCTTGCGTATCAGTATCGCAAACACGGCTATGATGCCGCCCAGACACAGGCTGCCGGTATCGCCCATGAACACCTGCGCCGGATATGAGTTATACCACAGGAATCCTATCGTGGCTCCTATGAACGCGGCGGCATACACCACCAGTTCTCCGCTGTTTGGTATATACATGATATTCAGGTAGGTGGAGTAGATTACGTTACCGCCCAGATAGCACATTATGGCAAGTGCCACGCCTATTACGGCCGAGGTCCCCGTGGCCAGCCCGTCAAGGCCGTCGGTGAGGTTGGCGCCGTTGCTCACGGCGGTAATCACGAATATCGTCACCAGTATGAACAGTATCCAGCCGCCGGTCTGAGCGTGCTTGCCCATCCACTTGGTGAGGTAGGCGTAGTCAAAGTTGTTGTTCTTCACAAACGGGATTGTGGTCTGCGTGGATTTCACGGCCGGAGTGGCGGTCTGCTTCTGGACCACTGCGGTAGTGCTGGCTCGCTGCACTGGCTCGCTGTATTCGCTCATCACTATGGCCGGACTCAGATAGATGGTCAGTCCCACTATCAGACCCAGTCCCACCTGGCCCACAATCTTGAACTTGCCTTTCAGGCCTTCCTTGTCGTGGTGAGCCACTTTGATGTAGTCGTCGGCGAAGCCCAGGGCTCCGCACCATATCGTGGACACTATCATCAGCAGCATATACACGTTGGTGAGATTGCCCAGCAGCAGGCATGGCACCAGTATGGAAATGATTATGATTATTCCTCCCATTGTGGGGGTGCCTTTCTTCTCCATCTGTCCTTCAAGACCCAGATTGCGCACTATTTCGCCCACCTGCATCAGTTGCAGGCGGTCTATGATGCGACGGCCTATCACTATGGCGATAAATAGCGACAATATCAGCGCGAATCCCGAGCGGAACGTGATGTAGTCGAACAGACGCGCTCCGGGCACATTATACTGTGATAAGTACTGGAATAAATGGTATAGCATAATCTTTCTCTCTTTTTATTTGTTTTATACTTATTCTTTTTCTTCCGTGAATATTTCCTGAAGCACTTCGCGGTCGTCGAAGTGATATTTCACTCCCTTGATTTCCTGATAGTTCTCGTGTCCCTTGCCTGCCACCAGAACCACGTCGCCTTTCTGCGCCAGCCGGCATGCTGTGCGGATGGCCTCGCGACGGTCGGCTATCTTCAGCACGCGGCTCATCTCCCCGCGTTCCAGACCGCTCTCCATATCAAGCAGGATTGCTTCGGGTTCCTCGTCGCGGGGATTGTCGCTTGTGAGTATCAGTTGGTGACTCCGTGTCACGGCCTCGTGGGCCATGATGGGGCGCTTGCCCTTGTCGCGGTTGCCGCCGCAGCCGCACACGGTTATCACCCTGCCCTCGCCCACCACGTCGCGTATCGTGTCCAGCACGTTCACCAGCGCATCGGGGGTGTGGGCATAGTCCACCACGGCGGTGTAGCCCAGCGGTGAACGGAATGTCTGGAAACGGCCGCTCACGGGAACCAGCAGGCTGGTCTTCACCAGCACCTCGGCCGGGTCAAAGCCCAGCAGAACCGAAGCGCCATACACCGATAGCAGGTTATACACGTTGAATCGCCCGGTGAACAGAACCTCCACTTCCTGCCGGTTTATCTCCACGCTCGTGCCGTCAATCCGCTCCTCTATCACCTTGCCGCGGAAGTCGGCCATTGTCCGCAGTGAGTAGGTGTATGTCTTTGCGGCTGTGTTCTGCACCATCACGCTGCCCACTTTGTCATCGGCGTTAATCAGCGCGAACGCGTCTTTGGGTAGCCCGTCGAAGAACATCTTCTTCGCGGCTATGTAGTTATCCACTGTCTTGTGAAAATCCAGGTGGTCGCGGGTGAGGTTGGTGAATATGGTTCCGCTGAATTTCAAGCCGTCGATGCGCCGCTGAACGCATGCGTGTGAACTCACTTCCATAAACGCGTATTCACATCCGCAGTCCACCATCTCACGCAACAGGCGGTTCAGTGTCAGGTGGTCGGGGGTGGTCTGCTTGGCTTCCATCACTCGCTGATCCACTATGTTCTGAACAGTCGATAGCAGGCCGGCCTTGTAGCCCAGCAGGCGGGTCATCTCGTAGAGTAGGGTGGCAACCGTGGTTTTTCCGTTCGTTCCGGTAACGCCCACCAGTTTCAGTTGCTCGCTGGGGCGGTCGTACCATTCCGATGCCAGGATTCCCAGTGCCTCGCTGCCGTTCGCCACTTGTATGTAGGTAACGTCGTCTGACGTCTGCTCGGGAATCTGCTCGCACACCACGGCGGCGGCTCCGGCGGCCACCACGTCGGGGATGAATTTGTGCGCGTCCACAAGTGCGCCTCTCACGGCTACGTACAGTGCGCCGCGGCCCACTTTTCGTGAGTCGCACACCACGTCGGTTATCTCCTTGTCGGTGCTTCCCTTGATTGTCTCAGTATTTAGCGACGCCAGTAGCGCCTTTAAGTCTTTTGCCATTATTAATAACTTTTTTTAGATGCTCCTTAGTTGTAGTTCTATCACTTGGTTCTTGCGGGTAGGGGTACCGGGGGCTATGCTCTGGCTGTAAACATATCCTTTACCGCTGAATCTTACCGCCACTCCCGCATCTTCCAGCCGTTTCACCGCATCACGCACGCTCAGGCCTTTCACGTCGGGGACGGTGTGTTTGGCTGTCTGCTCCGGCACCTTGTACATTTTCACGTATTTCGCTCCAAGTTCACTCTTGAATCTGCTCACTTGTTCACTGCTCGTCGAGAACACTACAGGCCCCGTTTTCGTGTTGCCGCTGCCGCTCTCGGCTCGGTAGTCCGACTCGTTGCCCAGCAGGCCTCTCGCATACATCTTCTCAGCCACGTTTTTCAGCACCACGCCACTGCTGGCTCCCGCTCCACGGTTGGCGCCCAGCATCAGCACTATGCAGGAATATTGAGGGTTTTCGTATGGGAAGAAACCGCAGAATGCCAGTCGCTTCTGGGTGGTGTACTGCCCGTTGGATATGGTGTAGGCTGTGCCTGTCTTTCCGGCTATCTCCACCACCTTGCTCTTCACCCACTTGCGCGCTGTGCCGTGGTCTCCCCACACCACATCGTGGAGCATTATCCGTAACTTGCGAGCGTTCTCGGGGCTGCACACCTGCTCGCGTATGTAGGTCACCGGCACTATTGAGTCGGGCTCATCGGCGCGCGACAGTTTCTTCATCAGGTGCGGACGCACATACTTCCCGTCGTTGGCTATGGCATTGTAGATGGCAAGTGTGCTCAGCGGCGGTATCAGTGTGGAGTAGCCGAAGCACATTCGGGTCAGGGCCACGCGGTCGGCGCGTCTGTTGCCCAGACGGGCTATCTGAGGAGTCATCTCTCCGCCTATGCCTGAGTGCATCGGCTCAAAGAAACCCATCCCTTCCAGCCTGTCATAGAATCCGCCAGGGTTGCTCCCGTACTTGCGTGTGATGATTTTCGACATCCCTATGTTTGACGAGGTCTCTATTATCTGGCGCGGCGACAATGCTGCACCGCCGTGTGGGTCTTTGATGGGGCGGCCTTCATAGTTCCACACCGAGCCGGTCACTATCTTCTCGTCTATGTCGCTCACTATGCCGTCTTCCAGTGCCACCATCATGGAAATGGGTTTCATCACCGAACCCGGCTCATAGCCCAGTACGGCGTTGTTGCGACCCTCCAAATAGTCGCCTGCGTCTTCGTTCCATTCTAGGTTCGATATGGCCTTGATTTCGCCGGTCTTCACTTCCATCAGCACGGCGGTTCCCCAGCGTGCGTCGGTCTCGTGGCACATATCGTAAAGTTCGGTCTCCACTATGTCTTGCAGTGCCACGTTAATGGTGGTTGTTATGTCGTAGCCCTTGATTGCGGGCTTACTCTCCCAGTTCTTGATGTTCGATGTCAACTGGATGCGCTTCGCCACTCCGGGGGTGCCGTAGAGCAGTGAGTCGAGTGCCATTTCCAGCCCCGAGCGGCCGTGGCGGCTCTTGCTGGTGGAACTTTCTCCCACCGTTCCTATGCTACGGGAGGCCATGGTGCCGTAGGGCTTGCTGCGCTTGGTCTCTTTCTCGTAGTAGAGCCCGTTCTTGTTCTTCTTCAGGTTGAAGAAGGGGAATGTCCGCAGCCGCTGATACTCTGAGTGAGTCAGCAGGCGACCTATCAGTCTGAACGACCGTTTGCCGGCTGCCTTGCCGTCGAGCAGTTTCTTTTGCCATTCTTCGGGGGTCTTGTCTGAGTCAAATGCGTGAAGGCTGTCGCACAGGGCCGGAAGGCACGCTTCGAACACCGAGTCGTTGATGCCAGCGGTCTTCCAGTCGATGCGTGCCGTGTAGAACTGCAAGTTGGCTGCCAGCACGGTTCCGCTGTCGGCAAGCAGCATTCCTCGCTCTGGCTCTATGGGAGATTCGCGTGTGAGCACACTGTCGGCCTTCGCGTTCCACGCTTTTGCTTGGGTTACAGTGGTCTTGAACAGGGCATTGCCTATAAGCACTGAAAACAGCAGCACAAATGTGATAATCCACAAGGTGCGGCCCAGCATGTGGTCTTTATTCGACTTTTTCATTTCGACGTCAGTTTATAGGGTGGTTGTTCAGGTGAAGTCAGGTTGATGTGCATGGTGTCTATATACTGCTTCATGTGGCTTTCTCTAATCATGGAATTATAGCGGGCACTGGCGTTTACGCAGTCGGTCTTGGCGTTGTCCAGTTCTTCTGTGAGCATCATCACTTTCTCCAGATTGCTCTGGGTCTCGTATTTCTGGGCTATGTACATCATCATCATCAGTACTCCGGCCACAATGTAAATCCAGTTGCGGCGATAGAAGTCAAACGACAGAAACAAGCGTCCCTGAAGCACTCGCTTGATGAAGTCTAACGGACTGGCCGACGTCTTTTGATTATTCTTTTTTTTCTTGTTCGCCATTGCGCTTTATTCTTGGGTTCTATTGTTTTGTCTTGTTGCTTCGGCAGTGATTATTTGCGTTCTGCCACCCGCAGTTTCGCGCTCCGTGAGCGTGGGTTGCGCTCCACTTCCTCGGCCGTGGGCACTATCACCTTGGTGTTCACCGCCTCTAACGGTCTGTTCACGCGGCCGTAGAAGTCTTTGTCTTGCTTGCCGTCCACGTTACCGCTGCGTATAAAGTTCTTCACCAGCCGGTCTTCAAGTGAGTGGTAGGTGATTATGGCCAGACGGCCGCCGGGCTTAAGCACTTCCACGCTCTGCTCCAGCAGGTGTTTCAGCGCTTTCATCTCATCGTTCACCTCTATCCTGAGGGCTTGAAACACTTGGGCCAACTCTTTTTTCTCGGCCGACGCCTTGATGAGGGGCTTAAGTACGCTTAGCAGTTGCGACGTGGTGCGTAATGGCGACTGCTCGCGTGCCTTGACCACGGCTTTGGCTATGCGGCGCGATTGGCGTAACTCTCCGTAGAGAAAGAACAAGTCGGCCAGTTGCTCCTCGCTGTACTCGTTCAGCACCTTTGAGGCATCTTTTCCACTCTCGCGGTTCATCCGCATATCCAGCGGAGCGTCGTCAAACCGGAACGAGAATCCGCGGCTCTCTTCGTCGAAGTGGTGGAACGACACGCCCAGGTCGGCCACTATTCCGTCCACTTTTTCCACCCCGTAGTAACGCAAGAAATTGGTTAGGTAGGCGAAATTTCCATGTACAAATGTAAATCGGCTGTCATCCAGCCTGTTTGCCCACGCGTCCATGTCTTGGTCAAATCCCAGCAGCCGGCCTTCGGCTCCCAGTCTCTCCATTATCGCGCGGCTGTGACCGCCGCCCCCGAATGTTACGTCCACATAAGTCCCGTCGGGACTGATGCTCAGCCCGTTTATGGTCTCTTCCAGCAATGCCGGTATGTGGTACACGTTTTCGCTCATCGGTGTGTCGGTGTGTTTACTTTTTTTAATAGCGGCGTCAAAGTGCCTAATCCTTTATGTTACAGCCGCTGTTTAACGCTTGTAAAGTTACAAACTATTTGCCGCAATTTGCAAATTTAAACTCACCTTTTTTCGTTTTTTTTGAAAAAAGTTATTAACAACCCAATTAAAACTCGCTTCCAATCGGCGATTTGCCGATATTAACTTTTGAAAACTCCTCCGGACCTTAACTCTTTTTCTGCCGCTAATTTTTCTCAGATGAATCACCAAATTCTTTTTTTACGCTAATTTTTGAGATATTTTCATTACTTTTGTGATATGATTATCCCGAATTTTTTCGCTCTCTATTATGAAACAATATCTTGAACTGCTGCAACGGGTGCTGGACGAAGGCACCGCTAAGCACGACCGCACTGGCACAGGCACACTGAGTGTGTTCGGTCACCAACTCCGTTTCCGTCTCGACGACGGATTCCCTCTCGTTACCACTAAGAAGGTGCACCTCAAGTCCATTATCTACGAACTTCTGTGGTTCCTTCAGGGCGACACTAATGTGAAATACCTTCAGGAGCACGGGGTAAGAATCTGGAACGAGTGGGCCGATGAAAATGGCGAACTCGGACCGGTCTATGGCAAGCAGTGGCGTGCGTGGAGAAACTATGACGGCTCGGTTACCGACCAGATTTCTAACGTTATAGAGCAGATTCGCAAGAACCCCGACTCGCGCCGGCTGATTGTCAGCGCATGGAACGTGGCCGATGTGGATCACATGAAATTGCCCCCTTGCCACACGCTGTTCCAGTTCTATGTGGCCGACGGGCGACTAAGCCTGCAACTCTATCAGCGTAGTGCCGACCTCTTCCTGGGGGTGCCGTTCAATATCGCCTCTTATGCGCTTCTGCTGCTCATGGTGGCGCAGGTTACGGGGCTTAAGCCGGGCGATTTCGTCCATTCTTTCGGCGACGCGCATATCTACACTAATCACTTGGAGCAGGTGCGCGAGCAACTTTCTCGTCAGCCAAGGCCGCTTCCGGTTATGCGACTTAACCCCGACGTGAAGGATATTTTCTCCTTCAAGTACGAGGATTTCTCTCTTCAGGGCTACGACCCCTGGCCGCTTATTCGCGGCACTGTCTCGGTCTGATTTGTCGTTGCTTCTAATCTTATGCTTGTATGGGAAAAAATCTATCGGCCATTGTCGCTATCGCTCAGGGTAATGCCATCGGAAAGGGTGGGGGGCTGCTCTGCCACTTGCCGGCCGACTTGAAGCATTTTCGCGCTGTCACCACAGGCCACACCATTATCATGGGACGTCGCACTGCCGATTCGCTCCCCGAAGGTGGACTGCCGGGTAGGCAAAACATTGTGATTACGCGTTCGCGCTCTTATCACCGGCCGGGATTCTCTGTGGCTCATTCGCTCTCTGCTGCCATTAAGGCGGCTCAGTTGCCGGGCGAGGTTTTTATCATCGGCGGTGCTCAGGTTTATGCCGAGGCTTTGCCTCTCGTCAGCACGTTACACATCACCTGGATTCATGCCGCTTTCAGCGATGCCGACACGTTTTTCCCTGAAATCGACTTGCATGAGTGGACTCTCCTCTCACGTGAGGACCATGATGCCGACGAGCGCAATCCGTATCCCTATTCTTTTGTGACTCTTCAGCGTAAGTGCTGATTTTTTGGGCGTTATGGCTGAATTACCCGCTAAAATAAAGCAGGCTCTGGACCGGTATCGCATCTACTTGCGGGTGGAGAAGGGCTTGTCGGCTAACACTGAGGTGGCTTACCTCGAAGATATCCAAAAATTGGTGGAGTATCTTGACTCGTATAAGATTTCGGTTGACAGCGCTACCGATGCCGACATTGAGTCTTTTGTAGCCGCTTTGCACGATTTGGGTATCAGCCCGCGCTCGCAGGCTAGGGTTATCTCCGGAGTAAAAAGTTTCTATAAATTCCTTCATATTCAGGGCGTTGTCTCGCATAACCCCACCGTCCTTATCGAACCCCCACAAGTGGGCCGACATCTGCCGGAGGTGCTCTCTGTGCAGGAAATCGATGCGATGGTCGGTGCTATCGACCTTAACAAGTGGGAGGGGCAACGTAATCGTGCCATCATCGAGACTCTCTATGGTTGCGGTCTGCGTGTGTCTGAACTCGTCGGCTTGCGCATGTCGCAGATTTTTGCCGAGGATGAGTACATCGTGGTGCAAGGCAAGGGCAACAAGCAGCGTCTTGTCCCCATTTCTGCCACGGCTCTTGAGCAGATTGGGCTTTACATTGAGCAGACGCGTAGCAATCAGGTGGTTAAGCGTGGCAACGAGGATATCCTGTTCCTTAATCGCCGTGGCGCGGCTCTGTCGCGTGTTATGATTTTCTACATCATCAAGGACCTTTGCGCGGCGGCCGGAATCCGAAAGGACATCAGCCCGCACACGCTCAGGCATTCGTTTGCCACTCATCTGCTCGAGGGGGGTGCCAATCTGCGTGCCATTCAGCAGATGCTGGGTCACGAAAGCATCACCACAACCGAAATCTATGTGCACATCGACCGCTCTTCGCTCCGCAAGGAAATCTTGTCGCACCACCCGCGAAACGCGCGTTAGCCTGTTTCTGGATTATTTGCCCATCACACTGTTTGCCAGAGCGACCACGTCGGTCACGTCCACTTCTCCGTCACTGTTCACGTCGGCTGATAGTTGGTTGAAATTTGCCGTGGCTTCGCCCATCACGGCATTGGCCAGATTCACTACATCGGTTACATCCACATTGCCGTCGCCGTTCACGTCTCCCACTGCCTGTGGAGTGTTGAACGTGATGGGGTAGAACTGCACTGTTTCGTCAAAGTAGTTGCTCACGCCCACCACATCGTAGGTGCCTTCTTCATCGGGTAGGGTAACTTCCTTGAACCGGTTGAATATCACCACCGTGCCGCTCGCGTCGCTCACGTAGTATTCGTAATTGTTCCCCTTTTTCTGTTTGGTAACCTGGGCGTTTCGCACTATCACGTAGGTGTTGGTGTATTCGGGCGTGAAGTCGCTCACACCCGACGCCACCGGAAGCACCGTTCGCTTTCCGGACGCGGCCTTGAAGGTGTATGCCACGGGTATCATCTGGGGCGTGCCGCGGTAATCGTTTAGCGTTCCCACTACGCCGGCCGGAATCACGTCGCCGTTCTTGTAGGTCTCGGGCAACTCCCCATACACTTGCAGGTATCCGCCCTTACCGTCGGTGGCGTACATATACTTGCCGCTTTGGTAGGCCACGTATAGTTCGCAGTCCAGTTTCACCACTCCTTCCGACTCGTCGCTGTAGAAACTCTGCACATCGCTCACCACTCCGTAATCGGGAAAGGTGTACTGTTTCGTCGCTACTTCGCTTTGTGCGCTGCCTTTCACCGCTATGGCCTTCACCATCGTGTCGTCGCTTATCATAAACGGCTCGGTGTAGAGCGTGGATTCTTGTGTGGGGTTGTCGCCGTTGGTGGTGTAGTAGATTGTCGCGCCTTCGGTAAGGCTCTTCAGTTCTATCGGTGTCGGCTCGTACAGGTTGGCGTAACTTGGGTAGATATCGGGCGCCGCGCACGACTCAGCCCCGGCTTCGGTGGTGACTGTGATGCTGTTGATCTGCGCCTTGTCGGTTACGTCAAACCGCACACTGGCGGCACTGCCGTTCCATGTCTCGTAGGTCTCGCCGCTCCACTCGCCGTCGGGCGTGTCGTCTATCGCCAGTTTGCCGTTCGACTTGAACTCTATCGTCACTATCGTCTCTCCGGTCGTACTTGTTATCGTGAACCAACTGCCACGGTAGAATCGCAGATTCAGCGTGTTGTTGTACTCGCTGTAGTAGAGCAGTGCGCCTATCGTGGCCGTCCCCTTGAAGGGGGTTATGGTGATGCCGCCCTTCGTTATCGGCTCGTTGAGCCATTTGCTTTGGTCGCTTGTGTTGGTGGTCGTCGGCAGGTTGAACTCGTTTCCGGCAAAGTCGAATGTCACCGTCTCGGCAGTCATCGTCAAGCCCAGAACCATTGCCAGCGCAAATATTATCTTTCTCATGTCTCGTCAGTTTTTATTTGTGGTTAGTTTTCAGACCACGAATTTACCACTTTTCCGCCACTCCACCAAACCTTTTGGCCTACTCTTGCCTTACATTTGCGCATCTACATTTTTTCGCTTCTTGTAAAAAATCATTATCTTTACGGCATGAAAAAACCAGTAATTATAATCATCGCCACCATTTGTGTGGCCGCCATAGCCATCGCGCAGGCTGTTCTGGAACGGCGCGGTAGTGCTCCGAGCCAGTTGCTCGAAATCTTCGATGTGGAGGGAAGTTCCGCTAAAGCGCGCCTCACGATCAACGGTGAACAGATTTTTGTAACCAACGTGTTTATAGGCGAATACGGCATCGGCAAGCAGCGCGAAGGCGATCGCAAGACTCCGCAAGGCACCCTACACGCAAAGCGTGCCTTCGGGATACTGCCCAACCCCGGCACAAAGTTCGATTATATTCGCGTAACACCATCCATTTTCGCCTGCGGCGACAGGGAGTATTATAATCAGATTGTGGATACGGCGGCGCTACACCACGTCTGCACCGGTGAGGATATGTATCACATGGGACCCGACTATAACTACGGGCTCGAGACCGACTATAACAGCGAGTGCATTTATAAGCGCGGAGCGGCCATCTTTATCCATTGCAAGGGGAACAAACCATACACCGCCGGTTGCATTGCCTTCGACCAAGACCGCATGATTCAGATACTTAACCTTTGCGACACCTCACTCGTAGTCACCGTCCGACCATAACCGTCACCGCCCATACCACCTTCTAATCTCCCAAGATTACTGCTTCCACCAACCGCAATCGGCCCTCCGGCCATCTGATGCCGCTTTCCATCAATCGGTTAACTGGTTGATGCTTATCACAATATGTCAAAGAACTCTGCTCCGAGAATCACTTTTCTCGCCGCAAAGTTACTACATCTCCACACCTCTTGTCAATGCCATTTCCTCCACCCCCATAATAATCTGATCATCAGCGTAATCCGGATAATTCAAAAACATCACCCTTAAAACTATCCTCATCCGTCCAATTCATTTTTAGACCTTTCCCAATACCACCTTGTACTTTTTTACCACATAGAATTTGAGGCTTTTGCCATCCCTTCGTACTTTTCTACGACTTGGGTATATGCAAGAAACTTTACGCGGTTTCCAATAGCATCGAACATCGATACGTGAATTTTGTCCTCAAATTCTTTGCGTCGATTCGCGTCTGCCACAATAAAGAATTTGGCATAAAAATCCTGCAATTCATAAAACTTAGTAAGCGAGTTTTTGATGTCAGTGGTATGTTCCACTTCAAAGAATTCTCTCGGCATAAGTCGCTCGTTGAACCAAATGACATCTATAGTCTTTGCCTTGCGTAGCAAATGTTCATATGTGAAAGATGGAAGTTCTGTCGTGTCACTTATGTCGCCAAGGCGTAAGTCAATGAACTTTCTGTTTTTGTCTTGCGCCGGAACGTACGTCGTCAGGTGGTGTAATTTACCAATCTCCACAAGTAGGCCTTGATAGTAGCCATGGGTGAATTGTTCTTCGCTGTGCTTGTCGCCAGGTTTAAGCTCGAATTTCCGAAGTACAGCATCTCGGCTCTCTTCAAGTGCCCATAAGCCTGGCTGTATCCTGAAAATTTGGTCGCAGTCTTGGACGATGCGACGCACAGTTGCTTCTGGTGTCTTTGTTTTCCAATTTGAAAAGTCCACAGTTTCATAAAGGCGTCGCAGGGTGGCATATCCACCTTCATGTCGCAGGGTATCGATGACTTGTTGTTTCTGTGTAGCTCTCATCATTGTTGGTAAGTATATTTTGTATCTTGGAGAAAGAAAAATTAAATATTAGCGGAGTCGCTATGTATTCATTGGATTTCTTTCACAGCATAGTACACAAACGTTTTTTTCGCTCTTGATTCCTTGCTCAATCTGATTACAAAGATAAGGAATTGATTTGTAAATTCAATCCTAAATCTGGCTTTATTTGTAACTTTATTAGCACACCTGCAATTGTCCGTATCTGTTCAGCGAATAATATCAAGGAGTACCCTATCGGGAAGAAATCTCACAAATCAATTCAAATCTTTATGTTTTTCGACTTATAAATTTGTTTGATTTGGTTAGATTTGTATGATTTCTCGCCGAAGGCGACTAAAAAAGATGAATCGCTGAACAGTTACGCCCGCTCTTCTTTTTTCTAAAATGTGCTAAATGTGCTTATATTTTTCTGAAACTGCAATTATAACACCAATTACAGTAAATTATAAGCATCTTTTCGTCGTTCATTATCCCCAAATTATCTAAATAAATCGTCAAGGCATAAGTCATATTAAATAAAACCCGTATAACTCAATATATTAATTTTCAGTGGAATAATTAATTGTTTTTTGGCGAGATTGTGAGCTATAACTCGATTTTTTTGGCGTATAAGCCAATTTTCAGCCTGCAAATTGACCCATAAGCCTAAAATTCAATAAAACAGAAATAAGGGGGGGACAAGTAGGGAATTTTGCAAACAAAAATCCGACAACCATTGAAAATCAAATAGTTGTCGGATTTAAAACGTGGTCCCTCTTGGGCTTGAACCAAGGACCCCCTGATTATGAGTCAGATGCTCTAACCAACTGAGCTAAGGGACCGCAATTCTCGCGAAATGCGTTGCAAAGTTAGTGATTTTTGCGCAATCCGCAACACTTATCTCACTTTTTTTCAAAATATTTATTTTTTCTCTCTTTATTTAACCCGATTCGGTCAGTAGGATTTATGCCAGAGCAGATTTTATTTTGAGAAGGTTGCGAAGAGATTGTCGAAGGCATAGCGGGCTATGGTGAGACAATTTCTGAAGCAAGATGCCGAAAGAAAACTGTTATGGCATAAATAGACATTCTAAAACCGCCTTTTGTCGGCCTAATGACCGATTCGGGTTTAACGGTGATTCCGGGCTTTCCTACAGCCCCTGCTTGGCCCGTTTCAGCTCCTCCACGTACTCGCTGATGCGGTGCAACTCACGCGGAATCTGTATGCGTTGTGGGCAGTGTGGCACGCAGTGCCCACACCCTATGCAGTGGTCGGCCTGGCGCAGTTTGGGCACGCTGCGGTCGTATCCCACGAGGAACGCCCGCCGCTGTTTTGCGTATTCAGCGCTTTCGCTGTCATGAGGCACGTTGCCTTCACTCAGGCACTTGTTGTAGTGAACGAAAATCGCCGGGATGTCTATTCCGTATGGGCACGGCATGCAATACTTGCAGTCGTTGCACGGAATGGTGTTGTAACTCACCATGTCGGTGGCTATCTGTTCCAGGAACTTCATTTCCTCGTCGGTGAGTGGCACCAGCGGGCTGTAGGTCCGCAGGTTGTCCTTCAGGTGTTCCATGAATGTCATGCCGCTCAGCACTGTCAGCACATTCGGGTATGTACCGGCATAGCGGAATGCCCACGATGCCACCGAGTGTTCTTTGTCACGGGTCTTCAGCCGCTTCACCAGCGGGTCGGGCAACTTACTGAGCCGGCCGCCCAGCAGCGGCTCCATTATCACTGCCGGAATATTTCGCTTCAGCAATTCGCCGTACAGGTAGTCGGCGTTGGTGTTGCGCTCGTTTATCTCCTTGGCGTGCTTCCAGTCCAGATAGTTCAGTTCTATCTGCACAAAGTCCCAGTGATAACGGTCGTGCTGCGACAGCAGATAATCAAACACCGCAATGTCGCCGTGATAAGAGAACCCCAGATTGCGTATCACGCCTTTCTCTCGCTGCTCAAGCAAGTACTCCAGCAGTCCGTTGTCCTCGTAGCGTCCGCGGTAAGTCTCCATTCCGTCCTCGCCCATGCCTATGCCGTGCAGTAGCAAGTAGTCCACGTAGTCCACCTGTAACTCTTTCAGCGAGTTCTGAAACATCTCCACTCCGGCTTCCAGGCTCCACGTGTCAGGGCTGAAGTTCGACAGTTTTGTAGCGATGAAAAATTCCTCTCTTTTGTGGCGGCTCAGCGCTATTCCGGTGCAGTGCTCGGAGCGACCCTTGCAGTAGGCCGGAGAGGTGTCAAAGTAGTTCACGCCGTGCTCTATCGCGTAGTCCACTTGGCGGTTCACCATCTCTTGGTCTATCTCGGCATCGCCGTCTTCGCGGGCACTGGCGTTTGATTCAATGGTGGGCAGGCGCATCATGCCGTAGCCCAGTAGCGACACTTTTTCACCGGTCTTGGGGTTGGTCCTGTAGGTCATCTTGCCCTTGGGCGGTTCCTGCTCTGTGATTTCCGTATTGTCTGAGCACCCCACCACCGTGGGAATGGTTAGCGTCGCTGCTCCCAGTCCCATCGCCTTTAGGAAGTCTCGGCGACTCAGTGCCTTGCCGGTCGTTATGTTTTTCTTATCTTGTTCCATGACGTAATTCTAAATTGTTCTGTGCTGTTCATGGCCCTCAACGTAGATTGCCGAGAACGGGCGCGAGGGGCACACGTATTCGCACGACCCGCAGCCGGTGCAACGCTCCACGTTCACCACCGGTACCATCGGCGAGTTTTCGTCGTTCTCATCCAGCGGCACCATCATTATCGCCCCCGACGGACAGTGACGGGCGCAGTTACCGCACGATGTGCCGTTCCATGCCGGCAGGCAGTTCTCCTTCACCCACACCGCATGTCCTATCTGGAGCGAACTTTTCTCCGAAGGGGCTATCTTTCTTATCGCGCCTGTGGGGCACACCTCCGAGCAGCGTGTGCATTCCGGCCGGCAGAAGCCGCGGTCGTAGTTCATCGTTGGTTGCATCAGTGTCTTCAGACCCTTCGACGGACGTAGCACTCCGTTGGGGCATTGTGCCACGCACAGCTGGCATGCCGTGCAGTGTGCCGCCATGTTACGTGCTCCATGCGAGCCAGGGGGCGTCAGCGGTGTGCTGCGCTTGGGCTCCTTCTTATCTGCTATTGCGGCAAGTCCGCCGTCCACTTTCTTGTTCACCTGTGCCGTCACTGCCCCGGCTGCCACTATTGCGCCACCCATAAGCACGGCCCTGCGAACTTCGTCATGAGTCGCTTCGGCTTTTGTCGCATCTTTCTTCTTTCCGGAAATTTTCCTGGCTGGCCCATAATGCAGTGCTCCAAAGTTGCATTTCTCCAAGCAGTCGCCGCACGTCACGCACCGGCTGTAGTCCACTGTGTGGCTCTTGTAATCGATGCACGATGCCTTGCAGTTCCGGCTGCACAGACTGCACGACTTGCACTTGTCTGCGTCGAAACGGACTTTCAGCAGCGAGAACTTCGCCACGTAGCCCAGAACTGTGCCTACGGGGCAGATGGTGTTACAGTATGTGCGTCCGTTGCGCCACGCCAGGATGCCGAGCACCACTAGCGTAATTGCCGCTACGGCGGTAACTGTCACACTCTTCATCCACACGTCTGTGCCGTAGAATGCGTAACTCTCATAGTGCGCGGCTATGCTTGCCAGCAGGTTGTTACCCCACAGATACAGTGGCTGTAGCAGGCTGTTCACTATGCGGCCGTAGCTGCTGTAGGGGGCAAGCAGAGCCACAATCACGTGCGCGCCGGATATCAGCGCCACCACCATCACTCCCAGCATCACCAGGCGCAGCACGCGTTTCTCACCTGAATAAGTGAACCGGTTTTTGCGACGTTTGCCGGCGAACCACGATATTACGTCTTGCATTATCCCCAGCGGGCATATAACCGAGCAGTAAATCCTGCCCATAATCAGTGTCAGCAGCAATAGCGCTCCCACTATCACCACATTGCACGCAAGCAATGCGGGAAGGAACTGCACTTTTGCCAGCCAGCCCAGCCAGTGATGTAATATGCCGGTGAAGTCAAGCAGCAACGCTGTTATCAGCACCATTATCACACTGGCTGTGATTATTCTTATTTTTCTTAGCATATATCTTTTTGTTTTGTGCCTATTGTGTTTCTCAATAATGGAACAGACTGCCACCCAGGAACTCGCGCAGCAGACTGGTGCTCGGTATCTCGTTCTCGTTCAGAGACTCAAAGTGCTCCAGGAAGTGCAGCAGGCGATAAGCCTCGCTGTATTCCGGAGCGTTTACAGGTATCTGCTTCAGTACACGTTCGGCCTGATCTTTCATCACAGCCAACTCAAAAATCAGTGAGGAGTTGAACATGGCATCGGCGTTTTCCTGATACGGGAATATCCACTTTTCCTCACCGCGGCGCACACTCGCCCAGCGTGCAATGGTCTCCTGTGCCGTGATGTTTCTGTATTTGCTGTCGCGCACTATTCGGCGAAGCAGGCGGTTATCGCTTGCCGGAATCCAGTTGTGGTCGTCGATGTTGAGCGTTGTCAGAGCCGACACAAATATCTTGAATTTCTGCTTGTCTGGAATCTGAGGTGTGAGGTCGGGGTTAAGTCCGTGGATGCCTTCCATCAGCAGTATGTCACCGTCGTTGAGTTTCATGGTCTCACCTTTGTACTCTCGCTTGCCGGTTGTGAAATTATATGTGGGCATACTCACCTCCTTACCGTCTAACAATGCCTGCAAGTCTTCGTTCAGTTGCTTCAGATCCAGCGCGTAGAGCGACTCATAGTCCAGTTCTCCGAATTCATCACGTGGTGTGTCCAGCCTGTTCACGAAATAGTTGTCCAGAGATATCATCTTGGGCACTATGTAATTGGTTATCAGCTGAATCGACAGTCTCATGGCACTCGTGGTCTTTCCGCTCGACGACGGGCCGGCTATCAGCACCACTCGTGCACCGCCTTTCTTGTACCGTGCTGCTATGTCGTCGGCTATCTTGGCGAACATCTTGTTGTGAAGTGCCTCGGTTACGTTAATCAGCAGTGGCGCGTAGTGACCCTTCACGGCTGCGTTCAGTTCACCAACGTCGCTGATGTTCACCACGCAGTTGAAGTCCACATAGTCCGTGTAGGCTTTGAACGTCTTTTTCATCTTCTTCGGCTTGTACGCCTCGCTCAGGTTCTTGCGATTGGGACCCATTAGAAGCATACCACCGTTATACGGAAGCAAGTCAAACACGCTTATGCTGGCTGTTGATGGCGCGAGTGGGCTGTAGTATGTGTCTATCACGTTGCCCAGTTTATAGTACTGGCAGTAGAGTTTGTGCGACGATGAAAGCAGGCGCACTTTGTCGGGCATGCCTTGGTCTTTCATCATTTCTATCACGTCTTCGGTTAGTCGCTCCTGGCTTACGAATGGAATGCCTTCGGCCACAATCTCTTGCATTCGCTCCTTAATGGCTGTAATCGTCTTGGCCGATATTGGCTCTTTCTCATGCTTGAACTCGCAATAGTAACCGTTAGAAATGAAATGCCGTATAAGAAGGCGCTTGCCAGGATAGAGGTCAGTTATTGCCTTGTACATTATCATGCACAGTGAGTTGATATACACACGGTAGCCCTCCGGCGACTCCGGCGACAGAAACTCGATGTGCTGCGGACGATACACCCTGAAGTGCAAGCCGCGTGTCACATTATTCACTTTCGCGCAGATAGCGTTAATTCCCAGACGGTTCTTCATCGTGCTGAACACAGCCTGCAGACTGTCTCCGCCTTGCACGTCAATATACTCGTTTGTGTTTTTGCAATAAATCTTGAGTTCCTCCATGTTTTTATGTTTTTATTGCAAATATAACATTTTCCGCGCAATTTATGAAATAAACAGCGCGGAAAACACTTGTCGTCTCGCTAAATTCACCTTTTCGCCGCGTCCTACTTGGTAAGGAACTTTGCCGAGATATACGCGTTGAACGCCTCTTTGTACATGTCGCCAATGGGGAGCGATGTTTCAGCGTCAAGCGATACGTGGCTACGGCTCACTTCCTTTATCTTCCGCAGGTTGATGATGTAACTGCGGTGGATACGCATGAATTTGTGGTTTTTAAGGTGCTCGTCCATCCTTTTCATGCTAAGGAGCGCTACCAGCGCCTTGGGCGAATCTTCGGTGTAGATGCGCAGGTACTCGCTCATCGCCTCAATGTACCGGATGCTGCTTATCTCTATGCGCACTATCTTGTAGTCGGTCTTGATATAGATGGCGTTGTCTTCGTCCACACCCGACACCATTGCCGAGTTTATCAGGTCGTACTGCTTCTTCAGTTTATCGGTTGTCTTTTTCATGTCCTCCAGGCCAAAGGGCTTCAGCAGGTAGTCCACTGCGTTCACTTTGTAGCCTTCCAGCGCATATTCGGCATAGGCTGTGGTGAACACCACCATGGGCGGCTGTTCCAGCGAACGGACAAAGTCCAGACCGTTCAGGTCAGGCATGTTGATGTCGATAAACATCGCGTCTATTTCGCCTTCGGAAACAAGTTTCTGCGCTTCTATGGCACTCTGACACGACCCCACCAGTTCCAAGTCGGGCATTTGGCTGATATACTTTGAAATTTGTTTCAGAGCCAGCGGCTCGTCATCTATTGCTATGCAACGTATCATTTATTCTCTGTTTTTATGATTGTGTTATCTTCAATAAAGGGTATTTCCAGTGTAACGGCGTAAGTGGTTTCGCCGTCGGCTATGTCCAGCCTGTATTCATCGCCATATATCAGGTCCAGTCGTTTACGGCTGTTATCTATGCCTATTCCGCCCTGCTCCATCTTATCGCCGCTGACTTTTGTGTTGGAGCAGAAGAATCTCACTTTTTCGTCGTTTTCTACCACTTCTATCTGTATCTTGGAACTCTGCACGTAGCTCACGCCGTGCTTGAATGCATTCTCCACAAACGAAATGAACATCAGCGGCGGTATGGGCCTGCTGCTACAGTCGGACGGCAGATTCACATCAATCTCCACCTTGTCGGTGTAGCGCATACGCATCAGTTCAAGGTAGTTTGTTATGAACTCCAATTCTCGCTGTAGAGACACCGAACTGTTGTTACTCTCATATAGTACGTAACGCATCAGTTTGGATAGTTCCAATATTGAACTCTTTGCCTTCTCGGGGTCTTCGTCCACCAGTGCATGGATGTTGTTCAGCGTGTTCATGAAGAAGTGGGGGTTTATCTGATATTTCAGATATTCCAGCTGCTGCTCCAGCGTCTTCTTCTCCAGTTCCTCTATCTCTTGGGCGCGCTTTATGCTTAGGAAGAAATACTTCACGCCCACGTTCACTCCCAGCAACAGCAGCAATATGGTGAATGCCATAATGTCGTGTACGTCCATCGGCGGACGCACCGGCAACAGGTTGTCGCCATCTTGTGGCGCACGGTTTTTGGGCATGGGTGGACGTGGCATGTTATTATCATTCGCTTTTTCGGCTCGAGCGGCACTATCGTGCTTCATTATTTCCATCGCCTCATGGGGTAGTGGCATATCGGCAGGACGATGCGAGCACTGATAGGTCTGAAACACACTTATCAGGACTATTGTCGCCGCGATGTAACCCTTTACGTTTCGTTTCTTGAACAGTATTGGAGTTAGAAAATGGTTGTGAATCAGAAATGCTCCAAGAAAGAAACAGAGCGTCAGCCAATTATGAAATATATCCTGCCATCGGAACTCTATGTTGTGATCCATTGACGCATGGGCCGACATACTTAGCACCGGCGACGCGAACATGAATAGCCACAGCAGCAGATACACCCAGAATTCTCCGTGTTTTGTATTCTTAATTTTTAATTTCATGGTTTCGCTTTTATTCTTACTTCACAAAGGTAACCAAACTTTCGCTAATCAGCAAAATATTATCTGCGAGCCAGCATTATAAGCTGACGAATACGCTAAATGTGGCTACAAAACCGGCTCACCGGCATGACAGGACTACAGCAGCGGCTTTATTCGCTCGGCTACATACTCGGCTGTGGTGCTGCTCCAGTGCGTGTCATCCATGATGAACACGTCTTTGGTGCCGGCTTTAACAAGCGGAAGAAGCAATTCCTTGGCGATGATAAAGTGCGGGTCATCGCCCACTATTTTCCTGAAATCCTCATTAACGGTCTTGGCTGGGTAAGGATTGTCCGCTATAAACTCCTGATACAAGTCGTATTTGTCGGGAGCGAGGAGAAATATCAGGTTCACCCCTCGTTCGCTGGCCATTGCGCGGATAGTATTCACTTTGGTTCTGCCCCCCGCTGTATCAGTGATGTTTTGCTCGTATGTGATGTCCTCGTTGAAGAATAGCAGGAGGTCCGGCTCGTCGCAAGTGAACAGTGGCATTGTGAGTCTCGCTTTCTTCACGGGATCGTTGATGCCCAGCCGGCAAAAGATGAGGTCGCGGGTCTTAATCAGCGGATTCTTCACGTGGTATTCCTCTTTCACGGTGTCGGTGGGCACCGGGCGTGACTTGATTCTTGTAGTCGTTGCTTGTTGGTAAGGGTTGAACTGGTTCAGACGTGATGGCAGGTAACGCTCGCCTGTCTGTATTATCAGTGTCCGGCAGCAGGTGGAATCCGCGATTCCGCGCTTCATCAGTTCGTATGCGCACTGAATTGGATTCCAGAAATTCAGATTCGAAGGTGTAACATTGGCAACCGTGTATCCGTCCCGTGCCAGGAAATTATGGAACGAGCCGTTCCCCCGCTGCGAAAACGAGTCACCTATCACCAGGACATCATGGAATTTGTCCTGAATCTGGGCTGTATCGTAGATTTCTTCGTAAAGGATGGGTAGCGGGTTGTGCTGGTCAGGATAGTACACATGTGCTTTGTCCATAGGCAAGTGTCCTATCACGGCAAGGTCTCCGGTGGCGTTCGGTTCTATGTAGCCTATGAAATAGACGTAGGCTCCAACAAACAGAAGCCACAACGGCAACACGGTGTAAGCTATTTTGATTAGGAACCTTTTCATCAGAACTGGAAATAAATGAATGTTTGAACTGAACTGGAGTACCACACAATGGCCATCATCAGAGCGGCGTATATGACGTAGCGTGCCACAGCGTGGCGTGCTATGGTGCCGTCGCCTGTGAATTGCAGCGCATGCTGCTTATCGCGCTGCGTCCACTCAATGGCAAGCAGCAGTACGGCGAATATTATGGCTATGCCGTTACGTGGATGCTGCAACTGGAAAAACGGTGCCGTGAACAATTGGCCCGTGAATGATACAGCTTCGCTCAGGTTTGGCGCTCTGAAGGGTATGCGGCCTATACACACCAGCGCGAATGTCAGCAGCATCATACCGGCCTCTTTCAGCGACGGAAGCAGGCGGCCTTGCGCCACGTCGGTGGGAAACTTGGTCTTGATGCCGAAAATGATGAACACTGTGATTATCAGACCGTGATAAAGTCCGAATGCCAGAAATGTCCAGTCGGCCCCGTGCCACAGTCCGTTCACGAGAAACACTATGATGGTGTTCAGCACTATGCGTGGCTTGGGGCAGCGGCTTCCGCCCAGAGGAAAATAGATGTAGTCGCGCAGCCAGGTGGTGAGCGAGATGTGCCACCGGCGCCAGAATTCGGGAATGTTTCGTGCGAAATATGGATTGTTGAAGTTTCGCATCAGGTTGATGCCGAACAACTTAGCCGTGCCTATGGCGATGTCGCTATAGCCTGAGAAGTCGCAGTAAATCTGAATTGAATAGAGGAACAGACCTTCCACCACCAGGTTGATGCCTGAATAACTGCTGTACCCGTTCCACACCATGTCCACTGCCACGGCACAGTTGTCGGCTATCACTATCTTCTTGAAGAAGCCCCACAGCAGTTGCCGGCATCCGTCCACGGCCTGCGCGTAATTGAACGTGCGGCGGTTGCCGAACTGGGGCAGCAGGTTGCCTGCTCGTTCTATCGGTCCGGCCACAAGTTGCGGAAAGAATGCTATGTAGGTGGCATAGGTAATCAGATTGCGCGATGCGGAAATCTTACCTTTATAGATGTCGATGGTGTAACTCAGCGCTTGGAAGGTGTAGAAACTGATGCCCACAGGAAGTATGATTTTCACCGTTGGAGCGTCGAGTGTGATGCCGAATTGCCCGAACAGGGCCACAAGATTGCTTACAAAAAAATTGAAGTACTTGAAAACGCCCAGAATGCCCAGGTTCACCACAATGTTTATGGTGTTTATGGCTTTCTGACGCTTCCGGTTGCCGCTATATCTCTCTATCAGCAGTCCGCAGCCGTAACTGAATACCGACGTGAACGCTATCAGCAGCAGGAATCGCCAGTCCCACCAGCCGTAGAACAGATAACTTGCGGCCAGCAGAAACAAATTTTGCCACTTGTGCCGCTTGAACACGAACCAGTAGAGCAGAAACACTACCGGCAGAAATATTACGTATTCCAGTGAATTAAACTGCATCCGGCGCTGTGATTGGGATTATAGGTGGTGTGCGGATTAGTTCACAACGAGGATTTTTGTCACTGCTGAGCCTGAGCCGCCGTCGGATGTGCCACGTGATACGAACACGAAGTAAACGCCGGTCTTGACGCGTCGGCCGCTGTAATTACAGCCGTCCCATGTGGCCATACCTCCGTTTGAACGGATGGTGGCTACCACGTTCCCGGCTGCGTCGGCAATCTTGATGTAGGAATTCTCCATCAGGCCGGTGATTGTTATGGGACCGGTGTAGTCTGGGCGAACAGGATTGGGGTAGGCCAGAATGTTGGAGTAATCGCTCTGTGGCGGCGTGGCATTGCTGAAATACTCCACAAAACCGGCTTCGGTAGTGAAATACACTGAGTTTGAGGTGGGATCGCAGCATATTTGGTATATTCTGTCTGAGGGGATGGCGCTGTTCTGGGTGTTGAACTGCCGCAGTATCTGAGAGCCGTCCTCGCTAACCAGAAATGCTCCTGCCGAGTTAGTGCCTATCCACTTGCGATTGCTTCCGTCCACTGCTATGCAGTTCACCTGCTGGCCGTCCAGCAGATAGTCGGCAAGGTTGGTCCCGTCGTTGCGTGGAACTTTGGTGCGGTTGATGGTGCCGGTCCCCGCCAGAATCGCGGCCGGATCAAACGAGATTACACCATTGTTGGTCACCATCCACACGCGGTTATTCTGATCCACCACCATGTCGTAAACAAAGCGCCAGTCATACTGCTTGTTATCCTGGTCGTAGGTATTACTCTTGTTAAAACTGCGGGTGCGTATCGATGATGATGAGGGATTGCCTCCATCGTCCCAGATGGTTACGTCTTTCTCGTCATCTCCGTTGGCGAAAACCTTGATATTGGAACTGGTAACTACAAACTGGGAGCGTTTGTTTCCCGTAACTCCGCTGATTTTGGGCACAATCCAGTCGCTTTCTGTTACGTTGGTCATCCCTAACTTCGACTTGGGTAGAACCATCACATAACTGTTCAATTCATCGGTCTGAACCACCCATAGGTTGCCGCCCATGTCAAAGGCGATTGTCGGATGGCAATAGTAGTTGTCTATGAATATCATCGGACTGTTGCTCCAGTCGTACACCATGACTATTTCGCCGTCGGTAATCTTGTAGAGTCCGCCGAACCATGTGGGCAGATAGTAGGTATTGGGATCCGAGGGGTCAAAGACCGGCTCGTAGTTTCCGCCTTTGTCTATCACCGGCTGTGGGGTTACGTCTTCCCAGAATCCGTCACTGAGGGTGTTAACGGTGGTCGCTGGCCCTGATGCACCGAAGAGGGCATTCGTAGAACGGCCTGTGACGTAGAGTTGCCGTTGCTTCGTGTTGTACGCCATGTGGAATGGGACCGACATCGTGAGGCTTTTGGGCTTGATGTAACTCGATGATGTCCCGTCCGCGTCAATCTGGTGAATACCCTGTGTCCCGAGTGCCCACCATGAGTCGTTACCGTTGTGCGACGAATATATCTCGTTGTTCGTATCGGGGACGGTCTTGGTTGTGGCGCCGTTACTGTCGAATATTACGATAAAATTGTCGTTGCTGAAGTTTGCCACGAATCCGTCCCCCGTGCGTTGAACCGAAGTTGCTGTTTTCCAGGCTATAGCGTCTTTGCTTAGGGTGCTCCCGTTCAGTTCGCACACATAGAGCACGTAACTGTGGCTAAAGAAGCGGGTGTCGCTGATAGGACGTATTTTTCCTGATATGAGTTCTTGTGAATCCATTTCCGAGAGGTTGTCGTAGTGCCGGCTCTTGTCACCTATGTATAACTTGTCGTTGGCACTGATGAGCAGTTTGTTACCCACGATGGCCACCGACTTCACCGATACCGTGGCCGAGTTTGACTCGGAACTGTAGAAAAAGCGAGACTCATCCACCTCCATCGTCTTGAAGTTAAACACCACGTAGCCGAAGTCGGTGGCGGCATAGATGTTACCTTCGCTGTCGAAGTTTATGTCGTTGATGGTCTTGGAATATGTGGTTACAAGGTTGTTGATTTGCGGCAGGTTGTGAACCAGGTAGTTATTGGTAATAACGTCGATGTTTGAGTTGCTGTAAACCACCACCAGCGCGTCGTTATCGTAGTTATAGTAAATGCCGGTGATATCGCTGTCGCTCAGGTAATTGCCCTTGTATAGCGCTTCGTTTTCCTCGGTGTCTTTGTCATATCGGAACAGGTTGCCGTCCACCAGATAGTAAACGCCGTCACCGGTATCGTAGATGTTTTGGATTCCGGTGCCGAACGACGGGTGGAACAACCATGTGTCAAAGCCTTGAGCAGATGCGCTCACCACGGCCAGAACCACGGCCGCTAATATGATAAGTCTTCTCATAATCATGAAAATGAATCTGTTATTTATAATTTAACGTGAATCACCCGCTTAAATTGTGTGTGGGCGCATGGAAATGATAAGCGGATATGCGCTGTTGCGAGGCATATCCGCTCATGAACTAAAAAATTTGAAGATGTTTCTTTCGTCGCGATTACTTCACCACCAGTATCTTGCCCACGATATCGCGGGTGTCGGGGTCACTGGCCGATGCGCAAATGTAGTAGGTGCCGGTAGCCACGCGAGCACCGTTGTTGTCGCACACGTCCCAGTGTGCCGTAGTGCCTTCGGCCTGTGTGGATGCAATCAGGTTGCCGGCTGCGTCGGTGATGTTCACGTAAGAGTCGCTCACAAGGGAGGCAATGGTTACATAGCCGGTGAAGTTGTGCGGTACCGGGCTTGGAGATGCGTAAGTGGCAGAGTAGTCGGTAATCTGGGCTGTTTCGCCATCCACGTACTCCAGGAATCCGCTGGATGTGGACACATATACCGAGTTGTTTACGGGATTGCAGTAAACTTTGTAGATGAGGTTGGACGACAGCATACTGTTAGTGTTGTCGAAATGCTTGATGATTTCAGAGCCGTCGGCACTCAGAAGGAACAATCCTTGTGAACTGGTGCCCACCCACTTGCGGTTAAAGCGGTCCACACCTATGCTGTTCACCTGCTCACCTTCGAGCATCGGGGCTCCGTCGGCCGATTTGATGCGGGTCACGCGGAAGTCAGAATTAAATGCCTGCGTGGGGTCGAACTTGAACATTCCGTCGTAGTAGCCCACCCACACTTCGTCACTCTTGTCGCACTTCATCTCATATACCCACGTCCATTCAATTGCTTTGCCATCCTGGTCGATAAATGAGGTGAATGTGCGGGAGGTTATCTCTCCGTCTGGCTCACCGCTCCACACGAAGAATGGCTTGCCGTAGTCTCCGTTGACAAACACTTTCATGTTGGTGTTGGGGGTGATAAGGAAGTTGGCGCGCTGGTTGCTTACCAGGTTCGGCACCACAGGTTGCAGCCAGTCGGCTGATGTTACGGTGCTTTGTCCCACCTTAGTGGCCGGCAGCACCGATACAAAATTGGAATTGTCGGTCTGAACTATCCACAAGTTGCCGTCCTTGTCAAAGGCTATCATGTTGTGGCAGTAGTAGTTGCTGACCTTGATGAGCGGAGAGTTCGTCCAGTCGTAGCGTGTAACCACTTTGTTGTTTGTTACTTTGTACGTGCCATAGAGCCAGGTTCCCAGGAAGTATGTATTCGGGTCGGTGGGGTGGGCGGCGAAGCAGTCGGCGTTTGTCGCTATCGACGGCGTGGGCGATGAATTGGTCCACAAGCCGGTGCTAAGGTCCTGCGTGAATATCATGATTGGTGACTGGTTGCTGCCGGTGAGCACTGCCGAATGTCCTTTCGACGTGACGTAGAGCTTGTTCTGACTCTGGTTGTAGTACATGTGCCACGGTATGGCAATGGATAGGCTGTTGGGCTTGTAGTAGCTGGTTACGCCCACGTGCCTGAGCCCGCTTGTGGAGATTCCCCATAACGAACCGTCGCTCTCAATCGATGAGAACAACTCGGCATTGCCCGATGTCTGCGCCAATTTGTTGCCTTCAGCATCGAAAGTGATATAGTATTTGTTGGCATAGAAACTCGCGATGAAGCCTGTTGCTGTCCGTTGCACGGTTGTTGCGCTTGCGGCAGCGATGCTTGTTGCGCTGATGGCATTTTCGCCGCTGATGGTGGCGAGCGAGAAACTGCTACCGGTATTCAGGAAGAACTTATCGCTGCTGATGGGTGTGATGGCTCCTGTGGCAAGACCGGTGGAAGAGAATTGCGACAGTGTCTCGTGGTTGTTGCTGGCGGGAACCGACAGGAGTTCGTTGTCGGTGGCAAGCAGTATCAGGTCTCCTACTCTCGCTACCGAAGCCACGTTTGAACCTAAAATCCTGGAGTCGGTCACCAGAAAAGAATCATTGTCGAGCACCACATATCCGAAAGCGGTTGCAATATATGTCCCGTCGCTTGAGAATGCCACATGGTTGATGGTTTTCTGGGTAGTCATCACTGCATCCTTGATGTTGGGGACATTAATCACCTTGCCGTCTTGCTTGATGATGTCGATGTTTGCGTTGTCGTAAACCACAAGCATGAAATTCTTGTCAGCATTGTAATATATCTGAGTGATTTTCACGTCGGATATACCGCTGCCCTTGCCCAAAACCACACTCTCACGTGTGGATTTATCAAAGCGGAACAGGTTGTTGCTCACCACGTAGTAAACATAACTGCCGGCATCCACCACGTTCTGAGGTGCGGCATTGAAAATGGGGTGGACTTTCCACATGCCATCGGAACTGGCCGATGCGCTGAGCGTAACAGCCATGATGGCAATCAGTGTAATGAATAGTTTCTTTATCATCTTCAAGTAATTTTTTAGTGTCATGTATCTTATTAACGTCACTGTTGTAATCTAAATTGTACGCTACACTGTTAAAAATCAGTAATGTAGTGCTGGCGTTACCTGCGTCCCTTGGGTGCAGGTGAGCCGGCAGGATGCCCATTGGCCGGTGATTTCGCTCTCAAATCTCACCGTGAATGTCTGCGCCGGCAGTGTGGTAATGACTGCGGTGGCCTTTGTGGAAATTTTCTCGCAAGGTGCCGTCTCTCCGCGTTTCTCCTGTATCAGCACTGCCTGCTTGGTCTTGGTAACCACCAGGTGGGCGGTGTCCTGAGGGCTCATCTGCAGCGGCTCGTGCGAGAAAATAATAATGCCATCGTCTATGCATCTCAGGCTCATCTGTGGCTCAGTAACTTCGGTTGGGGCTATTTCCAGAGCTATAATGTTCTGGAAATCGGGCGTATCAATGTCCCGTGAAAAGATAGCACCAAGCATCGCGATTGCCAAAACCAGAGCCAATGTGTAGCCTAAAATTGTCATAAAGCGTTCAACCGAGCAAAGTTAGGTAATAAAATTAAGATTTACAAGAGGGCTGCTGTGCCCACGTTAAATCTTCTTATTATACTGGCGGCTACGCAATTAACGCGCAGCAGCTTCAACCCACGCTTTCACTGTGTCGGCTGTGGGGGCGTTAAGCCCCAGGTGGTACTTCTTGTTGATGTCAAGAAGGTCTTGGAAAAGTTTTCCCGGCCGTTCCAGTGAAGCAAGTGCGCTCACGGTGAGAATGCCGGCCTTCTGGATAGGAGCCACCCACTCGGCGGGAATGCCCAGTGCTGTGAACGCATCTTCCTTATCACGAGGAGCCACTTTCTCAGGACGCATCTGCGGGAACAGGAGCACATCCTGGATGTAAGAGTGACCGGTCATGAGCATAACCAGTCGGTCGATGCCTATGCCTATACCGCTTGTGGGCGGCATACCATACTGTAGCGCGCGCAGGAAGTCCTGGTCTATAATCATAGCCTCGTCGTCGCCCTTGTCGGCAAGTCGCATCTGCTCCTTAAAGCGCTCCTCCTGGTCTATTGGGTCGTTAAGTTCGCTATAGGCATTAGCCACCTCCTTACCGTTAATCATCAGTTCAAAGCGCTCCGTGAGTCCGGGCTTGCTGCGGTGCATCTTTGTAAGTGGTGACATTTCCACGGGGTAGTCTATTATGAATGTGGGCTGAATGAAGTCGCCTTCGCAGCACTCGCCGAATATCTCGTCGATGAGTTTGCCCTTGCCCATGGTCTCGTCCACCTCAATGCCGAGCATTTTGGCTATCTCGCGGATTTGGCCCTCGTCTTTGCCGTTCAGGTCGTGCCCCGTCTTTTCCTTTATGGCGTCCAAGATGGGAAGGCGGCGATACGGTGCCTTGAAACTTATGGTCTTTCCGTCGATAACGGTTTCGCTGCAGCCGTTCACCGCGATGCATATCTTCTCAAGCAGTTGCTCGGTGAAACTCATCATCCAGTTGTAGTCCTTGTACTGAACGTAAAGTTCCATGCAGGTGAACTCGGGGTTGTGGTTGCGGTCCATGCCCTCGTTGCGGAAGTTGCGGCCAATCTCGTACACGCCCTCGAAGCCGCCCACGATGAGGCGCTTGAGGTACAGCTCGGTGGCGATGCGCAGGTAGAGGTCCACGTTCAGGGCGTTGTGGTGGGTGATGAAGGGGCGTGCACTGGCCCCGCCTGCAATCTGCTGCAGGATGGGGGTCTCCACCTCGGTGAAGCCCGCCTCGTCGAACACTTGGCGCATAGTCCTGAGGATGGTGGCCCGCTTGAGGAACGTGTCCTTTACGCCCTGGTTCACAATCAGGTCCACATAGCGCTGGCGGTAGCGCAGCTCGGGGTCTTCAAAGGCATCGAACACCTGTCCGTCCTTCTCCTTCACCACCGGCAGCGGCCTGAGGCTCTTGGCCAGCACGGTCAGTTCCTTGGCGTGGACCGAGATTTCGCCTGTCTGCGTGCGGAACACAAAGCCCTTCACCCCGATGAAGTCGCCCAGGTCGAGCAGCTTCTTGAACACCTGGTTATACAGGTCCTTGTTCTCGTCCGGGCAGATGTCGTCGCGGGTGACGTACACCTGAATCCTGCCCCGG
>CALAVE010000074.1 GCA_937892215.1 uncultured Porphyromonadaceae bacterium
GACGTGCAATTCGTGATGGCCGGCGGTGGCGACATGATGGAGAAAATGATACGCCTTGCCGCACGCCGCGGCATAGCCGACCGCTTCCACTTCGCAGGCTTCCTTAAGGGTAAGCAGGTGTATGAGATGCTAAAGGCGAGCGACGTGTTTGTGATGCCCAGCGTGAGTGAGCCGTTCGGCATATCGCCGCTCGAGGCCATGCAGATGGGCGTACCCTCGATTATCTCCAAGCAGTCGGGCTGCGCCGAGATTCTGGACAACGTAATCAAGGTGGATTACTGGGACATCAACGCCATGGCCGATGCGATGTATTCCATCATCAAGTACCCGGGCATGTTCAAGCAGCTCCACGAGAACGGTCTGGAAGAAGTGGACCAGATTCGCTGGAAAAAGGCCGGAGCCAAGGTAATCAACATCTATAATTCCCTCGTTAATCCATAATCACTCTTAATATTTTACAGATATGAAAGCAATTTGTTTCTATTTTCAGATACATCAGCCGTTCAGACTGAAGACCTACCGTTTCTTCGATATCGGTAACGACCATTACTACTACGACGATTTCGCTAATGATGACATCATCACACGTATAGCACAGCGCTCTTATCTGCCTGCCAACGAGATGCTGCTGGAACTTATCAAGGAATACGGCAACAAGTTCAAGGTGGCGTTCTCCATCAGCGGTACGGCGCTGGAGCAGCTGGAGCAGTATGTGCCGGAGTTCATCGACTCGATGAAGGAACTGGCCGCCACAGGGTGCGTGGAGTTCTTGAGCGAGACTTACGCCCATTCACTGGCATCGCTTGAGGACCCGGACGAATTTGTGGCACAGGTGAAAGAGCACGACAAGAAAATCTACGACCTCTTCGGGCAGCGTCCCAAGGTATTCCGCAACACAGAGCTTATCTACGACGACGACATCGCCGCCATGGTGCAGTCAATGGGGTTCAAGGGAGCCATCACCGACGGCGCCAAGCACATCCTGGGATGGAAGTCGCCTAACTACATCTACACCGCCGCATCGGCTCCGAAACTGAAGCTGCTGCTGAAGAACAGCAAGATGAGCGACGACATTTCGTTCCGCTTCAACAACTTCGACTGGGCCGAATATCCGCTCACAGCCGACAAGTACATCAACTGGATTGCGCAGTTGCCTCAAGAAGAGCAACTCGTGAACCTGTTCATGAACTACGAGACACTGGGCGAACTTCAGCCGCGCGAGAGCGGAATATTTGAGTTTATCAAGGCCCTGCCGCGGTTTGCCGCTCAGCACGACATCCACTTCATGACCCCGAGTGAAGTGATTTCACGCCTGAAACCGGTGGGCGAACTTTCGGTGCTCCACCCCATTTCCTGGGCCGACGAGGCACGCGACACCAGCGCATGGCTGGGTAACACGCTCCAGCAGGAGGCGGTGAAGAAACTTTACTCCATTTCCGAGCGAGTGCGTCTGTGCAACGACCGCCGCATCAAGCAGGACTGGTACTATCTGCAGGCAAGCGACCACTTCTTCTACATGAGCACAAAGCACAGCGACGACGGTTCGGTGCACTCACACTATAGCCCCTACGACTCGCCATACACCGCGTTCACCAATTATATGAACGTACTCTCCGACTTCCGCACACGCGTTAAGGAGCAATTCCCGGCCGGTGTGGAGAGTGAAGAGCTGAACTCGCTAATTCTCACCATCCGCAATCAGGAGAACGAGATTGAGCAACTGCACCGCGAAGTGCAGATGCTGCGCAACAACATAGTGAAGGACATAGCAGGTGACTTCAAAGCTGAAACTGAGCCTGAACCGGAGAAGAAAAAGGCTCTCGCAAAGAAAACTCCGGCTAAGAAGGCGGTAGAGGAAAAAGCCGCTGCCAAGAAAACTCCGGCCAAGAAAGCCGTGAAGAAGGCTGCAAGCAAGAAGTAGAATAGCGCGTAACACTACCGAACTTACAAGAGCGGTGCACGTCACATAGTGCCACCGCTCTTTGTTACTATATGCGCCAGCCTACTACAAGGATTGCATCACGCGTGAGATACGCTCCAAGCCCTCCATCATCTGACTACGCGGGCAGGCAATGTTCAGGCGGATGAAGTCGCGCCCCTCGCTCGCGCCGTTGGAGTACATCATTCCGCTGTTGACCAGCACTCGGCCCTCGCTGAGCAGCCTATGAGTCAGTTCGTCGGCACTCAGCCCAGTGGAACCGATGTTGACCCACACCAGATAGGTGCCCTCCAGCTCACATACGGCAAGTTGCGGCATATTCTGAGCGAAAAACCGCCTGAGGCACCGGTAATTATCCCAGAGATACACGTTCAGCCCATCAATCCAGTCTTCGCTCTGGTTATAAGCCGCAATCACGGCCTCCACACCGAGCGGATTCACGTCGCACACCTCGTTGTCATTAAGCGCGCGGTCGATCTTGGCGCGAATTTCGCTGTTATTGCAAATTATGTTGGCACACTGCAGCCCGGCAATGTTAAACGACTTGCTGGGCGAATTCAGCGTTATGCAATTGGACTGCATCTCGGCCGACAATGAAGCGAAAGGCGTGAACTTATGCCCGGGCATCACCAGTTCGCAGTGGATTTCGTCGGAAACCACAGTTACTCCGTATCGGAGGCATATCTCGCCCATTCGCAGCAATTCATCGGCCGACCACACACGGCCTACAGGATTGTGGGGGTTACACATGAGGAACAGCCGCGGCTTTTCCTCACTTACGATTCGCTCAAACTCTGAGAAATCCACTTCGTAGGTGGAACCGGTGAAACGCAGGGGCGCGCGGAGCACCTCGCAGCCATTGTTCTTTATTGATGAAAAGAAGCAGTTATAGACCGGAGTCTGCACCAGCACTTTGTCGCCCTTTCCAGTGAGAGCCTTAATGACCGCCGAAGAGGCCGGGACGACTCCGGTAGTGTACTGAATCCATTCGCGCTCAATCTTCCATCCATGGCGGCGCGAGAACCAGTCTATGACTGCGTCATAATAGGCATCAGGCACTTTCTCATAGCCGAACACACCATGCTCCACACGGCGGTGCAAAGCATCGATAATAGGCTGGGCCACGCGGAAATCCATATCGGCCACCCACATCGGGATTACGTCAGTAGCCATTTCATCACAGTCCCATTTATAGCACCCCGTGCCTCGTCTCACAACAGGCGCATCAAAGTCATATTTCATTTCTCTTCAGGATTTTGCAGTTAGCCGGTTCCTTGATATATTTGTCTATAATTATCTCGCCGTAACTGTTGGCCACAATTCTGCCTGACGAAGGATTCTTAACGCTATGGATGTGCCCCACCACGTCGGCCTCGACCGACGAGAACTCGAAAGCCAGGTCGGCATCGGGCGCGAACGTGCAGTTCTCCAGCACCAGGTTCTCGGCATAGCACAACGGCTGCGTGCCTGCAATGCGGCAGTTTACCAGTCGAAGGTTCTTAGAGTGCCATCCCAGATATTCGCCATCGATGTCACTGTCGTATATTGTGACGTTTTCCGTCTCCCAGAACGCGTCCTTTGTGACAATTCGCGCGTTATGAATCTCCACGTTCTTCACATACTGGAACACATACTTGCTGTCGCTCTCCAGTCCATAGACCTTGATGTTGCGGCTGCCCATAAACGGATATGTGCCGTCGTGCAACTTCACGTCGTGCAGTTCCAGACCGTCCACGTTCCAGAAAGTCTCGTCGGCATCGTTGAGTACCACCCGCTCCAGCCGCAGGTTCTTCATCTCACGGAAGAACTTGGGCGCGTCAATCACCGTATCGGTCATCACCATGTCATCGGAATACCAGATAGCCGAGCGTGACTCCGGAGCGAAATAGCATTCACGGATTTCCGAGCCGGCAACGTGCCACAACGGGTATTTGCCTTCAAAGCGGCACTTGACGGCGGTAATGTTACGGCACTCCTTTATAGCCGACTCGCCGGCACGAATCACTACGTTCTCAATCTGCAGGTCGTGAGTTCCGAACAATGGTCGTTCGCCTCCGAATTCTTTGTCCTTAATTATTTCCATTATTTATTCTGTTATACTGTTATTTGTTATCTGTTGAAGTCTCAATTCCGCGCAACCAGCGCCCACGCACCAGCCTGATAAGGAAAATGGAGCCACGGAAGCACAACTCTGCGCACATGGCTATCCACACACCGCGCAAACCGTATTGCGGTGCCAGCAGTGCGGCCAGAGTGAGGCGCACAGCCCACATACTCGTTAGGTTCATGATGCACGGCCGCAGAGTATCGCCGGCTCCCACCATCACGCCGTAGCACACAATAGATGCGGCGAAGAGAGGTTCGGCAAACGCTTCGATGCGCAGCACCTCCGCACCCTGTTTCACGACTTCGACCACAGGCGACATAAGCCTCATCATCTCTGGCGCAAAAACGTACATCAGTGCGCCCATCACCGTCATTATGGCCATACCCAGCCCCACGGTGATGTAGGCGAAGCGCTTGGCGAGTTCACGCCGACGTGCCCCCACGCTTTGTCCTACCAGCGTGGTCGCCGCATCCGACACGCCATATCCGGGCATATAGCACAGGCTCTCGGCTGTGATAGCAAAGGCATTGGCAGCAATAGCCACACTGCCAAGTGGCGCCACAATGGCCGTAATTATCACTTGACCGGTGCTCATTATGCCGTGCTGCAAGCCTATAGGGGCTCCTATGCGGAACGCCCGGTGCAAGACCTCGCTATGCGGCCTGTACTAGCCTCGCTCGCGCACAATCTTCAGTTCACCAGACCTGAAACACAGGAAATACATCATCAGCAAGCACGTCACCACCTCGGCAAGCGCGCTGCCTAAAGCCGCTCCCATAACACCCATCCCGGCACCGGGCACAGTCATGTCCAATCCAAATACCGTCAGCGTCCGGGTATCGAATATTAGCAAGAAGTTGAACACCACATCCATTACACACATTAGTATGCTCAGCACACTCGGCACCTTCATGTTGCCGCTGCTGCGAAGCATTCCGGCAGCCAGAATATCCAGTTCAAGGAACGGAAGGCATAGCATAAGTATCATGAAATACTGCGACGCGTGACCGGCTATCACGCTGCTGCCACCCAGCCAATAAGGCAGGTGTGGGCTGATGACGATACCGGAGAGAGCAAGTAACGAGCTCACCGCCAGACACACAATTATGGACTGACGCAACACACCGCGAGCGTCACCGCTACGATTAGCGCCTATAAGATGCGCCACTTGCACCGAAAATCCGGCCGCCAACGCCGAACACAGCCCCCCGAAAAGCCAAAGCGTGGTGGAAACCAGCCCTATCGAGGCCGAATCGTCAGCACCGAGGCTACCCACCATCGACGCGTCGATATACTGCATCACTATGCTTGACAGCTGAGCCATCATGGCAGGCACACTAAGCTGCGCCGTGAGAGTCATCTGCTCTCGCAGCGTCATGGGCTGGCCGTTTTTGATTTTGGCCAGCAGTCCGTCTTTAGTTAACTTCGCCATGCATAAAACATCTTATTCTTCTGATATTTCTCGGTTTATGCAATGTACTTCTTTACATATCCGCTACTTTTCAGGGCCTGTCATTAGCATAATATCCTAATTCTCTACAAATTTCCTAATTTTATACCATCCGTACAAATCATATAACATTCTTTAACCCCCACAACCCTAATTTTGAAGCTATCCATATTTCAACGATGACCTCCTTTCTGCCTTGCCGAACAAGTGGTGGCGCGCAGCCCCCTCAGCCTGCACGCCACCACCGCCTGCCACAAAATAGTCGTTACACAATACTGTCTTTATCCGATTAGAGGCCGAAGTGGTAACCCACCGTCAGGCTAAGCACATTACTTCTATTAAAATAGAATGTCTTTGGCACTATTTCTCCAG
>CALAVE010000075.1 GCA_937892215.1 uncultured Porphyromonadaceae bacterium
GATGTGCGGCTCAACGGTGGTCTTGAAGAAGAAGAGGCTGAGCGGGCCGTTGGCGTCAACTTTAACCTCGTTACCGGCTGTATCGACGGGTGCTGGCATTTCTGTTACGAACGGAACTATGTCGCCCAGAGCTTCCATGAGACGGCGAACGCCCATATCCTTGAGCGCGCTTACGCAGAATACGGGGTAGATACTGCTGTCGATAAGACCTTTGCGAACACCTTCGAGCATTTCCTGCTCAGAGAGTGCGCCTTCTTCGAAGAACTTGTCCATGAGAGCCTCATCGTTCTCGGCCGCCATTTCTACGAGAGCCTGATACATTTCGTCGGCACGGTCCTTGTGTTCAGGAGCGATGTCGGAAATGGTAGGTTTGCCGCCTTCGGCAGCCCAAGTGAGCTGCTTCATGAGCAGAATATCCACTACGCTGTTGAAGCCTGCGCCGCAAGCCACCGGGAACTGAACGGGCACCACCTTGGGGCCGAAAGTGTCCTTGAGCTGGTTGAGCACGTTATCATAGTCGGCCGTGTCGGCGTCGAGCTTGTTGATAGCGAAGATAATGGGTTTCTTAATGGTGGAAGCTGTGCGGAAGATGTTCTGAGTTCCCACTTCCACTCCGTACTGGCCGTTCACCAGGATTACGCCTGCGTCGGTAACGTTGAGAGCGGTAACAGCGTTGCCCACGAAGTCGTCCATTCCCGGGCAGTCGAAGACGTTAAGTTTCTTGCCGTTAAACTCGGCATAAAAAACTGTTGAAAGCACAGAGTAGCCATACTCTTTTTCAACAGGATAGTAGTCGGAGACTGTGTTTCCAGCCTCAACGGTGCCACGGCGGTTAATAACTCCACACTCGAAAAGCATAGACTCAGCGAGTGTGGTTTTACCCGAGCCTTTGCTACCTAACAGCGAGATGTTTTTAATCTCATTAGTCTTGTAAACTTTCATTTATCAATAATTTAAATTATTTAATTTTATGTTTTTAACTTGCAGAAAGGTAGTGCAATCTCGCATTACACCAAATCAGCTACAAATTTAATGAATAATACGCGAATACTAAAGTTTTTTTCAAAAAATGCGCATATCTTTGATTAAATTTCTCGCAGTTTAGTTATTTTTGCACCGATGGCAGGACTCTACATTCATATTCCATTCTGTAAAAAACGCTGCATCTACTGCGACTTTTACTCTACAAACCGGCTGGACTTGACCGACCGGTATGTGGCCGCCATAGTGGAGGAAGCCCGAAGGCGCCGCAATGAGCTGGGGGCGGCCGAGACAATCAAGACCATCTATCTGGGAGGCGGAACACCGTCGCAGCTCATGCCAGTCCAGATGGGCCGGATAACCGAGGGAGTGGGGCGGTGGCTGGATCTGAGCGGAGTGGAGGAGTTTACGGTGGAGGTGAACCCTGACGACGTGACCGGAGATTACATCAAGAGCCTGGTGGAGCTGGGTGTGAACCGCGTCAGCATGGGGGTGCAGAGCTTTAACGACGCGGAACTGGCGGCCATTAACCGCCGGCACAATGCCGAGTGTGCCATAACAGCCTACAACGCGATTCGCGATGCCGGCATACAGAACGTGAGCATCGACCTTATCTACGGCCTTCCCGGACAGGACTTGGCGAGCCTCAACGCATCGGTGGAACAGGCGCTAAGTCTTAGACCTGAGCACATATCGGCCTACAATCTCACTTATGAGGAAGGCACCGTGCTGTGGAACAGGCGCCTCAGGGGCGAGGTGACAGAAGCCGGCGAGGAATTGTGCATTGAGATGTACCGGCTTATTGTCGGGCGGTTAAAAGAGGCCGGCTACGAGCATTATGAGATATCGAACTATGCGCTACCTGGCTACCGCTCACGCCATAATTCGTCGTACTGGGACCACACACCATACGTGGGGCTGGGAGCAGCCGCGCACAGCTACGACGGCCATGTGAGGCGCAGCAATCCGGCCGACCTGATGGCATATATCACCGCTCTGGAGCAAGGGCAACTACCTTTCAGCGAGGAAATCATGACCACCGAGGAACGGTATGATGAAGACGTGATGGTGGCACTGCGTACGGCCGACGGACTTGACGTAATGGAAATAGGGGAGAAGTACGGAGATAAAGTTAAAGTATCGCTTCAGGCAAAAGCGCACAAATATCTGGAACAAGGCATAATGCGAGAGGACGCCGGCAGACTATTCCTCACAGATGAAGGAATGCTGCTCAGCGATGCTGTCATACAGGAACTGATGTGGGACTGATGTGGAGGCAGGGAATCACTCGTGGTGATACGGTTCGTTGCCCAGGATGGTGAAAGCCCTGTAGAGTTGTTCGGTGAATATAAGTCGCACCAAGTCGTGCGGAAACGTCATCTTGCTTAGCGAAATCTTATCGTTGGCACGCATATAGACCTCGTCGGAGAAGCCGTAGGGGCCACCCACGACAAACACCACGCGCTTAACGCCGCTAAGCATTCGCTTCTGGATATACTTGGAAAAATCCACGGAAGTCATCTCCTTGCCCCGTTCGTCGAGTAGCACCACAAAATCAGAACTATCAACGGCGGCGAGTATGTTCTTTCCCTCGTTCTGCTTCTGCTGCGACTCAGTAAGGTTGCGCGTATTCTTGGAGTCGGTGATATAACAGACGTCGAACTGCACATAGTGCTTGAGTCGAGCCACATATTCCGTGATGCCTCGGCTGACAAATTCAGAAGAAGTTTTTCCTATAACAGCGAGAGAGATTTTCATTGCTCATCATTTTTAGGACAAAGTTATGGAATTATAAGCAAATTTCACTAAATTTGTTGGCAAAAACCACATATAACTATTATGAAAACGAGAGAGGAACTTATTGATGAGTTGATATCGCTCGCATTTGCCGAGGATATAGGCGACGGCGACGCCACCACACTGTGTTGCATTCCGGCCACGGAAATGGGCCGTAGCCGCCTGATAATAAAAGAAGAAGGCATCTTAGCCGGAGTGGAGATAGCACGGCGCGTGTTTGAGAAATTCGACCCTGAACTGAAGATGACTACATACATCAACGACGGGGCACACGTGAAACCCGGAGACATCGCATTTGTGGTGGAAGGGAAGGTGCAATCGCTACTTCAGACAGAGCGCCTGATGCTCAACATAATGCAGCGCATGAGCGGCATAGCCACTACCACCGCACGCTACCAGGCACGACTTGAGGGGCTGAAGACCAGAGTGCTCGACACACGCAAAACCACGCCCGGAATGCGTCTGCTGGAAAAGGAAGCGGTGAAGATAGGCGGAGGCTGCAACCACCGCATAGGCCTGTTCGACATGATACTGCTCAAGGACAATCACGTGGACTTCGCCGGAGGTATAGTGAACGCGATAGCCAATGCCAACCGGTGGTGCCGGGAGAACGGGAAAGACCTGAAGATAGAGATAGAGGTGCGGAATCTGGACGAACTGCAGCAGGTGCTGGATTACGGCAATGTGGATCGCATCATGCTAGACAATTTCAGTCCCGAACTCACACGCACGGCGGTGGAAATGATTGGTGGCCGCTTTGAGACCGAATCATCAGGAGGTATCACCATCGACACCCTTCGCGACTACGGAGAATGCGGAGTGGACTATATTTCGGTAGGAGCACTCACACACTCGGTGAAGTCGCTGGACATGAGTTTCAAGGCATTCTGAACTGAATCCATCAGGGCAGAAAAAAAGAATCACTTCCAAGAGCGGGGGTGATTTTATTTTGTCATAGGCCAAGGTTTTCCAGGCTGAAGTCTTGCAGGCCATCGATGATAACATCGGCAGTGCCCTTGAGCGAGTCGCGAGAATTAGTGCTTGCCACAGCCACCACAGCGGCTCCGGCACGGCGACCGGCTTCCAAGCCGTTGAACGAGTCCTCAAAAACCACACAGTTCTCAATGGGCAGATTCAGCAGCCCTGCACCGAGCAGGAAACATTCAGGGTCGGGTTTAGGCTTCTTCACCATGTCGCCTGTGACAATACCGCTGAAATATTCCCTGAAATGAGGATGCTGATTATAGAGGCTGCGCATCTTCTTAGTGTCGCTGCTTGTCACCAGGCAAGCCGGTATGCCGCGTCGGCGAAGCATATCAAGCAGTTCCACGGCTCCGGGGAAGAAGTCGTAGCGCATAGCGGCCTGATGCTCGTTGAGCATCGCCACCACGCGCGCATGCTGCTCAGGCGGGAAATAGGTATTAAGGATAGTTGCCAGATTAGAGCCCTTTATCACACTTGAGAAGTTATCCACGCCTGTGGGAATAACCTCGTTCACTTTATTCCAGAAAACGGTGTAATTGCCTTCGGTGTCGATAAGCACACCATCCAGGTCGAACAGCACACCTTTTATCGTTCTTTTGTCCATATATTCGTATTTTGGCGCAAAGGTACCGGTTTTTATTTGAATTTATGTAAATTTGCATAATAATTAATCGAAAGTTATATGGTGACCGAGTTACAATTCAGGACAGACCCACGCACAGCGTGCGACAATGAAAGATTGCTGGAGCTTGTGGCCAATGAGCTATCAGTGAGCGCGTCGCGCGTGAGCGGCATCAGGACAGTTAAACGCAGCGTTGACGCACGCCAGCGGCGAGTGATGATTAACCTGAAAATCAGAGCCTACGTTGATGAGCCAATGGGTGACATAGGCCTTTCCAGCCCCATTACGTACAACAAGGTGGAAGGAGAGCGGAGTGCCGTGGTGGTAGGAGCGGGTCCAGCCGGATTATTCGCTGCGCTGCGTCTGATAGAACTCGGTGTGAAGCCCATAGTGCTGGAGCGTGGCAAGAAAGTGGACGAGCGCAAGGTGGATGTGGCACTCATCTCCACGCAAGGAATCGTAAACTCCGACTCAAACTACTGCTTTGGAGAAGGTGGAGCCGGAGCGTTTAGCGACGGCAAGTTATACACCCGCAGCAAGAAGCGCGGTTCTGTGGAGCGAATCCTCTCCATCTTCCATCAGCATGGAGCCAGTGAAAACATCCTCATCGACGCTCACCCACATATCGGTAGCGACAAGTTGCCCGGAATAATAGAGAACATCCGTAATACCATTTTAAGTTGTGGCGGAGAGATTCACTTCGGCGCACGTGTTACCAAACTGATTACGGAGAACGATGAAGTGACCGGAGTTATCTGTGCCGACGGACGACGCTTCACAGCGCCGGTCATACTCGCCACAGGGCACTCGGCACGTGACGTTTACACCATGCTGAACGACAGAGGTGTCAGCATTGAAGCAAAGGGAATCGCCATGGGAGTGCGCCTGGAGCATCCACAACACGTTATCGATGCCATACAGTACCATAACCCCGGCGGACGCGGAGCCTATCTGCCAGCCGCGGAATATAGTTTCGTGACTCAAGTGGAAGGCCGCGGAGTGTACTCGTTCTGCATGTGCCCCGGCGGAGTGGTGGTGCCTGCGGCAAGCGCCCCTGGCCAACTGGTGGTGAATGGCATGTCGCCTTCAACACGTGGCACTTACTGGGCGAATTCCGGAATTGTGGTGGAAATCCGTCAGGAAGATATTCCCGATAAATTCAGCCTTCATGACCCGCTAAGAGTGATGCGCTTCCAGGAGGCGCTGGAAGCAGAGTGTTTCCGTCAGGCAGGATGCAGCCAAGTGGCAGGTGCTCAGCGAATGGAAGACTTCGTGAACAAGCGTCAATCGAAGAACATCCCGCCGGCATCATACCCGGCCGGACTGCAACCATCGCGGCTCGACCTGTGGCTGCCGCCATTCATTTCCGACCGCCTGCGGAAAGGATTCATCCAGTTTGGCCGCTCAGCCCGCGGTTTTCTCACTAACGATGCCGTAATGATAGGAGTTGAGACCCGCACTTCATCGCCTGTGCGTATTCCACGAGATGCCATGACATTATGTCACATTCACGTCAAGGGTCTGTATCCATGCGGAGAAGGAGCCGGCTATGCAGGAGGCATTGTGTCGTCGGCAATCGACGGCGAGCGGTGCGCCGAGGCCCTGACAGCCCAAATGACAGCAGAATAATGAGATATCAGACTCTATCGTAAAAATAGTGCGACGTCCATTAGGATATCGCACCATTAATAATATCATGCCGTGACATCAGTCACGATGGCTTACTTGAGCAAATCCACCGAGCGGCGCAGGAAGTTGTCGAGGGCCGCACCTTTAAGGAGCCCGTTGCCCAGCAGGGCAATGTCGATGAGTTGCTTCACGGTATCTTGCCCTGTGGCATAGTCGGTTATGGCATCCTCGCGCTTGTCGCGCAGTTCCTTCACCTGTTTTTCCTTGTCAGCAATTTCGTGTTTCTGGTCATCTGGCAATCCCTTGTTGTCCTTGTCGCTGTCACGAATCACCTTAATTTCACCTTCCAGGACGGCAATTTGCCTATCCAGAGGCGACACCACATCCTTGAGTGCTTCCACCGCTGAATCAACCACCTTCTTTACAACCTGATGACTGGTGTTAAGAGTGAAGTTGTAACTGTCGGGCAGTTCGCCGTAGAAGCCCATTCCAGGCTGGAACTGAGCCATTTCCTTCATGCGGCGCATATACTCGCTCTGAGTGATGACAACAGCCTGCTCCGATTCGCCCAGAGATGCGAAATTTATCATGAAGTCGGCCTTGTCAAGAGCAGGTATCTGCGACTTAAACAGGGTAGTGGTGATAGTCTTCTCCAGTTCGCCCAGTTGGCTTTGCGTGTCGGTTTCCTTGCGGATAAGATTATCAATCACATCGGCATCAACACGAGCGAAGCGAGACTTCTCGTTCTTCTGCTCCAGCATACCTATGAAAGGCGTGTCGAGTTGACCGTCCATCAGCAGTACGTCGTAACCCTTATCGGTTGCGGCCTTGATGTGAGAATACTGCGCTTCCTTATCGGTCGCATAAAGATAGACGAGATTTCCGTCTTTGTCGGTCTGGTTGGCTTCGATAAGTTTTTTGTAGTCGTCGAGTTTGAAGAACTTCTTGTCAACATTCTCAACCAGAGCGAACTTCATAGCGGAGTCGCAGAACTTCTCATCGCTAAGCATGCCGTACTCAATGAAAATCTTGATGTCGTTCCACTTCTCCTCAAATGCCTTGGGATCGTTGCGAGCGATTTCCTCGAGACGAGCGGCAACCTTCTTGGTGATATAGGACGATATTTTCTTCACGTTACGGTCGCTCTGCAAGTAGGAGCGTGACACATTCAGCGGAATGTCGGGGGAGTCAATCACACCCTGCAGGAGCATTAGGAAATCGGGGACAACACCCTCCACGCTGTCGGTGACAAACACCTGGTTGCAATAAAGTTGTATGCGGTCCTTGCGAATGTCCAGGTTATTCTTGATTTTCGGGAAATAAAGGATACCTGTCAGAGTGAACGGGTAGTCCACATTCAGGTGAATCCAAAACAGCGGGTCTTCCATGGCTGGCTGAATGGCATGGTAGAACTTGATGTAGTCCTCGTCCTTGAGGTCGGCAGGTTTACGTGCCCACAGAGGTTCAATGTCGTTAATGACCTTGTCCTTGTCGGTGTCAACATACTTGCCGTCTTTCCATTCCTGTTCCTTGCCGAACACCACCGGCACAGGCAGGAACTTGCAGTATTTACCCAGCAGAGTGGCAATGCGACCCTGTTCCAGGAACTCTTTCTCTTCGTCATCGATATACACCACGATGTCTGTTCCACGCTCGACCTTGTCGCAGTCGCCCATCTCAAACTCAGGAGAGCCGTCACAAGTCCAGCACACGGCTTTCGCGCCTTCTTTATAAGATAGCGTGCGGATTTCCACTTTCTTGGCAACCATGAAGGCGGAATAGAAGCCCAGACCAAAGTGACCTATAATTGCCGAAGCATTGTCCTTGTACTTGTTCAGGAACTCCTCGGCTCCCGAAAACGCTATCTGATTGATGTACTTGTCAACTTCCTCGGCAGTCATGCCAATGCCATTGTCACTGACAGTCAGGGTTCCGGCTTCCTTGTCGAGAGCGACACGCACGGAGAGACCTTCGGTATTGCCGTTAAACTCGCCGGCAGCGGCCAGCGTTTTCAGTTTTTGTGTAGCGTCCACTGCATTTGAAACCAATTCACGCAGAAATATCTCGTGGTCGCTGTAAAGAAATTTTTTGATTACGGGGAAAATATTAGTTGTTGTTACCCCAATAGTACCTTTTTGCATAATATCATATTTTTTTAGTCTTCAGAATTTTCACGCCATGCGGCTACAGTATTGTCATTCTCGATGTCAATCACCATGGTGCCGCTAAGTTTGTCCTCATTACGCAGAAGCATCTCCGACAGCGGGTCCTCGATATAGGTCTGGATGGCACGTCGCAGCGGACGCGCTCCGTACTGGCTGTCGTAGCCCTTATCGGCGACGAATTTCTTCGCACGGTCGGTTATCTCCAGAGTGTAGCCCAGTTCATTCACGCGCTTGTAGAACGCTGAGAGTTCTATGTCTATTATCTTCATAATAGCATCACGGCTAAGCGTGGAGAAAGTGATAATATCGTCCACACGATTAAGGAATTCCGGAGAGAAACTGCGGTTAAGAGCCTTGCGGATTACCGAGTCGGAGCGCTCCTTTGTTATTTCGCTGGTGTTAAATCCCACACCGGCGCCAAAGTCTTTCAGTTCGCGCGTACCGATATTTGAAGTCATAATAATGATGGTGTTCTTGAAATCCACCTTGCGGCCAAAACTGTCAGTAAGGCATCCCTCGTCCAGAACCTGAAGCATCATGTTGAACACATCGGGATGAGCCTTCTCTATCTCGTCGAGGAGAACCACGGAGTAGGGGTGACGGCGCACTTTTTCAGTGAGTTGGCCGCCCTCTTCATAGCCCACATATCCCGGAGGTGCACCCACAAGACGCGACACCGTGAACTTCTCCATGTATTCGCTCATATCGATACGAATGAGCGCATCCTGAGAGTTGAACAGATATTCCGAAAGGCGCTTGGCGAGCAGAGTCTTACCCACACCGGTAGGTCCGAGGAACATAAACGACCCGATAGGGCGGTTGGGGTCCTTCAGCCCGGCACGATTCCTGCGAATACTTCGCGCAATCTTGTCGATGGCATCGTCCTGACCAATGATTTTGCTCTTCAGGTCATCGTTGAGCCCTAACAGACGCAGCCCCTCGGACTGCGCAATGCGCTGCACCGGCACGCCAGTCATCATGGCCACCACTTCTGCCACATCGTGCACATCCACAGTCTCGCGCTTGGTGTCAAGGTCTTTTTCCCAGCGCTCCTTGGCTTCCTGCAACTCCAGTTTAAGTTTTTCCTGCTGGTCGCGATAGTTTGCCGCAATCTCAAAGTTCTGGGCAAGCACAGCGTTATGCTTATTCTCCTGAGCTTCGGCTATTCTGCTCTCAAGCTCCTCGATCTCCTTAGGCACAACCACCTTGGATATATGCGCGCGGGAACCGGCTTCGTCCATAGCGTCGATGGCTTTGTCGGGGAACGAACGCTCACTGACGTATCTGTCGGTAAGTTTTACGCACGCATCGAGAGCCTCGTCGGTGTATTTCACACCATGGTGCTTCTCATAAACGTCTTTTATCGTTTTCAGAATCTGAACAGTCTCTTCGGCCGAAGTGGGCTCAACCATCACCTTCTGGAAACGGCGCTCCAGGGCACCGTCCTTTTCAATGGTTTTCCGGTACTCGTCGAGGGTAGTGGCGCCTATGCACTGGAACTCACCGCGCGCCAAGGCCGGCTTTAGCATATTTGCTGCATCCATTGAGCCGCTGGCATTACCGGCACCCACAATGTTATGAATCTCATCGATGAAGAGAATGATATTTTTGTTAGCCGCCATCTCGTCGATAACAGCCTTTATTCTCTCCTCGAACTGCCCTCGATACTTAGTTCCGGCCACAATGCCCGACATATCCAGAGCCACAATCCGCTTATCCATCAGCACACGTGCCACCTTACGCTCCACTATGCGCTGAGCAAGCCCTTCGATAATGGCCGACTTACCCACGCCAGGCAGACCTATTAGCACAGGATTGTTCTTTTTGCGACGGCTCAGAATCTGCGCCAATCGCTCAATCTCAGTTTCACGACCTATAACAGGGTCGAGTTTCCCTTCGGAAGCCAGATGGGTTATGTCCTTGCCGAATTTGTCGAGTGCCGGAGTTCCCTTTTGTCCGGTGCCTTTTGTAGCCTTGGTAGAGGCAGAAGACCTACGGCTTATATCTTCCATCCCGTCGTCGCCCACGTCCTCGTCGTCTTCTTCCGCGAAGTCGGCGTTAGCTCGCGGCAAAATGGCATCGCTCCGCATGAGCGCCTCCACTGTATCGTAATCAATCTTCATGTCTTTCATTTTTTTCATAAAATCATTGTTATTTGTGTTCTTGAGCAACGCCAGAAACAGATGCTCACTGTCGGCCTCATCGCTATTATGAGCCTTTGCCTCCATAAGAGTATCTTTTAACAGATTGTGCACCATCGGGCTCATTACAGGCTCCCCCGAAGGTGCTTCTGCGTTACTGGCATTTACATAACGCTCGTTATTTCTTTTTATTTCGTTCTCCATGTCGAGTTTAAGCCTGTCGAGATTAACGTTGAGACTGGAGAGCATATTAAACGCATGACTGTCTTTGGCGTCTAAAATGCCAAGGACTATATGCTGAGGCATCACCTGCGAGCTCCGGAGTCGTCTGGCCTCGCTGAAAGCCTTGTTTAATATACTGTTAATTATGTTATTATAAGCATTCTTCATATCGTCATTCCTATTAATTTGCGTCGGAGTCCAGCCAGTGAAATCCGCCACGCGATAATTCAATTAAAAACAGTACTGCAAATATTGTGCCAATTTTTTGAAAATTTAAGAAAATATCGCTGTAAAAATGAGCCGAAAGTCAAGAAAATTTATTAACTTTGTAAGTTAATTGTAGAATAAGACAGGCCTCTGCCACATTGGCAATGACACTGACAGGATGTGACAGAAGATAATTAATGATAATTATTTAAATATTAAGTGATGATAAACGATCGAATTATTGAGATCAACATTGAGAACCAGATGAGGAGTGACTACATTGATTATTCAATGTCGGTCATTGTGTCGCGTGCACTACCTGACGTGCGCGACGGGTTTAAGCCGGTTCACCGCAGGGTGCTCTTCGGTATGTCGAAAATGGGAAACTATTCCAATCAGCCGCATAAGAAATCGGCTCGTATCGTTGGAGATGTGCTTGGTAAGTACCATCCACACGGGGATTCGTCGGTTTACTTTGCCATGGCGCGCCTTGCTCAAGACTGGGCCATGAGGTACACACTGGTTGACGGACAGGGTAACTTCGGTTCGGTGGACGGAGACAGTCCCGCCGCAATGCGTTATACCGAGGTACGGCTTGCCAAGATGGGTGAGGAAATGCTTCGCGACATTGACGAAGATACAGTGGACTTTGACTGGAACTTTGACCAGACCTTGGAGGAGCCCACGGTATTGCCCACACGCTTCCCGAATCTGCTGGTGAACGGTGCATCAGGAATAGCCGTTGGTATGGCAACAAACATGGCTCCGCACAACCTATCCGAATCCATCGACGGCTGCATAGCTCTGCTCGAGAATCCCGACATGGAAGTTGAGGAACTGATGAAATACATAAAGGCACCCGATTTCCCCACCGGCGGTATAATCTACGGATATCAAGGCGTGAAGGAAGCGTTTGAGACCGGACGCGGAAGAATCGTGGTGCGCGCCAAGTGTGAAATAGAGAGCGAGCACGATCGTGACAAGATAGTGGTGACCGAAATCCCTTATAATGTCAATAAGCGCGAACTCATTGAAAAGATAGCTGAACTTGTAGAGGAAAAGAAGATTGAAGGCATTTCAAACATCAACGATGAGACCGACCGTCAGGGAATGCGCATTGTGATTGACGTGAAGAAAGACGCCAATGCCAGCGTACTCCTAAACAAACTCTACAAGATGACTGAGCTGCAGTCGTCGTTCAGCGTGAACAACGTGTGCCTTGTGAACGGCCGTCCGGAGTTAGTGAATCTGAAGCAACTGATTCAGCACTTCCTCGACCACCGTCACAACGTGGTGATTCGCCGTTCGCAGTTTGAGCTGAAAAAAGCCAAAGAGCGTGCGCACATCGTGGAAGGGCTGATAGTGGCATCGGACAACATCGATGAGGTGGTTCGCATAATCCGCAGCAGCAAGACAACCGACGAAGCTCGGGAGCGCTTGATGGAGCGCTTCGGCCTTGACGATGTGCAGACTCGTGCCATAGTGGAAATGCGTCTGCGTCAGCTCACCAACCTGGAGCAGAGCAAGCTTCACGACGAGTTGGAAGAGCTGATGAGAACCATCCAGCGCCTTGAGGATATCCTCAACAACCCGGATGTGTGCCGCAAAGTGATAGAAGATGAACTCACTGAAATCAAAGAGAAATATGGTGACGAGCGTCGCACACAGATAGAATATTCGGCCGACGAGATGAACGCTGAAGACTTCTATGCTGATGACCCGATGATTATCACAATCTCGCACTTCGGTTACATTAAGCGCACACCGCTGAGCGAGTACCGCACGCAAAACCGCGGCGGAGTAGGGGCTAAGGGTAGCGATACACGCGACGAAGACTTCATAGAATACATCTATGAGGCCACAAACCACAACTACATGCTGTTCTTCACAGCACTGGGTCGCTGCTACTGGCTTCGCGTATTCGAGATTCCTGAGGGCTCAAAGAATTCCAAGGGGCGCGCAATTCAGAACCTGCTCAATATTGGTCCGGAAAACCGCATATATGCCTTCATCAGAGCCACTGAACTAACAAAGCCTGAATACAACATGAATCACTACATCGTATTCGCCACCAAGCAGGGTATAGTGAAGCGCACGCGTCTCTCTGAATACTCTCGCCCACGCACTAACGGCGTGAACGCGATCAATATCCGTGAAGACGACCAACTTATAGGAGCTGTGCTTACCGAAGGCGATTCCGAGATAGTTCTCGCTAACCGTAACGGACGTGCAATCCGTTTCAACGAGACCGAAATTCGCAACATGGGCCGCACCGCTACCGGAGTGCGGGGCATGACACTGAGCGAGGATGATGACGAGGTGGTGGGCATGATATGTATGCGTGCCACAGCCAACGATGAGGTGCTTGTGGTTTCGGAGCAAGGTATGGGCAAACGCAGCAAACTCGAAGACTACCGCGTAACACACCGCGGAAGTAAGGGAGTGAAGACAATGAACATCACCGACAAGACCGGCAAGCTAATTGCCATCAAGAATGTGAACGACAACAACGACTTGGTAATCATTAACAAGTCGGGGATTGCCATCCGTCTTAAGGTTTCCGAACTTCGTGTAATGGGACGTGCAACGCAAGGTGTACGCCTGATAAACCTGGAGAAGAAGAACGATGAGATAGCATCGGTTTGCAAGGTGGACACCGAGCCGGAGGTGCTTGAAGAAGATTCGATGCTCAACGAGGACGGGACAGTGATGCGCCCGGCCGACGACATCATCGCACCGGAGGCCGATGAGCCCCTGAATGAAGATAATAATGAGGAAAATGAATTTTAAACAACTATAAACTATCACTTAACATGAAAAAAGCAATTCTATTTTTAGCATTCGCTTCTATGATGGCAACAAGTGCCATGGCTCAGAAGCAACTTGTAGAGGATGCGCAGAATCAAATTGCATCTATCGGCACCAACGCTGAGGCTTACAATGCAGTTATCAGCAAGCTCACCCCGGCTTTTACCAATGCTGAGACTCAGCACGAAGCCCTGACGTGGATGGTTGCCGGTAAGGCTGCATTCCACCTGTTCGACAAGAATTTCGAGCAGAAGGTGCTTGGCAAAGAATCGGACGAAAAAGGAGCCAACCTGGCATTGCTCGACGGCTATGGCTACTTCAAGAAGGCCCTGCCTCTGGACAGTGTGGTGGAAACCAACAAGGATGGTACACCTAAAATCGACAAGAAGACAGGTAAGCCTAAGTTCAAGACCAAACACTCTAAGGAAATTCTGGAGACCCTGGTTTCGCATGCCAACGATTTCGGTAGCGCCGGCGACTACTTCCGCGAGGCTCAAGACTATGCCAACGGTCAAAAGGCTTATGGCATCTTCTATGAAATAAGCAATTCCGACTATGCCAAGTCGAAGAACAATGGAGCCGCTATGCCCGACACAGTACTTGGTCAGATTAAGTTTCTGGAAGGTTTCTGCGCATATTTCGGCAAAGACTATAACGACGCCTACAATCTCTTCACTGAGGCCAAGAAACTCCATTACACCCAGAACAGCATCAACGACTTCTGGAACGCAGCATTTGCCTACAAAGTTCAGGATTTGCTCGACACCAAGAAGTACGAGGACGCAATTGGCACAATCGACGGTGCTCTTGCCGACAATCCCAACGATGCCTTCATCGTGGATATGAAGGGTATTATTATTGAGGAGCAGGAGAAGGAAAACAATGGTGATATAGAGAAAGCTCTGCCTTTCTACATGAAGGCGACTGAGCTTGACCCGAAGTTTCCTCAGGGTTTCCTGCACGTGGGACGCATCTATTATCTTCGCGCCGCAAAAATCATTGACAACAACCCCGACCTGACCGATGAACAGCTCGCGCCCAAAGTGGATCCCATCTGCCGTGATGCTATGACTTATCTGGAGAAGGCCTACACACTTAGCAAAGCTGCAGGACAGACCGATCCTCAGGCAAAAGACCTGCTGGCAAGAATATATCACCAGCTTAAGGAAGACAGCAAAGCCGATGCGCTTGACAAAGAGTAATTTATAAAAAGTACAAGTCTAACGCTACGCATCGCACGTCAAGGCAATGCGTAGCGTTTTTTAAGAATTCAGATTACCTAATGGTGTGTTCTAAAAATTAATAAAAGTAACGATGGTTCTTGAACTCACCTAATAACTACACCGATTTGTATGAGAAGACAAATATTATTAATATTATTGACTATAGCAGCGTGCAGCGCGACAATTGCACAACAGAAACTGGTGGATGAAGTGAAAATCAGTTCCGGTGTACTTTCTCCTACAATCGACACGTACAAAAAAGCACTCGCCAGCCTGCAACCGGCATTCTCTCATCCCGAGACCAAAGACAAGGTGGATGCATGGGCTCTTGCCGGAAACATTGCATTCGCACTCTATGACAAGTACAGCGACAACATCGCCATAGGGAAGAACGTGAATGCTCAGGACCGGGCTGACGCTCTGATTAAAGCATATGACTTCTATCTGAAAGCACTACCTCTCGACACAGTTTATCTGCTCGACAAGAAAGGCAATATACGCATCGACAAGAAAACTGGGGCGCCCCGCTACAGAGCCAAGAATTCCAAGGACATCATGAAGCGGATATATGCACATGCGTCTGATTACTTATATCTGGGTTATAGCCAGTTAGAAAGTAAGAAGTACGAAAGTTCCCACAAACTTCTCACTGTTTACACCACTCTGGCCGAGTCACCGCAGGCCGCAGTTCACAATTTCTCTGTGCCAGATTCGGTTATGGGACTTGTGTGCTACTACAAAGGGATTGACCTCTATTATCAGGAACGCTACGCCGAAACGGCCGAAGCCATTGAGCAAGCCCTGCGCTACGGGTACAAAAGCAAGGGAGCGATGGACCTGGCCATTGACTGCTACAAGCGAACGAAGCAAAAATCCAAGTACATCTCAATGGTATCACAGGCTTATGAGGCTTACGGCACAACCGACGACGCATATTCGCGCATTCTCATCAACCACTACATTTCGCTTAAGAACTATGAGGCTGCGCATACCTATATCAACAATTCTCTCACACTATCACCCACTGATGACAAACTGCTTAACCTTAAAGGTCTTGTAGTGGAAAACGCACAAGGGCTCGACTCTGCATTTGTTTACTATGACAAAGCTATTACAGCTAACCCCGAAAATGCTGAAGCACAGTTTAATGTGGGACGCTTCTACTATAACAAGGCTATAAAGTTCCGCGAAGAGAACCAGTCGATGTCACGCAAAAAGCTGAAATCCAATCTTTCCTCACTCTATAAGCAGGCTTTACCACACTTTGAAATCGCCTATAAGCAGAATCCCTACGACACCGCTTTGCGCGATGCACTGATGAACATCTACTACCAACTGGGCGATGGCAAGAAACTGAAAGAAATTGAGTCATCAAAATAACAACGCTATGAGCAAATATAACACAGAGCGTTTTTTGCACGCACAAGACAGTTCCGCTGGCAGTTATGCGCAAGCACTGGCCGAAATCAGGCGTGGCAGGAAGACCGGGCACTGGATATGGTACGTGTTTCCGCAAATGAAGGGACTTGGGTTCAGTTACAACTCAAACTACTACGGCATTTCATCGGAGGCAGAAGCCTTGGAATATCTCCAGAATGAGGTTTTATCTTCCCGGCTCATGGAAATAACTACGGCACTCTTATCACATAAGGATAAAAGTGCCGGGAATATTCTGGGGAATACCGACGCCATGAAATTAAGGTCGTCGATGACTTTGTTCGATGTCGTTTGCCCAAATGATGTGTTCGCAGAAGTGCTGAACCACTTCTTCGCCGGTCGCAGATGCGAAAAAACCCTTAGACTTCTACAAAAAGCATAAGGCAAGGGACACCAATTGGTCAGATTCCGATTCGGATGATGCCTCGCTGAGAATCCTTAACGAAGTTGACTATTATGTCACGCTCTTGGCTTTGTGGCAGTTCCGCCTCAATCTTGGCGATGGCATTGGTGCGGTTAAGTCGCTCCAGATACAGCACACGGTAAACACTTTGGATGGCGTTAATCTGGTCCTCGGTGAAGCCGCGACGATGCAAACCCACAGAATTTACGCCTTCGTACGACAGGGGATATCGTCCGGCCAGTACATAGGGCGGTATATCTTTGCTAACAAGCGCACCTCCCTGAATCATAACATGCTGACCTATTTGTGTGAACTGATGCACAAGTGAACCACCGCCAATAACGGCCCAGTCGCCAACCACAACTTCGCCGGCCAGCTGCACCGTGTTCGACATTATCACATGGTCACCGAGCACACAATCGTGTGCCACATGACAGTATGCCATTATAAGGCAGTTGCTGCCCACTACAGTCTTTCCCTTAGAAGCCGTGCCACGGTGAATGGTGACGAACTCACGAATACTGGTGTTATCACCTATGACTGCAATCGTATCCTCGCCCTTGAACTTGAGGTCCTGTGGAATGTTGGCGATAACAGCGCCCGAGTGAATGTGACAGTTTTTTCCGATTCGGGCTCCTGAGCAAATAGTAGCATTGCTGTCAATTATGGTTCCATCGCCGATTTCCACGTTGTCGTCAATCGTCACAAACGGACCAATCTGCACATTATTCCCGATTTTTGCTCCCGGATTTATGTAAGATAGATGTCTTGCGTTCATATATTCCCATTATTTGTTCTTGATTATCTGGGCCATGAATTCTGCCTCCGAAACCACTTTTTCACCCACAAATGCCAGACCACGCATCAGAGCGCATCCACGCCGCAGCGGTGTCAGGAACGAAACATGGAATAAGATGGTGTCGCCAGGCACCACTTTCTGGCGGAATTTCACATTGTCAATCTTCATGAAATAAGTGGAATAGCGCTCAGGTTCATCCACCGAACTGAGCACGAGCAAACCACCCACTTGCGCCATTGCCTCCACCTGAAGCACACCGGGCATAACAGGTTCCTCAGGGAAATGACCTGTGAAGAACGGCTCGTTAGCGGTAACATTCTTCACTCCTACTATGAAGTTCTCCTGAATGTCGATAACCTTATCCACAAGCTGCATAGGGTAGCGGTGGGGGAGGATGGAACGGATTTTATTCACATCCATGACAGGTGCCTCGTTTGGGTTATAAACAGGAGCCTGAACGTTCTGACGACGCAACTCGGCACGTATTTTCTTTGCTAATGTGGTGTTGATAGTATGTCCGGGGCGAGTGGCGACAATGCGTCCTTTCAAAGGCCGCCCAATCAGAGCCAAGTCGCCCAGCACGTCGAGCAACTTATGCCTTGCCGGTTCGTTGACAAACTGCAATGGCTTATTATTGAGATAACCAAGTTCGTTAACGTTCTTGTGCGGCACGTTCATGGCATCGGCTATAGCGTCGAGCTCTTCCTGCTTCATGGGAGTGTCGTAAATGACGATGGCATTGTCCAAGTCTCCGCCCTTAATGAGATTATTCTGCACGAGCGGCAAAATCTCTCGCATGAAAACAAAAGTGCGACTGCCGGCAATCTCTTGCTTGTAAGCGTCCAATGAGTTGAGTGAGGCAAACTGGTTAGGCAAAATGGCCGAATCAAATTCTATCAAGGTGTCGATGGAGAAATCGTCATCAGGAAGCACGATGATGGAGGCTCCAGTCTCTTCATCCTCAACTTTAATCCTCTGTTTCACCACGTAGTATTCCCTATCAGCGTCTTGCTCTTCTAAACCCACTTCGTCAATCTTGATGGAGTACTCAATGGCACTGCCATCAAGGATGGGAAGTTCAGGCGCATCCACTTCTATAAGGCAGTTGTCGATGCCTGCTGCATAAAGAGCCGAAAGAGCATGCTCTATGGTGCTAACCTTTGCGTCCTTATTGATTTTGCTGGCTATAACTGTGCCACGCTGAGTTTCAATCACGTTTTCGGCGAGAGCCAAGATAGTGGGCTCTCCTTCCAAATCAAGGCGCTTGAAAACGTATCCGCTATTAGGCTCAGCGGGGCGGAATGTTGCGTTGATATAAACGCCTGTGTGCAGACCTTTTCCGCTTACGCTGAAAGCCGCTTTAAGAGTGCGTTGTTTCATCTTATAATTATATTTTGTTTGCGTTAAAAATCAGGATTGTTCATCTTGTCGCCGTTTTTCAAGGCTTCCAAGTCTTTCTTAATTTGACGAAGATCATCATACATCTCGCCAAGACGCTTGAAATAGACGTTCTGCCGGGCGAAATCCATTGCATTGATTGCCGGAGACCCCAAGAGCTTGCGACCGTCACCCACACTGTTGGGCACCCCGGTCTGAGCTCCTATTCCGTTATTGTCACCCACGGTGATGTGGCCTGCGAACCCAACCTGACCGCCCACCATATTGTTCTTGCCAATCTTGGTGGAACCTGCAATACCCACTTGCGCAGCCATCACAGTGTTTTCTCCGATTTCCACATTATGTGCAACCTGAATCAGGTTATCAAGCTTCACACCTTTACGGATAACAGTCGCTCCCATGGTGGCTCGGTCGATAGATGTATTAGAGCCGATTTCCACGTCATCCTCAAGAATAACAATGCCAATCTGGGAGATTTTCTCAAAAGTACCGTCGGGGCGGGGTGCGAACCCAAATCCGTCACCGCCTATCACCGTCCCGGAGTGTACAGTGCATCGGTTGCCAATCTTACATCCGTGATATATCTTTACGCCCGGGTAAAGCGTGACATCATCACCGAGCGTGACATCGTCGCCGAGATACACCTGAGGATAAATTTTCACGTTATGGCCTATTGTCACCCCTTTGCCAATGTAGGCAAAAGCTCCCACATAGGCATCATCTGGCACGATGACACCATCGGCAATAAATGCCGGCTGCTCCACTCCGCGTTTTTGGGGTGCTGACTGCGCATTAACCATGTTGAGCAGATGGGCGAGAGTTGCGTATGGGTCATCCACCATGATAAGTGTGGTGGAAAGCTCATGCTCCGGCACAAAGTCCGTTCTAACCAGAACCACGCTTGCCTGAGTAGTGTAGATATAGTGTGTGTATTTGGGGTTGGCTAAGAAAGTGAGGCTTCCTCTTGTGGCTTCCTCTATCTTTGCGTAGTTATTTATAACTGCGTTTCCATCACCTTGCACGGTTCCATTAACCATGGCAGCAAGTTGTGCGGCTGTAATTTCCATCTCTTAAATGCGAATTGTTAAGAATGTTATCTTCAAATTGTCTTCAAATTGTCTGCAAAGTTACGAAAAAACGAGTGCAGAACAAAAAGAACTTGTTCTTTTTTATGCCGAGTGCGAGTAACTTCGGCTTTTATGCCAACGTTACGAAAAAACGAGAGCAGAACAAAAAGAACTTGTTCTTTTTTTACATAGTGAAGCTTGAAAGAATTTGAAGCATAACAACCATTATTGCCCCACGGATTGCGTATATTCCAGAATACTGTTTTGATAATCGGCAAAGGCATCAATGCGCTTGTCACATGACTGCTGATATAGCAACTGGGCCTCAAGCAGGTCCGAAATCTTGCAAGTTCCGGCCTGATAGTAGTTTCTGTGAATTCTCAGGTTCTCCTCAGCCTGCTCTATGCTTCGCCCCGCAATTTGGAGTTGTTGCCGGGCCTCCACCACATGGTTCCACGCATTTTGCATGCGGATTTGAAGCAGTTCAGCTTTGTCGTGCTGTTCGTCGAGGGCTTTTTGGTATTCAATCTTCTTGCGCTTTATAGCATGCGAGCCTCCCCACCAACCGGAAATAGGCACATTTACAGTGGCGAAAATCATACCGAAAGAGTGGTTCTTGTTGAGCAGATTGTGATAATTGTATCCAGCACCAACGGCAACGGATGGAAGGTTCTGACCGACAGCAAGATTCTTTTGCAGTCTTGTAGCTTCAATCTGCTTATCCAGCAACTTATATTCAGTGGTGCTGAACAACGCTTGCGCATGGTCCTGCTTTGCGGGTAGTTCCACGGAATAATCCAAATGTGTCGACAGAGTGAATGATGTGTCACGCAGACCGCAGTACTGAGCCATCATCATTTTCACTATACTTATGCCATTCTGCAATTTCAGTTTCTGACTCTCTATGTCATTCTGCCGAAGTTCCACTTGGAGCAGGTCGTTGCGAAGCGTAACTCCGGCACTAACAGCCACATTCACATCCTTATAAATACTGGCGAGCAATGCCTCCACATTTGCAATGGTCTTCATTTTCTCTTGAAGAGAGACCAATTGCCAGAAGTATTGCTCAGTCGCTTTATCCACCTCGTTTTCCGACAACTGTAACTGCAACAGGCTGACATCTTCTCCGACCTTAGCCAAGCGATTGCCATTGAGAATCTGCCCCCCGGCGAATACAGGCTGAACGGCCATCACACTACCTATAGTCCCATTTTTCATCATTGAGACCTGGATGGGATTAGCCAGTTCAACCAATGCTTCAGGAGGCAATGATGCGGCTAATGAAGAAGCTAAGGCCGGGGGCAAAATTTCCGAAGGGTTTAACGTGGTTTCAGCCATTCCTTTGTTAGCATTAAACCAGAGACCCGTACCACTAATGTTAGGGAAATACTTGGTAAATGCCTCCTTGCGCTGCTCCCGGGCAGCCTCAATGCCTTGGCGGGCATTACGAATGACTATGTTATTATGACGGGCTGAATCAAGTAACTGCTCCAGACTATATGCCCTTTGAGCGGCTAAGGACCCAAAACACAAGGAACAGAGTGCTATTGCTAATAATTTTTTCATGACTTTTTTAAATTTACTTTCCAATAAACCACAGGGAGCATGGTTACAACCATAATGAGAGTGCCAATACCTCCGGCGAATATAGTGACACCTACAGGCATCCAGAAACTGGACTGAGCAATAATCATAGGCACCACCCCCACGGCAGTAGTTGCAGTGGTAAGGAAAATGGGCACCATACGACGCTTGCCGGCATCATACGCCGCCCGTCGGACAGCCTCATTATATGCCTTGCAGTCGGCAGTCCAGTCACCATGTTCATCCACATACTTCTTAATGAGGTCGATGGCGTGTTCAAAGATAAGAATCTCGTTACGCATAATCATTCCCATAAGGGTAATGAGTCCAAAGATAGAAGTAAGTCCCAAGGCACGATCCATCAGCCCCAGACCGATTAAAGCCCCTGGAGTCATCAGCCCCAAGGCTGCCATGCAGATGATGGTGATGCCGTACTTCTTGAAATTAAAGAGCAGGAAAAAGAACACGATAACCATGGCAATGGCAATACCACCTATAATCTGAGGCAAAGCCTCATTCCCATATTCTATCTCGCCTCCGACCTCGCTGCGGACACCCTGAGGAAGAGTAATCTCTTCTTGCATTATTTTTGCAATCCGTTTCTCAACCGGGCTTGTATAGACACCCTGAGCGAACTGTGCCATAACAGTTATGCAACGTTCTCCGCCACGATGCACGATGCGGCTTTCGCTCCACAAAGGTTTCACCCGGGCAATCTGGCGCAGGGGCACGGTGCTGTTCGATGCGTTCAGCCCTGCGGAAATCATAGAAACAGGTGTGGCAACGCCGAAATTCTCCACATCAGAGAATGTCAGGTCGCTGTCATCTTTCACCACGACAGGCAGTTCGTAGTCACCTTCCCAGATCTGCCCCACACGCAAGTCGCTCGACGTGGCACTCAGTGCCAACGCCGCTGTTGAGCGCGTAATACCCAACTGCGCGCTACTGATAGGTTCAAGTTCAACATTGATGATAGGGGAGGGCTGGAAAAAGTCGGTATGCACCCACTCCAGTTCAGGCATTTGGCGCATTCGCTCCATCAGACGTTCTGAGGCCACGTGCAGCGAGTCAAGGTCGCTGCCGTAGAAACGATATTCCAGTTCATTCACCTCCAAATAGTCAAGGCGCTTGAACTTCACATAAGCATTCGGGAAGGCCTCACTTAGCCTGGGTTGATAATCGGCCAATAAGTCAAGCGTCGCTTTATCAGACTTGGTGTTGACAATGAGCTGAGCATAATTTGGCCCTGCCGTCTGAGGCGCATAAGCATCCATGAATCGCGGGGAAGAGCAGCCAATGAAGCCGGTTATTCCGGTTATACGCTCGTCACCCTGCATTGCGTGGCGGACTGAATCGGCTACGACTGTAGTCTCTTGCAGCCCCTTCCCTTCCGGCAGGAATATCTCCACCGCAAACTGGTCGCGGTCTGCGTATGGAAATAGACGAATCTTCAGTGTTGGCACTATGATTGACGAGAGAAGTATGATCCCTATTCCGCCACAAATGGTAATCCACGGATGCAAGAAAGTCCAGTCAAGCACTCGGTCATAGACCCTTTGCACCCACTTGGTTATAGCGTTGCCGCCAGTACTGACCTTATCGGGCTTTATAATTTTCACTTCCAGTAGAGGAATTATGGTCACGGCAAGCATAAGTGATACCGTAAGATTAATGGTAATAGTCCACGGGAAATCCTTCAAAGCATCAAGAAACACGCCTCGCATTGTAATCAGGAATGGAAAGAATATGGCGCAGATGCAAATCGTGGCCAGCATCATAGGCATGAAATATTGCCTTACGCTCTCTATAGCTGCCCGCTTAGGTTCAAAACCTTTACCGAGGTATTCCAAGTATCCGTCGATAACCACAATACTATTGTCCACTATCATGCCAAGCACCACTATTAGCGCAGCCAGGGTTACTATATTCAGCTCAATTCCCACTAAATACATTAACGCCACGCTGACAAATGTGCTCAGCGGAATAGTGATTGCCGCCACAATGGCCGAGCGCAACGGGAACAGCACCAACATTACCAGGATGATTACAATCATGGCTATGATGAGGTCGCGCAGGAATGAACTCACGCTCAGCGATACCACTTTAGGCTTGTCGGCAATACGCGTTATGCTGACGTCGTCGGGCATCTCATTCTCGCGGAAATCGTCCAGCACTTTGTCCACCTGCTCACCGTATTGCACAACATTATTACCGTGCGTCATCTCCATCGACAGCAGAATACACGGACGCCCATCGTACTCGATGCGGCTGTTGCTCGTGTCATACTCTCGCACCACACGGGCCACATCGCGTACTCTGGTCACTTTACCGGTCACCGGGTCGCTGAAGATAATCTGGTCGGCGATTTCTTCTTCACTATTCTCCGTAGCTGCCACATGGATGGGAATCTGCTGGTCAGCATCGCTAATGCCTCCGCTCAAGGTGGTGATGCCTTGCGCCTGCAGGCGGCTGAAAAGCATCTGCTGCCCGATTCCGTACGCCTGTAGCCTCTCTCGGTCAACATAGAGCGAAATCTGCTCTTTCTGCTCACCGAACATCTTCACATTGGCAACCGAGGGGATGCGACGCAAGCGGTCGGACAAGTCATCGCTATACTGCTTTAACTCACGATAACTCCGCTGTCCGCTCTCGATAGCAATGAGTAAGGCCGATGTGTTGCCGAAGTCATCGTTTACCACGACGGCCAGCACACCTGACGGAAGTTGCGCCTTAAAACCGTTTAGCCCATGCTTGATTTTCGACCACACCTCATCCTTGTTGTTCACATTGTCATTCAGTTTCACCATCACTATGCACATGCCATTCTGCGAAGTGGCAGTGGTCTTGTCACGGTTTACCTCACCATAAGTGAAAAGATAACGTTCCAGCGGACGGGCGACTTGCTGTTCTATCTCCTCAGTAGTGGCACCCGGATAGACTGCGACCACAACCCCTTGGCGAATAATGGCGTGAGGAAACTCATCTTTCGGCATTACATACATTCCGTAGATGCCAAGCAAAAACAGGATGATAATTATCAGTAGCGATATGGAATAATGCTCAAGAGGCCATCTGAGCCAAGACATTTTTTCTTTCATCTTTCCTTATTTCGTTGTTCAATAGACCACTTTCGTTCCCTCGCTAAGTTTCTGATACCCTTCGGTAACAATGCGTTGTCCACCACTTATGCCACCTGATATTGTGATATTATTACCCTGTGTGGAGCCAACGCTGACCATCGTACGGTGCGCCGTACTGTCCTCGCTCACAGTCCACACAAACAGGTTTCCGTCGGCATTGCGCTGCACTGCTGCCACAGGCACTCTCATTCCCGCATCAATATCGGCAAGACCAAAGGCCACATTTGCTACCATGCCCGGCAGCAGTTTGTGGTCTGAATTGGCAACTGTTATGCGGATATCGTAGGTATGCGTAAGCGGATCTGCCTGGACACCTTTCTCAATTCGTCCTCCGGTTAAAGTCCTGCCCACGGCCTCTACCTTTATCTCCGACGGTGAGTTAGCCTGAATGGCACTTACTTCTGCTTCCGGTACTGAAACTTTTACTTTCACAGTGTTAATGTTAAGTATTGTCACCACTGCCTGCGATGGCAGTGCCGTTTCTCCTGCCTTTACCGATTTTTTCCCTACAATTCCGCTCACAGGCGCAATTAACTTGCAGTCGGCCAGATTTTTCTTAGCCACCTCCAGCTGCGACTTTGCCTGCGCCACTTTACTCTGTATTTCCACCCACTGCATCTCGGGCAGCGAACCATTGTCATGGAGCATCTGGAAACGCTGCAGGGCATCATTGGCTTGAGCCATCTGAGCCTCAGCGCCGCTGAGCATATTGCGCGCCTGTGTATCATCCATCACTGCGATTAGCTGACCGCGACTCACAGCCTGCCCCTCGCTAACCATCACGCGCTGAACTACACCCATGCCGGTAAAACTCACTGCAGTGGCCTCTTGCTCTTCCACGATGCCCACGTATGCTGGCCCACTCGCGCCTGTTTGAGCCGAAACTATCTCTGTGACTACTCTTGTAGGAGCTTTCACCCCGTTAAATTTCTTCTCATTGCAACTGTTCAGCACAACAATGGCCAACAATAATAAAACACTTTTTTTCATTTCCGTTTTCTATAATTTGAATACAAAATTAATAGAAATCCTCTTAATAATCATGTCCTATTCGGCACACTTTATTATTAAAATCACCAATAACGACAAATCCACATAAATATATTCCATATAGGACATATATTTGAGAAAAAATATCCTAACTTTGCACCTAAATAAGACATTCTATGCGAAAAGAAGAAATATCATTTCAGACACTTGCTACCAATGACGCGCTACATATTGGCTACTCAGACAATGACATCGTGATTGTGGACAGCATCCAGCAATTCGCCATCGTGAGCGAGGCGCACGTCCAGATGAGTGCTATTGCAGTCTGTACAAGCGGTCGAATAACGGGGCAGATTAACGATCAGAACATCGAGTTGCGTCAGAATCAGGTGGCTGTAATGCCGGGCAATGTTAGGGTTACCGACTTGATGATAAGCCCTGACTTTAATATCAAGGCCATGTTTTTCACAACTCAGATTCTACAGAGTTTCCTTCGGGAAAAGATGAGTATCTGGAACGAAGTGATGTATATCAAGCGCCTCCATGTTATCAGTCTTTCAGACGATGACATTCTTTTCTTCACTTGCTTCTACGACATGCTTAAGCTTTGCATAGACAAAGGAGCGGAGACACCATTCCAGGGAGAGGTTATCCAGTCGCTTGTGCGAAGCGCAATGCTTGGGCTATGCGGTGCCATGAAGCAGCAACTTGCCGACGGAAGCAACATCTCGACCGGTGCCAAGAGCGGAAACAACCATTTTCAGCGTTTTCTTGAGTTGCTACATTCCAGCGAAGTGAAGCATCGCTCAGTAAAGTCGTATGCCGACGAACTCTTCATATCACCCAAATATCTCTCCGTTATCTGCAAGAAACATTCCGGCAAGACCGCTAACGAGTGGATAAGGGAGCAAGTGATGGAAGATATCCGCTACTATCTGAAGCAGACCGACCTTACCATTGCGCAAATTGCATATCTGTTAGGATTTCCCAATCCTTCATTTTTTAGCAAGTTCGTGAAGGAGCACTTCGGGTTAACTCCGGTTCAGCTACGGGAAAAGAATTGATGCGACATTAGCCATAACGGAATCATTAAAGAGAGAAAGTTTCACGCATCCGAGAGCCGGAATCTGCTATCTTGCCTTGAACGTGAAGCGGTCCTGCACTTGATACGTCTGCATATTATAGACCGTAATGCTGAGTCCTGCATTTGTCACCTTGCCTTCAATCACGGTGGGGAAGCGCTCAGGACGGTCGGTCTTACCATTCACAGCCAGATTAGGCCCTCCACCCACGATTTGAGCCCACGGACGTTGCTTAGTAGGAGCGTCGTATCGGTAGCAATGCTGGTGAGCGGTAATCACCAGCTGGCACTTTGCCTTTTCAAGTAGCGGGGCCCACATCTGCGCACATGTGCGCTGCCACAGGGCATAGTCGGTGGTGTATTGAGGATCGGCATCATTGGGTCTGACATCACCGGGATTATGACGGGGATTGGAGTCGAACAGAGGGATGTGGCAGAAAGTCACCAAATAGGGCGCTTTCTTGATTTCCGGTTGGGCAAGTGCATCGCGAAGCCATTCGGTCTGAGCCTCGCGATATTTCTCGCTATTGAATAATCCGGCAAACAGCGGGTTGGTATCTAACTTGTCTTCGGCAGTGTCGAGTCCTATGAGGGCCACGTCACCCATGCGAACAGCAAAGTTGCGTCCCAGGTCCCAGTCGCGCGACTTGCGTTCCTCGGGTTGCCTGAACATCCACATTCGTTCCAGGTGCCTATTAGCCCAACCACGGCTATCATGATTGCCCGGGCAAAAGAGATAGGGTATGGTTGATGCGTAATCACGTCGTTCTATTTCGGGATTAAGGAAGATGCGCGTCTGGTCGTCAACGGTTTCTTCCGAGTTACTGGCATCCCCGTTCCAAATCACACACGAGGGCGACAATTCAGCCACCTTCTCAATCACCCTGCGAAAAGCTTCCCAGCGTGCATGAGTGTCGTTAATAACGCAGAAATGCGGTGTGGCAGCCTTTCCGGCAGTAGTAAAGTGATACACTTGAGAGTTCTCTTCGTTCCCTATTATCTTCATCTTGTAACCGCCCTTGTATTCTATGCGGTCAGCTCCTATACGGTAATAGTATTTGGTGGCCGGTTTCAGCCCTGTAACCCGCACTTGTATCACCTTGTCGCTTATATCAGTTGTGCGAAATCCGCCGCACATCACCTTCCTGGCATTTGCCATATCCTCATGCTCACTTATCAGCACATAGCCGTTAGCCATGTCACTAACGGCGAAAGTAATGCCCATCGACGTCTCAGCGTAGTTCTGCAGCACAGGAGCCGAAACTATCAGTTTACCGGCCTGCACTTGCGATTCATCTGCGCTATCGTCAATCAGCGATGCGGCCTTCGACACACCGGCGGCACCGGTGGCAACAGCAATTAATGCGGTGCTTTTTATAAAATCTCTGCGTTTCATATCATTTAGTCGAAATATATAGTGGTAATGAGGTTTCCGCTAACAAAGGTATAGAAATTTCCAAGACTATGCAAGAGGGCAAAGCCTGAAAAGAATACATTGGGCACCATTCCAACGTGAAATTCAACTCCACAAACTTGTGCAGCAAGTTTATTCATGAAATTATGGAGTTTACACTGTCTTTAAAAACAAATATTTGTATATTTGCAGAAATATATACTATGGATGATTATTAATGCTGATGAGTAAGAATATGAAGAAGTTGATAACGGTAATCGCTTTCTTCGCGATGGGGTTGATAACTGCCAGCGCACAAATAACAAACGAGCTGTTGCGAACTGGAGGTGACGAGCAGTTGCTGAGAGAATGGACAAAGGTGCTTTCACGTGATGAGTTTGGTGGAAGAAAACCCATGACACCGTATGAGGAAAAGACGGTGAACTATCTTGCACGTCAGTTGGAGATAATGGGTTTAGAGCCGGCATTCAGCGGCAGTTGGTTTCAGCCCTTTGAGATGATTTCAGTTACGGCCAAGCCTGAGAACGCTAGGCTCCCTGTGAACGGGAAAAAGAAAGCAGTGCTTCGTTATCCCGACGATGCAATCATCTGGACGACCCAAGCCACAGAGAAAATTGATTTGAAAAAGGCGGAGTACGTGTTTTGCGGTTTTGGCATTAACGCACCTGAATATGGCTGGAACGACTACGAAGGAATAGATGTGAAAGGCAAGATAGTGGTGGTAATGGTCAACGACCCTGGCTTTTATGACAACAATCTCTTCAGAGGACGCAATATGACCTATTACGGCCGCTGGACATATAAGTTTGAAGAGGCAATGCGTCAGGGTGCTATCGGCTGCCTGGTGCTTCACAACACTGAAGCCGCCAGTTATGGATGGCATGTCCTCGTGAATGGTCACATAAGTAATAATCTCGGCATATATAACCCATCTACGCGCAATGCCAACGAACTTGCTGTCAGAGGGTGGCTACATGAGGAGGGGTTCAAAAAGTTGATGATTGCGACCGGAATGGATATAAATCGGGCACTGGACGCGGCTAAAAAAACCGGCTTCAAGAGCTTTTCCCTGAATGTGAGAGGAGACGTGAAGATGGATGTAACTTACGACATTCAAAAGACACACAATGTGGGCGGCATCCTTCGTGGGGGCGGTCAGGACGGAGAGGCTGTGGTGTTCTGTGCGCACTGGGATCATCTGGGCATAGGGAAACCCGACGAGCGCGGCGACTCGATTTATAATGGTGCTGCCGACAATGCTTCCGGCATGGCCGGAGCGTTGCTCATAGCCAAGAAGTTCAAGGATATGCCCCAGCCGCGCCGCGACCTGGTGTTCATCTTCCCCTCATCGGAGGAGAGCGGACTGTTCGGCTCTGCATATTACTGCGACCATCCGGTTGTGCCTATGGAAAAGACCGTGGCTTGCCTCAATTTTGAGAGCATAGGCCCGGCAGAGTTGACTCGTGATGTGGTGATTTTAGGTGGAGGTGAGAGCGATTTAGACCATTATTATGTGGCTGCCGCCGCCGCTCAGGGCAGGTATATCTTTTTCGACGACGACAACTCTGATGGCTGGTTTTACCGCTCTGACCATTATAATTTCGTTAAGAAGGGGGTACCTGCAGTGGTTTTGGAGAACGGCCGGCATCCTGTGGACGTTAACAAACCCAATAAATATCCCATGCCGGTCTGGTACCACAAGCCCTGCGACAAGTATCATGAGGACTGGGATCTTAGCGGCACTTTGTCAAACTTAAACCTGATTTTCAGCGTGGGACTGTCGTTGTCGAACACCACCCAATAAGCATGACGATTTGCAGGTAACAAGATAAAAACCTTATAGGCAGGCGATTGGAAGCACGCCAAGGTTAATGCGCGTCATTTCAGGTTGGCACGGACACCGTCCAGAAATTGCTTCATAGCGACAGCGTCTTTTCGCTCTATTATGTCCTGAAGCACTGTAAGGCGCTCCTTAATTTTGTCAAGTTGGCCGGTTGTATGAGGGTTGAACAGTATTTCCTGCAGCAAGAAATCATCTTCCGACATCAGTCCGTGTGCAATCTTCAGATGGCGCTTAAACGTTGTGCCTGGTGCATCCTGATGCTTCATAACGCTGGCAAACACTAGAGTGCTGGCAAACGGAATGGATAACGAGAATGCGATGGTCTCGTCATGCTCGCGGAAAGTGTATTCAAAAATATTTAGGTGCAACTTGCTGTAGAGGTCTTTGAAAAACACTTTCCCCAGGTGATTTCCCTCGCTAATGATTATAGCGTTCTCTCTTGCCAGATTGTCGAGCGTGGCGAACGTAGGGCCGAACATGGGATGGGTGCTCACAAATGGATGACCGCACTGTGCATAGAATTCGGGAAGCCCCGTCTTCACCGAAGCGATATCAGATACGATACAGTTTTCGGGGAGATAGGGGAGGACTGAATTAAACGCACTAATGGTGTACTTAACTGTAACAGCATTAATAAGAAGTTCCGGTTCAAACTCCTTAATCTCGTCCAGAGATGTGAACCGTGCTGCATTAAACGTGAATCGCAGTCTCTGCCTGTCGATGTCGTAAATTGCCACTTCATGCTCAAAACTAAGCACATCGCACAGGAAGGTTCCCATCTTGCCTGCGCCCATTATCACTATTTTCATTTTTTTGTTTCCTCGTTTTCTTGGTTAACGATTTCCACCTGCACGCGCACCGATTCCTCGTGGATGGCCTGCATGATGATTTTCATAAACTCTCCGTCTATTCCCATTTCCTCTGCCTGACGAATGCGCGACTGGAGCACATCGTCGTATCGCTGCGTTTGCACCACCTGCATATTGTGCTCTTTTTTGTACACGCCTATGTCGTGCGAAACGCGCATACGTTTGCTCAGTACCTCCAGCAGATCGTTGTCGCACCGGTCAATCTGTTGTCGCAGAATAGCAAGATTTTCTGTTGTTTGTTTTGTATCGCGCATAACTAATGTGTTTAATATGAGGCTGAGTGATTCTGGAGTAATCTGTTGGTTTTTGTCGCTCAACGCGCAGTCAGGGTTACTGTGTGACTCTATAATAAGTCCGTCAAAGCCCATGTCCATAGCCTGCTGAGATATGGGCGCAATCAATTCACGACGGCCACCCATGTGCGAAGGGTCGCACAGAATGGGCATATTGGGGAAGCGACGACGCAGCTCAATGGGCAGATGCCACTGCGGCTCATTCCGGTAGAGGTGCTTGCCATAGGTGCTGAAACCGCGGTGTATGGCACCAAGTCGTCGGATTCCGGCGTTATAAATCCGCTGAAGTGCGCCTATCCACAACTCCAAGTCGGGGTTTACCGGATTCTTCACCAGCACGGTGGCCGTAGTGCGCCCCTTGAGTGCGTCGGCAATCTCCTGCATGGCAAACGGATTGGCACTTGTACGTGCTCCAATCCACAGTATGTCGATTCCGGCATCAATGGCAGCCATCACATGCTCTCGGGTTGCCACCTCTGTAGCCACAAGCATACCTGTCTCGCGCTTCACTTGGTGGAGCCACAGCAGGGCACGCATCCCTATGCCTTCAAAGCCGCCGGGCTTGGTCCGCGGCTTCCACACCCCGGCGCGGAACACTTTCACTCCTATCGCGGCCAAACCACGGGCCGTTTCCAGCACCTGTTCCTCGCTTTCGGCACTACACGGGCCGGATATCACAATCGGACGTTCGAGTTGGAGTCCCGGGAAACTCAGCGGCTCCAAGTCTGTCATTATTTCTGTAGTATTCATAATCACTATTTCAATTCCGTATTCTTAATTCGTTCCAATGCCTTGCCCAGCACTTCCTGGGTGGAGCACAACGACAACCTGATGTAGCGCTCACCGTTACTTCCGAATATAGACCCCGGAACCACAAACACCTTGGCCCTGTCCAGCACTTTGTCGGCAAGCGACTCTGCGTTAGGTTCATAATCTGGAATACGCCCCCACAAGAACAATCCCCGCTGTGTCTTGTCGTACACACAGCCCAGCGCATCCATTATCTGCTCAGCAATTACCCTACGACGGGCATATTCGCCATTCAGGGCAGTAAACCACTCTTCATCGCACTCCAGCGCACGAGTGGCCGCCAACATCACAGGACGGAACTGGCCGGAGTCAACATTCGACTTAACACGCAGAACCCATTCTACGAACTCCCGCTTTCCCGCGAGCATGGCCACACGCCACCCTGGCATATTATGCGACTTGCTCAGCGAATTCAGCTCCATAGCCACGTCTTTGGCTCCATCCACACTGAGAATGCTGAGTGGTTTGTCGTTTAGAATAAAGCTATATGGGTTGTCATTAATTATCACAATACCGTGCCTGCGTCCAAAGTCCACAAGCCTCTCAAAGGTCTCCTTTTTGGCAGCCTGGCCCATTGGCATGCTGGGATAGTTCACCCACATCACTTTTATCTTTTCAGTCGGCATCCGTTCCAGTTCGTTAAAATCGGGTTGCCAACCATTCTCGGCCTTCAGATTGTAGTAATATATCTCAGCCTCCGCAAGTCGGCTCACCGACGTGTAGGTGGGATAGCCCGGGTTGGGCACGAGTACGCCGTCGCCGGGATTCACCAGTGCCAGTGTTATATGCGTAATTCCCTCTTTGGAGCCTATCAGCGGCAGAATCTCGTTGTCGGGGTTCAGGCTCACACCGTACCACTTAGCATACCAGTTTGAAAAAGCATTCCTCAACTGCGGCAGTCCCACGTATGGCTGGTAGCCGTGAGCATCAGGCTTCCGGACCTCGTCGCACAGCGTCTCAATCACAGCGAGGTGGGGCATACGGTCAGGACCGCCCACTCCCAGTGAGATAATATCGGCTCCTGCGGCGTTAAGGCGGGCTATCTCCTTCAGTTTGCGCGAGAAGTAATATTCTTCCACGTGGCTTATGCGCCGCGCGGGTTCTATATGTTTAATCGCATCTTGCATATTCACCAAGTATTTTCAAGTCATTTATCAATGGACGCACAGCATTTATCGACTGGCTGTATCGCTTATAGTCATCAAACGTCAAGTCCACGTAAAACCTGTATTCCCACTCCCGGCCTATTATGGGCAGCGACTGTATCTTGGTCAGGTTCATCCCGTAGAATGAAAAAATGGTGAGCACGGCCGACAGACTGCCGTGAGAGTGAGGCAGGGTGAAGGCTAACGATGATTTGTCCACCGGCTGGCCCTTAAGCGCTTCCTTTGCTTTTCCCTCGTTCATAACCAGCAGAAATCGCGTGAAATTACGTTTGTTTGTCTGAATGTCGTCTGCCAGGACTTGCAGTCCGTATAGTTCGGCGGCATATCGGCCGCACACCGCAGCATGGCCGCGCAGTCGTTGCTCAGCTATCATCTTGGCACTTCCTGCGGTGTCACTGGCTTCCACAAGTTTCATCCATCTGAACCTGCGCAGATACTGCTCACACTGCTGCAGAGCCATGGGATGGGAATTGACCTCGGTTATCTCGTCAAGACTCTGCCCGGGCAAGGCGGCAAGTGAATGTGAAATGTATTTCTTGTATTCTCCGATAATGCGCAAATTGCTCTCACGCAGCAATTCATGGTTCTGAAGCAGACTTCCGGCAATAGTATTCTCTATTGCCACAATGCCCACGAGGTCACTATCGGCGGCAACAGCGTCGAACAAATCATGGAATGTGTCACACTCCACAGTTTCCACATCGCGCCCGGCAAAGAATTCTCTTGCCGCGGCATCGTGGAAACAACCTGCCACTCCTTGTATGGCCACCCGTAGCTCACTCATACTCTCATAATAAATAATCCCGTCAAAACAGCTTTTGGCGGGACTTATATTGTTTTCAGTTTACAGTTCATCATAAAGCAACATTCATTCCGCCTCTTATTTTTGATAATAAAAGTAGTAGGAAAAATAATATGCGAAAATGTTACTCATTTAATCGTCGTTTCTTTGATTATGTTGCAAAATTAAGCATTAAAATCAGATTTCACAACATTCTTGCTACTTTTTTTGCTCAAATCACGTGCTTTTTGCTCTTTTGCACCCCTTGACTGTCTCAGCGGCCTAACACCGTATTCACCGCGTCGTTATATTTCTGCAAGGAAGTACATTTCTTTATCGTCTTCAGCGCTTTTTTATCCGCTCCAGGCATAAAATAGAGCCACATTTCTTTCAGATGCGAAAGTATCTGATGTTCACCGCCTTCCATTGTGCTTACTATCTCATCATATATTATGGTGTGGAAACGTCGCATATTTTCACGTGTGGCAAGGGTGGGGCAGAACAATGCCGGATTTGCCACAAGGCCGCGCCCGGCCATCACTCCTGAAATGCGCGGATATTTTTCTCGCAGTCTATTGACATCGTCAAGCGACTGAATATCACCATTATACAATACCCGTAAATCTGTTTCGCCCAAAAGACGCTCAAACTCAGCAAGATGAAGTTCTCCGCTATAAAGTTGACGGCCTATTCGGGGGTGTACCGTCACTGATGTAGGTGACAAGATACTAAAGTAAGGCAACACTTGACGCCATTCTGTCTCATCGGCGTAGCCAAGTCTCATTTTCACACTGAATTTCAAGCCTTCAATCTCGCGGAGGCGCTCAAACAACGCCTTTATTTCGTCGGGAGACTGTAGCAAACCGCACCCCCTGTGATGACGAGCCACAGGTGGGTGAGGACACCCTAGGTTCAGGTTAACCTCCTGGTAGCCTAATTCGCGCACCTTTTCAGCAAGCCTTGCTGTTTCATCGGGCGTTCCGGCCAGTACCTGAGGGATAATATTTGCAGTGTTACGCTCCGTTGAAATATCCTTGAGGCCTTTTTTCCGTATCTCACCATGTTCAATTCGTAGAAATGGAGTAAGGTAAGCAGTAATGCCGGGAAACACCTCTGCATGAGCGTTGCGCCATGGATAACCGGTAACGCCTTGAAGCGGGGCAGCAAATGTAACAAAATCTTCAGTCATTGCAGTCATTCGTAATTTTTCTTGCAAATTTACGGCAATATCTAAAATAATTCAAGTTTTGAATTATGCCAGCACAGATTTTCTCGCTGCCACTTTTCGTCAGGTTACGACGGTTTCGAGTTTGATTCTTCACATGCTCATTCTTAACCCAAGTTTCACCCTCGAAATTTTTTTCAATAAACCCGATTCGGTCAGTAGGATTTATGCCAGAGCAGATTTTATTTTGAGAAGGTTGCGAAGAGATTGTCGAAGGCAAGCGGGCTATGGTGAGACAATTACTGAAGCAAGATGCCGAAAGAAAACTGTTATGGCATAAATAGTCATTCTAAAACCGCCTTTTGTCGGCCTAATGACCGATTCGGGTTAAATTTTGAGGATAATTTTTATCAGTGAATTTTGTAAATTTATTGAGTGAAACTTTGGTTAAAAATAACCCACTAAATTCCGTTTTTTTTGCGTGGGAGTTGCGAGAGGGGAATAATCCGGATATTTCTTCACCTATTTAACATAATACCAGTTATGATTTTTTTGACATGTTTTTAAATTTTATTCCGTTATCTATATGACTCCTTATTTATTCCGCATCATTTATATTGTTTATTTCCCACCAATTTTCCGGAATGTTTCTGAAAATTAAATTCTCAGCGAGTTAAGATTTAGAAAAACTTCCATCAGAAATCTTCAATACGCTTCAGCGTCATTCTATGTGTTATTACATCTTCAAATAAAAATCTTTGGTTAGACGTATGTATTCTTCCGTGAAATTCAGCGGAGAATATTCTATCACAATTTCATTTTCTTCAATCTCGCGGGGATAACTCTTAGAAAATTCACACATTATTCTTTTAGGCTCTGACTGCGGAGTTCCTTTCACGCGGCATATTCGCTTAAGTCTCAATCCATTTTTTTCAGCATGATACATAATTTCGGTTTCGGCATCAGCCGGCACTATGATAGCTAGCAATCCGTCCTCAGTCAGCAATTCTGCGCTTTTACCAATCAAGTCAGAAAAAGTCAGTTCTGTTGTGTGTCGAGCCATAGTTCGTTCATTGCCTGTTGGCAAAACTCCGGCACTAAAAAATGGCGGATTCGACACAATCAAATCATATTTGCTTTCATTCGTAAACCACTTATAATCAGCACACTGCACCAAAAGGCGGCTTCCCCATTCCGATGATGCGAAGTTCAGCCTCGCCTCGTCGGCCGCTTCAGCATCAATTTCAAGGCCATCAATCTGAGCATTTTCAGCGCGTTGTGCCAGCATTAGCGCTATCACGCCACATCCGGTGCCCACATCCAGAATCCTGTCCATTCCGTGCACCGTGCACCACGCGCCCAGCAGCACTCCATCGGTGCCCACCTTCATAGCGCTTCTCTCATTCACCACAGAGAACCGCTTAAATCTGAAAATCCGTTCTTTCTTCCTTGCCATTACTGACATCATCTGCTTAATCTCTCGCAAATTTAGTGATTCTCCCCCACCCTCGCAAATTCCCAAAAACTCAGCCTCAAACTAAATTCCTGATATAATCAATGAGTAACATAGTTGTGAATATCACGGATTTGCCATATCTTTACACCCTCAAATATCTTTTGCGATGAATTGCGAACGCTACATACGACCTGCCACACTTCACGACGTTGGTGCCATTATGCCGGTTATCACCGCCGCGAAGCAGACCATGCGCCGCAATGGAAACACGCACCAGTGGGCTGACGGCTATCCCTCGGCGGCGGCAATTGAGTGCGACATAAGTAGCAGCGGCGGCTACGTTATATCCGAAAGGGCGGAAATCATTGGATATTTTGCCATGCTTCCGTCGCCGGAACCCACCTACGATGTCATCTATAACGGTGAGTGGCTCAACGACTCCCTACCCTACCTTGTGATTCACCGTATTGCCGGACTACCCGGTCGCCGCGGTATTCTCCACGACATTATCCGCTTTGCCGCCTCACACTGCCCAAACATCCGCATCGACACTCACCGCGACAATATCATTATGCAGCACTGCCTTCAAAAGGAAGGATTCACTCATTGCGGCATTATCCTTCTCGCTAACGGCGATGAACGTCTCGCCTACCAGAAACTGTTTTCTTGAACTGATAACCCAGTGCCATTCAGCGATAGGAACGCAACGGGGGATAAAAGGCATCAGGGATATAATGGATGTGGAATTCGCCAGGTGCCCCGGTAATAATCATCACATCGTACTGGACCTCCATTTTCAGATTATAATGGCTCAGATAACCGCTTGCCGCTGCCACTAAGTTACGAATCTTACTCTTCGTTATCGCTTTCATCGGGTCGAAATGCTCATCGTTGCTACGCGTCTTCACTTCCACTATATGGATACGCGGACGGCTGTCTTGCGCCACGATGTCAATCTCCAGATGGTTAAGCCGCCAGTTGGTTTCACGAATGGTCAGCCCTTGCTTGATAAGGAACTCCATAGCAGCCTGTTCTCCGGCCTTGCCCAGTGTGTTGTGACTTGCCATCAGCCCAGATACGGATTAAAATGTAGTTCTCGGCCCACCGTGGTGCTGTCGCCATGACCCGGTAACACCAGAGTCTCAACGGGCAACTTAAGCAGTTTTGTCTTTATTGACGATATCAACTGTACGAAATCGCCTCCGGGCAAGTCGGTTCGTCCTATACTTCCGGCAAACAGTGTATCACCGGCAAGCACCACACCACTAACGGGCAGATAGAAAGAAAGTCCGCCGGGGGTATGGCCGGGGGTATGCAGAACCTTAATGGGCTCATCATCAAGGTAGAGGACATCGCCATCTCGCAACCATTCATCAGGCTTCACTTGCGGCACTTCTATGGGGAGGTGGAATCGCTGAACCTGCTCCGGCATTGCATTTGCCAGAAACTCATCATCGGCACACGCGCATATATCGGCTCCGGTCTCTCCGGCAAGCCACATGGCCGATGCTACGTGATCCACATGAATGTGCGTTAGCAGTATCTTCTGCACATTCAGACGGTTATCGGCAATAAATGCGCTTATGCGGCTACGCTCGGCCTCTGTCATCATGCCGGGATCAACCACAATAGCGTTACGCGTATCCTGCGACCACAGAACATACATTATCTCTCCAAACGGATTTACCTCAAAACTGGATATTTTCATCGTTCGCTCGGATTTTTCAAATTGGCAGATACACTATCTTCTTGGACTTGAAATACTCTTGAGGGAAATATTCCATCAAGTCCTCCACAATCACCGACTTGCGGAAACGCCGAATTTCAGCCTCCAAATCACCTCCCTTTAGGCATATGAGTCCGTTGGGCAAAGCATTATGACCTTCTCGGCTTATAAGTTTGCGCACAAGCGGTACCATATCATTAAGGTCCATCACCGCACGGCTCACCACAAAGTGGAACTCTCCCTTCACCTCCTTCACGTCACCATGATAGAAATCCACGTTTGTGATTCCGGCTTCACGAGCCACATCCTTTGCCACAGCAAGTTTCTTTCCGGTGCGGTCCACGAGCATGAACTGAACGTCCGGGAAGCAAAGTGCCAAAGGTATTCCGGGGAATCCACCTCCGGTTCCCAAGTCCAGAACACAAGTCCCCGGAATAAATCTGATAAACCTGGCAATGGCCAGCGAATGAAGTATGTGGTTAACCTCCAGATTGTCAATATCCTTGCGCGAAATGACGTTTATCTTACTATTCCACTCTGGATATAGGCGTTCCAGCACCTGAATCTGCTCTAACTGCCGCGGAGTGAAATCGCTGAAATATTTCTTTATTATTTCCATATTAAAAACGCTTCAACGGTGAATTGTCAGCAAGGAAGTCCTTCAGTTTCTCATAACCAAGAAACACCTGAGGCTCCCCCACCCTCATGATAGCCAACTCATTGGGTTTGAAACTCCACGTCACCCCTCTTTCGTTCATAAAGAAATTTCCGGTAACAGTAAGGTTATCCAAATTATAGTAACCAAGCGTCCCGAGTTCATCCTCGGTTGCCACACCATTCTGTTGGAGCAAAGTTTCGCGAAGGAGACGGTTCATTTCTTCTATTCCATCAGCGCTGAAAACGTCCTCAACTTCAATAAGTTTCACCGCATTAATGTCGAAGTTATAATAACTATGTTCGCTCAGTGTTTCCACTCCGTTTTTCTCTATTCTTTCAAACTTGCAGAACGTGATGATGCCTTCTTTGTTGAACTTCGGTGCTATTTCTATGGTCCGCACATAATTAAGCGTATTGTCCTTCAACGTCACAAATGTAGCTTCCTCGTCGCTGTCAGGCGCATCATCACCTGTGTCATCACCTTCATAATTTAGTATGGACGAGGCATATCCCTTGAGTGCCGTATTGAAATCGGTGCTGTCCGACGCTTCAAGCACTATTTGCGCAAACAGCGTCTGCAAATCTTCGGTGGTCTTCCCCAGATTCTCAGGATAAGCAATACTGGCCGTTACAGTCATGTTGCACTTCATACCCGACTTCATAGCAAAGTGAGCCGTGTCGGCAACGGTGACAGTTGCTATCTGCACAGTGTCTCCGCTTCCCCGGCTGGAAGAACTTTTTCCTGTACATGCAGCCGATATAGCCAACATTAAAACCAACACCAAAAATTCAACGCACTTTCTCATAATCAGTACAATTATCAACCAAAATAATTATAAATGGAAATCTCGCACTATATAGCCGTGCTTCTATTTCGCAAAGTTAACGGATTATTTCTGGAATTGCAACACTTCACGTCTTTTTCCCACGCAGTGCCGTGGGAGGAACTCCAAAGTAACTCTTGAACATCCGGGTGAAATGCTGGGGATACTCAAATCCCAGATTCTCGGCCGTTTCCTGGACGGAACAACCAGTGATGAGCAGTTCGCGTGCACGTTGCATAACATATCGGCGTATGGCCTGCCTTGCGCTCTCACCGGTGAGTTGCCGCATTAGGTCGCTGAAATAATTAGGCGATAGGAAAAGTTCCCTTGCGCAGTATTTCACAGTTGGAAGCCCCTGTTCTTGGTAGATACCATTATCATAGTAACGTTTGAGCATATTTTCAAAACGCAGTAGCAGGTCTGCTGTCGTGGAGGATGAGGTGGACATCTGACGGGCGTAGAACCTGCCTATGTACTCAAGCACTAGTTGCAAAAGTGCCACTACTATATTAGATGTGTGTTCGTCATCATTACCTTCCAGCAATTCCTGACGGATTCTCTCCATGAGCACAACTATTATTCCACGCTCTTTCTCCGACATGAGCAGTGCTTCACTCGTGTTATAAGAGAAATATGAGTAACGGGAGATGCGGCGTCCCAAATCAGTGCCATGCAGCAGTTCCGGATCGAAAAGCAATGCCCAGCCCTTGGCTTGAATTTCATTGCCGTCATCGGCCTTGCCTCCTATCTGGCCGGGGGCCACACACATAAGCGCATGGTGAGCAAGGTCATAGTTCAGCATACCGTATGTCAGGCCTTCGGTCACTTCGTCACCGAGAAACATACCATACACATCGTAGCGGTTCAGAGAGTTCCTGCAATGCTCCAGTTCATCATAATGGATTACGCTAACCAGAGGATGTAGCACAGGAGCACCGATATATGTGGCATAGTCATTTACCTTATGTACATTTAGTATCTGCGCCATTACAAACGGGAAACGTATTATATCCTTATGCAAAAATAATCATTATTTTTGTTACCGCCTAAATCTGCAAGTGATAAAATAAGTGAAATTGGTAGTTTTATCCGTAAACGAGTTAGGCGAAGTCTCCCTGAATTGTCATAACTTTGCCATGAATTCAAAACAGCCTTTTAATAACAATTAAACACAAAACATTTATGGCAAAGATAGCATTAGGAACATGGTCATGGGGCACGGGTGCCGCAGGTGGCGACCAAGTGTTTGGCAATCACACTGACGAAACAACTCTCAAACCGGTGTTTGAGGCAGCAGTAAGAAGCGGACTCAACTTGTGGGACACGGCAACAGTCTATGGCATGGGGGAATCAGAGCGTATTCTCGGAACTCTGGCTAAAGGTATGCCTCGCGAGAACATTCAGATTTCCACCAAGTTCACTCCTCAGATTGCTGAGATTTACGAAAACTCAGTGGAAAAAATGGCTGAGGCCTCTATTCAGCGCATGAAATGCGACTACATCGACATCTACTGGATTCACAACCCAATGGACGTGGAACGCTGGACTCCTATGCTTATACCTCTGCTCAAGAGCGGAATAGTGAAGCGCGTAGGTATGTCGAATCACAACATTCAGGAAATACGCCGCGCCAACGAAATTCTGGGTGCGGAAGGTTTCAAAGTTAGTGCCGTGCAGAATCATTTCTCTCTTCTTTACCGCTCCAGCGAAAAAGGAGGTGTCCTCGACTTCTGTAAGGAGAACGGCATTGAATTCTGGGCTTACATGGTGCTTGAGCAAGGTGCACTTTCCGGAAAGTACAACACCGAAAACCCATTGCCGGCCGACAGCGCACGTGGCATGAAATACAATCCTGTACTCGACAAGCTTACGGCTCTTACCGACGAGATGAAACGAATTGGCAAGAAATATAACGCTTCCTGTTCGCAGATAGGCATAGCATGGGCCATCGCAAAGGGGACGTTGCCCATCATTGGTGCCACTAAAGAGCATCATGTCACTGAGGCTGCCGAGGCTGCCAAGATTGCGCTCACAGACGATGAAGTGTCTCGCCTGGAACAACTTGCCGACGCCACCGGCATCGATACGCGTGGCGAATGGGAACACACAATGGAGTGACATGAGAATCAAGACTATCATATTATCAATGGCAGTAGCCTTATCATCAACGGCTCAGGGCGTGGTGGATGTGCACAGTCACATCATCACGCCCGAGTTCCTGCAATCGCTGGAGGCCGACGGACGCTTGCTCGACGAGGGGTTTCCGCTTCCCGGATATGATGTGAATGCTCATCTCGCGTGGATGGACGAAGCGGGAGTTCAGGCTTCAGTTCTTACTCTTGCCGCACCTCAACCCCATTCCGCCTCAACAGTCAGACTCACTAACGAAAGGGCGGCGCAGTTGAAGCGAGAGCATCCCGGACGTTTCCTTTTCTGTGCGGCACTCCCCCTTCCAAACGTGGATGCGGCTATCAGTGAAGCCGTCTATGCTCTCGACACGCTGAAAGCCGATGGCATAAAGTTGGCTACCAATGCCGACGGACAATACCTCGGAGCACCGGAGCTGGATACTCTCTTTTCGGTGCTGAACCGTCGCAATGCCGTTGTAATCCTGCATCCTCATCGCCCCGCGCCCGTCAATCACCAAGTGATGCTACAGACGCCGCTCGCCATGCAGGAATATCTTTCGGAAACTACCCGTGCCGTGGCCAATATGATTACACGTAACGTTCTATCACGTTATCCAAATGTCAAGGTGGTTGTACCTCACTGCGGTGATTACTTGCCCATGGCCATACCTCGCATGAAATCACTCGCGCCTGTAATGTGGGCCAATAAAATGGTTGGGGCAATAGATTGGGACGCAAATCTCGCATCGCTTTATTACAACCTTGCCGGCGCACACCGCATTTCCAGAAATACAAACAAGGAACGCTACACATGGTGAAGAGTCTCAAACTTCCCGAAATGCGTCCTCTTAACCCTGAAACAATGAACATGATTTTCAAAAAACATAAATAATATGGAATACGTAAAACTCGGAAATTCCCACTTGAGCGTGTCGCGTATATGCCTCGGCTGCATGGGATTCGGCGATTCAAGCATCGGGCAGCACTCCTGGACTATTGACGAGGCGCATACTCGCGAAATAATAAAGAAGTCTCTCGAACTGGGCGTAAACTTCTTTGACACGGCCATCGCCTATCAGTTAGGCACGTCAGAGCAGTTTGTGGGACGTGCCCTGCGCGATATGGCAAAACGAGACCAGGTGGTAGTGGCCACAAAATTCCTGCCCCGCACTGATGATGAAATCCGAAACGGCATCAACGGACGTCAACACGTTCTCAACTCCCTCGATAGAAGTCTCCGGCATCTTGGAATGGACTATGTGGACCTCTATATCTACCATATCTGGGACTACAAAACTCCGGCCGAAGAAATCCTTGAAGGCCTCAACGAAGCGGTTCGCTCAGGGAAGGCTCGATACATCGGTATTGCCAATGCCTATGCTTATCAGTTGGCTAAAATGAATGCGCTGGCCGAACGAAACGGATGGGCCAAATTTATTTCCGTTCAGAATCACTACAACCTGATAATGAGAGAAGAAGAACGCGAAATGTTCCCTATGTGCCGCGAGGACAACATAGCCATGACTCCATATAGCGCACTGGCTTCGGGCAAATTGGCTAAGCGACCCGGTGAAACTTCCAAGCGGCAGGCCGAGGATTCGTTCATGCATTTCAAATATGACGGCACAGCCGAGCAGGACAACAGAATCGTGGCTCGGGTTGTGCAACTCGCTGACCGATATGGTGTGGAAATGACACAGATATCACTGGCCTGGCTGCTGACTAAAGTGGAATCGCCCATCGTAGGTGCCACGAAAATTCATCACATCGAGGGCGCCGTCAAGTCGCTCAACATCCGCCTCTCCGATGATGACATCCGCTATCTTGAAGAACCTTACATCCCTCACAACCTCTCGGGTGTTATGGCCGTAAACAAGCCTGTTATGAACGAAGAGCCTGTCTGGGTTAAGGCAAGTAAAAACCAATAATTACAACATAATGAAAAGAAGAATATTTATTTTCGTCGCAGCGATGTTTGCAATGGTTTTCACCACAGCATCTGCCAAGACTCTTGTGGTGTTCTACAGTTACACTAACGACTGCCGCGCCATAGTCACTTCTTTGACAAGCATGATTGAGGCTGATGTGCAGGAAATAAAGCCGGCAGAGAAAGGTCTGCAGTACGATGCTAACAACTATGCTTTGGGCACGAAATTACTCAATGCCATTAATGCCGCTCCTAACGACCCTGCCAGTTACCCGGCTATCGACCCGGCAAACACTTCTGTAAGCAACTATCAGAACATCATTGTGGTTACTCCTCTGTGGTGGAACCAGATGGCGGCAATCATGCAGTCTTATCTTTTTAGCGTGGGGGCGCAGTTGGCTGGCAAGAATCTGAGCCTCATCGTCTCAAGTGCCAGCAGCGGCATCAGCGGGGTTGTGGCCAATGCTCGCCGGCTCGTGCCTAATGCGGTGTGGGCCGGTGACCCGTTGTGGATTAACAACAGTAACAGGAGCCAGACGTCAACACTAATCGAACAGTGGCTAAAAACTCAGAATTTTCAATCTTCATCAGACGCAACAAAAATGTATATCACAATCGACGGACGCACGCAAAGCGTCACTTTGGCCGACAATGAGGCCGCGAAAGGACTTGTGGAGAGACTCAAGAATGGCTCCGTAACAGTTACGCTCAACTCAAGCGGCGACTTTGAAATATGGGGTAATCTTGGCTTCTCGCTTACTACATCTAACCGGCAGATAACAGCACAGCCGGGTGATGTTATCCTCTATAACGGTAGCAACATCTGCATCTTCTACGGAACCAATTCATGGAGCTACACCCGGCTTGGTAAAATCGACGGGATGAATGCGAATGAACTACGCACTTTCCTCAAAGCCGGACAAAGCAATATTCCGGTTACCCTGTCACTGACACAAAACTCCGATGGTATCACAAGTGTCCACAGCGATAAGGTGGAGGATGACATTTATTATACGCTTGAAGGACGGCGAGTGGAGCGTCCCTCCAACGGAATTTACATAAAAAACGGCAAGAAAGTGATATTATGAAAAAAGTTTATATCTTTGCAATGCTCGCAGTTATGATGCTTGCGGCTTGCACACCAAATCAGGACAAAAACGATAAGAATATGACAAAGTTAGAACTTACACAAGAATGGGACAAGACATTCCCCAAGAGTGACAAAGTGGACCACAAGAAAGTAACATTCCACAATCGCTACGGTATTGAACTGGCAGCAGATTTGTACACCCCGAAAGAGGCTCAAGGCAAATTGGCCGCAATTGCAGTGAGCGGTCCGTTCGGGGCCGTAAAGGAGCAGTCGAGCGGTCTTTATGCACAGCACATGGCTGAGCGTGGTTTCCTCACCATCGCCTTCGACCCTTCGTACACTGGTGAAAGTGGAGGCGAACCTCGCCGCATGGCTTCTCCCGACATCAACACCGAGGATTTCCTCGCCGCCGTTGACTTCCTTTCATCTCTCGAAAACGTGGATGCCGAGCGCATTGGCATAATCGGTATTTGCGGATTTGGCGGCATGGCTGTGAACGCGGCCGCCATCGACCCTCGTATCAAAGCGACTGTTGCAGCAACCATGTACGACATGAGCAAGGTCAACGTGGAAGGTTACTTCAAGAGCGAGGACACACCGGCACAAAGGCAGGAGAAACGCAAAGCCATAGCCACACAACGCACCGTGGATTACAAGAACGGTTCCTATAAGCGCGCCGGCGGTGTTATCGACCCCCTGCCCGACGATGCTCCATGGTTTGTTAAAGACTATCATTCTTATTACAAGACTGAACGCGGATACCACAAGCGAAGCGGAAACTCCACCGACGGATGGAACATTATTGGCTGCCAGTCGTTCATGAATCAGCCGCTGCTCGCGTGGGCACACGAGATTGAAAACCCGGTTTTGCTCATCCACGGTGAAAAGGCCCACAGCCGCTACTTCAGCGAATACGCGTTCGAAAAAATGACCGGTAAGCACGTTGATGGCCATAGCGCTACCGAAGGCAACAAAGAATTGCTAATAATTCCAGGTGCTTCACACGTCGATCTCTATGACGATATGGCCGGTGTAATCCCTTACGACAAGATGGAACAGTTTTTCAGGCAGAACTTAAAGTAGAAGCCCCCCTTGACGGCTAACGCATCGTCGCCAAGTCGTTTACGAAAATATATTAAGTCCATTTCAGGTAGCACTAACCATGCTCCTTGAAATGGACTCTGCTTTCACATTGTCTCTAATGCCGGAAATTGTCGAAGTGCGCCAGTGCCCACCCTATCAGTTCCCCAAAGATGGGCATCAGGCTGCGGCCAAGGTCCGTAAGCGAATACTCCACACGAGGCGGAATTTCTGCATACAAGCGCCGTGTTATCAGTCCATCGGCCTCCAGCGTCTTCAATGTGTCGCTCAGTACTTTTGAAGATATGTCGGGTATCGATTTGTTTATCGCATTAAAACGCGTTGATTCGTTTTCCGACAGAATACAAAGTATTAGTATCGACCATTTCCCCGAAAAGTGCGAAAGCACATTTCTCACAGGGCAATGCTCTATATCGCTGTATTTTTTTAAATTTTCTTGTATCGTTAAGTTGCTCATATCCAATATTAGTTACTTAATTGTAACCGCCTCACTTTCTTGTAACGTCTTGCATAGTTGTAAAAAAACAACTTAATTTTGCGGTATCAAAAAAAAAGCGGTTTTCTTCCGCAAAGTTAGTAACAATTTTAAAGTAATCAAATTATGAGCGAATTAAAAGTTTTGAACGGTGGCGATAAATTTGCCCACACATCGGTAGGCTCTCTTCATGGTTTTGAGGGCAAGCAATTTGTCAAGGACGTGGTTGGTGCCACTTCATGCGAGATATCATTCGGAACTCTGCCCACTGGAGTTGCCGTACCTTTCTATCACAGTCACAAGGAGAATGAAGAAAACTACATCATCCTTTCCGGAGCGGGACGTTTCCAAGTTGGCGACGAGGCTTTCGACATTGCTGAAGGCTCTGTAATACGAGTGGCAACAAACTGTGACCGTAACATCAAGTGCACATCAGCCGAGCCCATGACCTACATCTGCATTCAGGCCAAAGAAGGCTCTCTGGGCAACTACACTCAGACCGACGCAGAAATCACTCAGCACGAGGACAAGATGTAAATATCACTCTGCTTGGCAAAGTTAGGGCGGTGCTATTTTTCAATTAACACGTTCAGGTTTAATTGCGCACTACAGGTTACTCTGTAACATCATGAAAGAAGCGCATTTAAGTTGAACTCGCACAAAATTTAGCAAAAAAAAATATTAAAATGCTTGCCCGGTTGATGGGAATGTTGTAACTTTGCACCGCAATTAGGGGCGTAGCCCAGCTGGTTCAGAGCGCCGCAGTCACATTGCGGAGGTCATCGGTTCGAACCCGATCGTCCCTACAGAAAATGAGATGGAAATTCTTTTTGTGAATTACATCTCATTTTTTTGTTTCCAGAAAATTGCGCATTGAGTTATAAATTCGTACCTTTGCAGATAATCACGCGGCACACGTGTCGCTATGGCGGCCGATTAGAGGCCTCACGCGTTGCGGCCAACGGATGTATCGCATGATTCAATATGAGTTTTTGGCGGTGAGTCTGAGCGACTTGCCACACTTATTGCGAAGTTCAAAGTAATAATTAATTTAGTTTAATCATAATCATTAATTTCTTTATGAGCAAAGAGAAAAAATTCATGACCTGTGATGGAAATCAGGCAGCGGCACACATCAGTTACATGTTTACTGAAGTTGCAGCCATCTACCCCATCACCCCTTCTTCAACTATGGCTGAGCACGTTGACGAATGGGCTGCGGCAGGCCGAAAGAACATCTTCGGAGAAACAGTTACAGTTCAGGAAATGCAGAGTGAAGCCGGTGCTGCCGGTGCCGTGCACGGTTCATTACAAGCCGGAGCGCTGACCACCACCTACACTGCTTCCCAGGGCTTACTGCTGATGATTCCTAACATGTACAAGATTGCAGGAGAATTGCTCCCAGGTGTATTCCATGTGTCGGCTCGTACGCTGGCTTCGCACACGCTTTGCATCTTCGGTGACCATCAGGACGTTATGGCTACTCGCCAAACCGGATTCGCCATGTTGTGCGAAGGCTCTGTGCAGGAAGTTATGGATCTGGCCGGCGTTGCACATCTGAGTGCTATCAAGAGCCGTGTTCCTTTCGTTAACTTCTTCGACGGTTTCCGCACATCGCACGAAATTCAGAAAGTGGAAGCAATGGACATGGAAGACTTGCGTCCGCTCATCGACCAAGAGGCTCTTGCCGATTTCCGCCGTCGCGCTATGAACCCTGACAAGCCTGTCACTCGTGGTACTGCCGAGAACCCCGACGTATTCTTCCAGCACCGTGAGTCGAGCAACGACTACTACACAGCCGTTCCCGCTGTGGTTGAAGACTACATGAACAAGATAAGCGAGATTACCGGACGCAAATATGGCCTGTTCGACTACTATGGCGCAAAGGATGCCGACCGCGTAATCATCGCCATGGGTTCAGTTACCGAAGCAATCCGCGAGACTATCGACCATCTGACTCAAGATGGCGAGAAAGTCGGCCTTGTGGCTGTTCACCTCTATCGTCCTTTCTCGGCTCGCCACTTCCTGGCTGCTGTGCCAAGCACGGCCAAGCGCATTGCCGTACTCGACCGCACCAAGGAACCAGGTGCTACCGGCGAGCCTCTCTACCTCGATGTAAAGGACTGCTTCTACGGCGCTGAGAATGCCCCGCTTATTGTTGGCGGACGATACGGTCTTGGTTCCAAGGACACCACTCCGGCACAGATACTGGCCGTGTATGAGAACCTGGCTCTTCCCATGCCCAAGAACCAGTTCACCATCGGCATAGAGGATGATGTGACGTTCGCGTCTCTGCCTCAGAAGGAAGAAATTGCTGTGGGCGGCGACCGCATTTTCCAAGCCAAGTTCTACGGTCTGGGAGCCGATGGTACCGTTGGCGCCAACAAGAACTCGGTGAAAATCATAGGCGACAATACCGATAAGTATTGCCAGGCTTATTTCTCTTACGACTCCAAGAAGTCGGGAGGTTTCACCTGCTCTCACCTGCGTTTCGGCGACGCCCCCATTCGCTCCACCTACCTTGTGACCACTCCCAACTTCGTGGCTTGCCATGTTCAGGCTTATCTGCACA
>CALAVE010000076.1 GCA_937892215.1 uncultured Porphyromonadaceae bacterium
TATTATCTTTTCCATTTTAAGTTAGTTTTAGTCGTTAATTTTTTCCAAGTCTATTAATTGGGTTAGACTTTTCCTTTGCCTGCTCTCGCTGCGCTGTTGGGCGTCAACCGGTATCTCAGCGAGCCGACGTGCAAGCATATCGGTATAAGCAATAGCGTTGTCCACAAGTTGCTTCTTGGTCTCAAAACGTGTTCTGCTCGCCATCAGCGCGCACATTGCTTGTGCTGCAATATTCTGTCTCTCCTCTGCTGTCATTGTCTTGTATTTTTAGAATCGTTAATATTAAGTGGAAGCCCGGCCCATACCCAGGCGATGAGGCCAGCGTCTCGCATTTCTTGGTTCGTGCGCCCCTTGAAGCCCGTAACGGCATTGAACTCTTGTGCCGAAATCTTGCGCTCTCGACCTTTCCACACCTTGGTTAGGGGTTTTACCAATTCGTACTCAATACCGAAAAATCGGCACATTTCTTCTATTTTTCGGCCTGTTTCTTGGTTGCGTCCAGCGTGATTACCTTTAGCTGCAATCACCGCCTTGCTGTCCCGAGGGTTCAAGTGCCAATTACCGTGGTTGAGCCAACCGGCCTCAATAAGCACTCTATATGTCTTATCGCTCTGGGCGAGTAAGTTTTTCAAGTTCCGGAGTGTTTCTATTAGCAACGGGAATTCCAGCACAGATAACTGTAACGCTCTGTCAGGTTGCGACAAGTCAATGTACGCCACTCCGTTTCGGTCAACATCTGGGTCGATTGCTATCACTACTTGTATTTTCTTGTTCATATAGCTACTAATTTTTTAATTGCACTCATATTATTGCGCACCAGCGTCAGAATGTGGTCATGTTCCGGAGTGTTTATATTGTTCACGCCTCGGCTCTGTAACACCTTGTAATGCAATAAGTCAACCTCAATGGTTTCTATGCGCTTTCCTTCAATGGTGCGAGACGGAGTTTCAATCCTTAATTGAGTAAGTTATTACCTCGGACTTTTAAACTCGCTTAAAACATGTTAAAATCGCTTTAAGTATCTTTTACGCCGGTCGTCACCGCGTATCTCGAAGTAGTTACACATTGAGGCTAACCGGCTGACAGCACGACTACCATATATTTCCTCCAGTGCTGGGTGGTTGATAGGATAGTTGCTACTTATCATCGTAATGCAGTCGGTGCGGTCACCTCGGCTCTCTATAATGGACCGAAGTACGGGCACGCGATTGCCCATGTATAGGCTCTCACGCGGCTCGCTTCCCAAGTCCTGAATACCGAGCACTGTCGCTTGCTTGAAGCGTTCAACCGTGCCGCTGGCTGTGAACTCGTCGCATATAAGGTCGGTTCGGTAGTTCTGCCACCTTAGAGGGCGTTTTTCCTCGCCAATCAACAGCACGGGCTTGTCAATCAAACAGAGAGCCGCCATTATCTCTAATAGCCACGATTTCCCTGTACCTGTACCCCCTGCCACATATATCCCATCGCTCAGCCGGCCAGGCACCGAGAGTCTTGTATCGGGGTCAAGAGCTTCCATTGTCGGGTCGCCCATGAGCCACTTAATGAAATTATCGTAGGCAAATATATTGGTCGAATCAATGGCAAAGTTTGCCTCACGTGCCCGACCGATAGCCAGCACAATCTCTCGCGCTTTATCGATGTTGTAGTTGAACTTTTGCCGATGTATTTTAGGGAACAGAGTCCCCACCTTGATGTCTTCTAAGATATTACTTATTGTTTCCATAAATCATTGATGTTTGCATTACGGCCAGCGCGCGCCGACTTCGGTGCTGCAGCCGCATTCTGTTTACGTTTCATGAGCCAGTTGTTGAAGTGATTCCGAGCGTCGCTGAGGTCTCGATGAACCGAGCCTCGACACTCGCAATCGGTTCGAAAAGTATCAAGCAATTCTTGAACAGATAGGACGTCAGTGCCATAGTTCTTAGCCATAATCTCTATCCATGCTTGCTCGCTTTTTAGCTGGTTTATATATTCTCCCTCGCGCGTGCGCGCGTTAATAATATTATTAATAATTCTTTCATTCTTATTAGTTACCGTACATATAACTGTACTTCCGTTCGTTGATTGTTCGTTAGTTTGTTCGTTAGTTTGTTCGTTGATTTCTGAAATTCGTTGTTGGTAACGTTCATAGTTACAGATAGTTATAATGGTGTTTTTGTTCGTTGATTTGGTCGTTATTTCGTTCGTTGATTTTAGTCGTTCAATGCAAGTGCGCAAAGTCTGATAGGATATTTTGGTTTCCTCACGCATTTCTTTGAAAGTCGTGACCAACTCTCCACGGGCTATCGTCCGGCCTTGACTACTCCTCTCCGTGGTGTTGGCCTTGAGGAGCAACCATACAAACAGGTGTACCATTTCTGATTTATGGAACCATTCCCAATCAAGGAATTCTCGATACAACTTAACCCAAGTATCTCTCTTCATGTCTTATTGCCTATTGAAATATACGTTGGTTAATTGTCTTGTCCCTGAGTAAATGGCCCACAAGCCAGGCTTCCGTTGTGTAAGGGTGAGGTCTTCAACTCGCCCGAAACGAGCGAAATTGCCGCATAGGTCAATCACCCATCCGCGCTTATCCTTGAAAGGGCGAATAGCTCGCCCCACCATTTGATAGTAAAGGGCGAGCGACATGGTCGGACGGGCAAGCACCACGGTGGTAAGTTCCGGGAAGTCGAAGCCGGTTGAGAGCACCCCCACGTTGGCTACCACCTTGAGCTCCTTTGCCTTGAATCGGTGCAATATTTGCTCGCGTTCACGCTTCGGAGTCTTGCCGCTCACCACCGCCGCGATACCGCCAAGTGCAGTGGCGAGGTGCTCTGCTTCCTCCACAAAGCGAGTAAATACAAGTACCGACTTGCGCCCAGCGGCAAGCAACCGTTGCACGATGTTCTCCAACGTATCGTTGAATCGTATCTCGCGGTATAGTTGCCGCACACTCGCATCGGTGTAGTCCGCGCCGGTAGAATTAATCTTAAGCCTGTTGGGGTTGACCACGTTGAGGCGGTAGTACTCCATGGGCGCAAGGTAGCCTCGGTTCTGCAGCGTCTTGACCTGCACGTGGTAGAGCAAGTCGCTGAACACCCTCGGGCGTGTTCGCGTAATGAAGCGGAGCATCGAGCCATAGCATCGGGACGAATACAGGCGGTATGGTGTGGCGGTCAGCCCAAGCACCTTACTGCGGATAACGCTGATGAAGTCCTTGTACATTCCATCTTCGGCATTGACGTAGTGGCACTCGTCTATAATGACATACCGGAAGCCTCGGAAGTAGTCCTTGCGCCTTGTCACGCTGCCAATCGTGGCGAACGTTATGCGCCTGACTTCTTTCCGGTTAAGACTTGCCGAGAATATGCCGGCGTCAATACTCTGGTCGTAACTCAGTAACTTAGAATAGTTCTGCTCCAGTATCTCCTTACTCGGCTGGAAAATCAGCAATGGTGCGTCAAGCCTCATCGCAATATTGGCTATGACAAGACTCTTGCCGGCTCCAGTCGGGAGTACGATAATACCGTTGCGAGTTGAGTTGCCGACGAAGAACTTGACCGCCGCATCAACCGCTTGTCTCTGATAATCTCTCAATACAAACATATCACTTGTCTGTTACGTGTTTCGCCTTGAGCAGTCGCTGTACCAGCAAACCAGCACGGCGACGGCGGTTTACCGCCCTGACATCACGGCGGTCGTGTGCGGACTCCTTAAGGGCGGTCAGCAATGAAATCGCTTCTCGCCATGCATGGTCGCTAATCTGGTACATAACGGTGCTTAGAATGGCAAATCATCGTCACTACTCTGCGGTACAGGAGGAACAGGTGATTGCGGTTGTTGTTGTGATTGACTATTGCTACCATACTGGCTTGCCTTGAGCTCGCCGATGTAAAGGTTGACCCCCTCCGGGGCTTCTCCTTTCTTGGCGTACGCCTTAATGTAGTGCGTGTACCCATAGTTGCTGGGGGTGCGCCTCTCGTTGATTACTACGGTCAAGTATTTTTTGCCGTTCTTCTCGTTGGTGTGAATCAATTCACGCGGTATGTCGCTTAGGCATATAGAGCCAAAAAGATTGTCCATAATATTATTATAATTTAATCTGCATTACTTGAGTACATTGTATATCACCTTTGATGTTGAGGGCTCTTAGGAAGTCCCATATTTCCCTCGGCTGGAGGCTGAGCAGGGTCCGTCCGCGAAATGCGCTCAGGTCGTTACCATTGGCCATGCCAAGCAGTAGCGGATTCACCGGCTCATCTTGCTTCTTCTCACGGGGCCTTTTCCTCCAGAGCCCAGCATTATTGGCCCATTTGCCTATAGTAGCACGATTAACACCCAGTTGTTGGGCAATGTCGCTAACGGGAGCCCCCTCTCTATAGAGCTGAACGGCTCTGGCCTTGATGTCGTATGAATATACCATATATCTATTTGAGGAGGAATCGGCGCACGCCTGGTTGTGAATACTGATAAGATTTATACAGCTCCGGGTTCTCGGCGGCGAATTGCCGCTCGTTGAACTTCTGCGAGTCCTTTGCCGCTTTCCATGTGGCGAGGATGACAGGATTAGCCTTGGGTGAGTTAGGTGCAATCAGTGCTTCGGCATCGTCCATGGCTATTTTTATCAGGTTCTCGAGCTCTTTCTTGCGCGTGTCTAGTGCGTTCAGTTCTTCCTTGAGTTCCTTGAGTTCGGAGCATGCTTCGACAAGTTCTGCCGTTGCTTCTATGCTCTTGCCGAGCGTGTGGCGCGGTGAGCGAATAAGCACATCTTCCACGTTGATTATATCCGGTTCTTTCATGCCCACGATATTGTCAACCCAGAATCGTTCAACCTCTTCGCACATATAGTCGTAAAACTCCCGGTCAAGTCCATATTCTACGAAGTCAAATGTGCGTCCCATGGTGAGCCATGCCAGTGCTCCTTGCTCGTATTCCGCTACGCCGAGCTGATATTGCAGTTGGCAGAACCAATGCTGCGGTACATTGTCGCGGTCTATCTCTTTCTGAGTTGTCTTGCACTCGAGAATGCCTTTGTTGTGCTCGTTGTGCGGGCGGTCAGGAAGCCAGAATGTGCGGTCGGGACTTACGCGGAGGAATGGTTTGTCGTCGTTGACGATTAGCCAGTCGCCGGCACTGCGCTTGATGAGCTCCTTGCCGGACTCGTCGCGGTAGAACAGGCTGACTGCATCCTCAAGATAGTGTCCGGCTTTCATAGCGAAGTTCTCTTGCTTCGGTGGGTCAATACCCACTTTGCGACGCCAAAGTTGGTATGGGGTGTCGTAAGGGTTCAAGCCGAGGATTGTGCCTACATCGCTTGAACCGATGCCGGCACCTCGCAATTTAAGCCACTCCTGACGGTCTTTTGGTCGTATGATTGTGCAACTCATTGCTCACCTCCTTTCTCGCTCTGCTCGCCTGTCTCAGGGAACAATTCTCCAGTCTCGGTGTCAACTGCGACATCGGTTGTCGGCGTGGCTGCCGGCTTCGGTGAATCTTTCTGCTCCTGCCGTTTCTGTGCCTTAGCCGCCTTAGCCTTGATTTCCTCCGCTTTTTTGCGCGCCGCTTCGGCCATGCGGCGTTCCTCCACCGGCTTGATGAAGCATTCTTGAATGGTTGTTGAGCCCTCCTCAATGGCGGTGCGCAATCCGCGCAACTCGAATATCTTCTCGTTGTCGATGTCGTCGCGCTTCTTGACTTGTAGGTATTCAAGGAGCATATCTTCTGACACACCCAACTTGCCGAAATACAGGACGAGGTTCTGTCGGCTCGTCTCTACGTCAAGTCCATTGCCGAACGCAACTTGCTTCACCTCGTTCACAATCTTCTTAGTGATGGCCTTGGGTATCACGGCCAACACCGCATTGCGAAATGCTATGGCCTGGGCAGCATTGCTCGTCACCACCTGCATATCCACGGAGTAAGTTTTGCCATTCTTGTCAACGATAGGTCGGTCTGATGTCTTGCACACGGCCACGTTGGATTCGAGGTCAAAGCATGTAGCCTGTGCTGTAATCTTCTTTCCGTCGTTGGCGATTGTCTCAGCCTTGACGCGAAGATTACCCCACGAATGCGCTATTATCTCGGCCATACGGACACTTAGCCCTTCAATGACGCTGTTGCCGCGACGTAACACGTAGAAACAGTCTTGCGCTGTCTCCTTGTCCATTTTGGCCAGCGTGGCAATCTTGTTCATAACTTGATTGATGTCGCGAGGGTAAGCCTTGGCGGTGGCTACCTGCACGTCAATCTCACTACGGGTAATCGCTTGGATTACATCCGTCTGTTGCACTTGGATAATTTCTTGTTCCATTGTTGTTGTGATTTTAATTGTTATTACTATAGGCGTGAACGCCAAAATCTTATAATCTCTTTACCTTGATAGACTTTCCGGGCAGTCTCCGGTCTGAACTCCGGCTTGAGAAGTCCGCGCGTAGTGTAGTTGAGTATGCTATTGCGGTGCATACCCAGCGCGGCAGCTGTGGAAGTGATGGAGTAGTAGCCATCCACTTCAACGTTGGGGCAAGTAGGCGTAATCATTGCTCGTCCTCCTTTCCTGTGAGTTCGGTCCAAGACATATACGCAAGTGCGCCGGTTCCGCACCAAAGAGCGAATAACAAGGCAGCCACCGTCCAGTCATGCATAAGTATAACTTGACTAACACACATGACTCCTGCGAGTGCGAATAGCACTGCGGTCAAGATAAACTGGAATAATTCATAGAATTTCATACGATGAGTAGTTTTATGGGTTATTAACTGATGATATGGTTGCGCTCAAGTACGCGGCGCACGCCCATACTGGTCATGCCGTTCAGAGACGCAACCTTGTTGATGATACGCGACTTGCTCGCGTCAGGGTTCTGGTCGCACAAGGCGAGGAATTCATTCACGATTTTGCGGTGAGCATTGTCTCGCTCAATCTCGCGAGGTGTTCTCAAATCAATCATGTCTGTCTTTTTACTTTTTTGTTTAATTTTTGTTTACTTTATTTTTTATAGTTATATTTGTAAACAAATTTACAAATACGTTTGCAAAATTAAACTAAAAGTTTCAATTAAAAAAACTTTTTGTTGAAAATATTTTTACTATAAGTTTTATAAATATGGCTAATCTACAGAAGATAAAGACTTTAGCGCGCGAAAAAAATATTTCACTCGATACCCTCGCCAATAATCTGGGAATCACAGCGCAAGCATTATCCAAAGCAATACGCCTTAACTCCACTAAAATAGAGACACTTGAGCGTATAGCGGAGCAACTGGGCGTGTCGCCGTGTGAGTTTTTTACCGATGCTACTTCTGCCACAGGTCAAGTCGTGGCTACCGAAGGGAGTATTGCCGTGAGCGGTAAACAAATTAAACTAATCGACCAGCAAGCGCGGCAGTTCCTCGCCAATCTGTCTAAGAAGGATGAGCATATAGACCGGTTACTCGGCCAGATAGATAGACTACATACTATCATAGAGCATCTAACAGATAAATGAAAGAGCGACTAAGGCAATTTATAGCGCACGTTACAGGCGGTAAGATGACCGAATTTGCCGACCTAATGGGTTGGTCGCCGCAATATCTTCATCGGCTCACAAGAGGTGGTTCTATTGGGGTGAGGCCGGTAGTTGCGCTACTCAGACGCTTCCCCGAACTTAATGCTCGTTGGCTGCTTCTGGGTGAGGGTGTAATGCTTGAATCGCGTAGCAATGCCATGCGAGCAAGGCTATATCACTTGCTGGAACTTGAACGTTATATGCCTGTTATGGACGATGAGGAATTAGGTGATTTCTCCGCCGGCAGGGACGATTTTCCTGTTGAGACAATAGAACGCTGGGAGAGGTTGCTTACGGCAGCTAATGCCGTACGGAATGCAAAAATCACGGACGCAATGGAGCGGTCCAAAATAACTTGTGGACATGTTGAATGAACAATCTACACATATCGTTATACGTTTCTTTGAGGCGATACAACGCCTCATTGATGACAGGGTAATACGTGGTCGCAAGACTTTCACCTCGCGCTATGGCATTAATCGGTGGAACTTTATCACGCTATCGCGTGAACCGAGTCGAAATATTTTTCAGGTCGGGTGGCTGGAGAACCTTGTACGCGACTACGGAGTGAATCCGATGTGGTTGCTTACAGGGCAGGGCGATTTTTACACCCCCGAAAACGAAAAACCTGCAACAGACCTGCAAGCGGATAAATAGTAATGTAGTAAGCGGCTGAGAAACAACCACCTATAACAGGAAGAGGCACGCCTGGAAAGCGTGTAAACGTCAAAAGCGTTTCGGGGGTTCGAATCCCCCTTACTCCGCAGGAAACGAAGAGCCGGGTGCGATAGCATACCGGCTCTGATTTTTTTGGGGGGATAAGTGGAGGGCAAAACGTAATTTAGCACTCGAAAGATTGGAAAAGTGTAGTTTTGATACACAAAATCGAACTATTTTGTGTAAAATATGAAAATAGAACGAGAAATAATCAAGACATTCAAGCAGTGGAAAGATTCACCCGACAGGAAACCGATACTGCTAAAGGGAGCACGTCAGATAGGAAAGACGTGGGCGATGGAGACGTTTGGGCACGAATGTTTCGACTACTGTGTAAAGTTTGACTTTGGCCGTCAGCCAGAATTGAAATCATTATTTCAGACTACAAAATCGCCTGAGCGGTTGGTTAAAGAACTAACGCTTTATTGTGAGTATCCCATAGTAGCCGGGAAGACGTTGATGATATTTGATGAGATACAGGAATGTGAGGAAGCGCTAAATAGCCTGAAGTATTTCTGTGAGGACGCACCGCAGTACCATGTTATCGCCACCGGTTCGTTGCTTGGTGTTGCTGTGAAAATGCGCAGAATGACAGTGCCTGTGGGGAAAGTGCAGGTGATGAAGATGTTTCCCGTTACATTCAAGGAGTTTCTTCACGCGAGTGACCCCAAGACCTATGAATACATAGAGTCATTAGACAAGATTCACCACTTGCCGGAAATAATCCAGAACAAACTTCGCACGGAGTATCGCCGTTATCAAGTGTCGGGAGGAATGCCTGAACCGATAGTGGCGTTGCTTGACGGTAGAGGCGTGGGTGAAGTTGAAACCATTCTTCAGGACATACTTGACCTAGATGAAATGGATTTTGCTAAATATGTGGAGCCGAGGGAGGTAGCACGAATTCACGCCATCTGGCATTCGCTGCCCGCACAACTGTCGAAAGAGAACCGGAAATTCATCTATCGAGTAATCAGGAGCGGTGCCCGAAGCAAAGACTATGAGGACGCATTGATGTGGCTGGAGGACGCAGGCATGATATACAGAGTGCACAATATCAGTAACCCCGGTATGCCACTTTCGGCCTATCAAGAAAGTGATGCCTTCAAAGTCTATGCCTGTGACTGCGGCCTCTTACGCCGCCTTGCGCACTTGCCCGCATCGGTTGTAACCGATCCGATAGCAAATTACACAGAGTTTAAAGGTGCGATGGCCGAGAATGCTGTGCTGCAGTCACTCATGCCCTTGATGACGTCTCAAGTACCATACTACTGGACCTCTGACGGCAAGGCAGAAGTGGAGTTTGTAATACAATGGGGGGCACAGATAATCCCCATTGAAGTGAAAGCCGCAGACAACATTAGCGGTACCAGCCTTTCAGTGTATTTTAAGAAGTACCAGCCCCAATATCGTATCCGTTTTTCTATGCTGAACCTTCAGTTCAACGGTGGGCTACTGAGTAGCCCTTCGCCCCTGGCCGGATGGTTTGACAAGTTATTCGGTATGCTCCCCAAGGCGACCGGATGAGAGTCTGAATCGAATGCTTTTGTGTAGATTTTAGAGATTGGGAGAAAATGCGTAAATTTGTGACAAAGTTAAAATCAAAATGGAAGTAATACAGAGTTTCACAATCGACCATACCCACCTGAAACCGGGTATCTACGTGTCGCGCGAAGACAAGGGCTTCACCACATTTGACCTTCGCATCACCGAGCCTAACAAAGAGCCGGCCGTGGCACCGGCAGCCATTCACAGCATGGAGCACCTGATGGCCACGTGGTTCCGCAACAGTGCGGTTAAGGGCGATGTGGTGTACGTGGGTCCGATGGGGTGCCTTACGGGGATGTATATCATCATGACTGGGGCATACAGTGTGGAGGATATGCGTCGGCTTACCATAGAGTGTCTGCAATGGATACTGACACAGGACCGAGTGCCAGCCACGGAGCCGGAGACGTGCGGAAACTTCCTGCTTCACGACCTGCCGATGTGTAAATGGGAGTGCGCGCGCTATCTGGACCGCTTGCAGCACGACTTCCACAGCGAGTACACAAAGTTGCAGGTGATGCTGGACGACGGCAGGGTGTTTGCCGACGCGTAAGGCAAGCGAAGACAACGCCAGGGTCGGCAATGGTCCTGTGGCCGTCAGAATAAAGATTTTTATAGTCTAAAGAGAGAAGGAGGCGGCAAGGGTGAAGCCCGGTTCGCCTCCGCGAGCCGTGCGCAGGTAGCCCATCTGGTTGCACAGGACGGTGGTGCGTCCCAGGCGCGTGCCACGGCCGGCGTTGTAGTGAGTGTGGCCGTAAATCCAGAAGTCGATGTCGCTGTGCGCGATGAACTCCTCAAGCGGGGCGATGAACGCGCTGGAAGCGCCGTTTCCGGCGTATCGCGGGTCTTCTGAATTGATGGGGCAATGGTGCGTGACCACCACCTTGTGCCGTGCCGTGGAGGCCAGCAGAGCAGACTTGAGCCACACGAGACACTTTAGGTAAGCAGGTTCGTAGTCGGCTGCTGTGAAAGGCCGTCCGTTGAGCCGAATCAGTCGGCAGTCGGCCATAATGCGCTGCACGTCATCGAAGTCGCGCTCGGGCACCGGAGCCCAGAGAGTGGTGAAGAAAAATTCCGTGTCGCCCAGCACCATGCTGCGGTTGCACAGATACCTCACATGAGGCGCTTGTTTCAACTCAATGCCGCTGAGCGCCTGTGCCAGGTCGAAACCACCGTAGAACTCATGGTTGCCGGGGACGATGAAAGTCTCAGCGTACTGCCGGCTGCACCAGTTGAAGAAGTGGTGCGGATATCGCGAAGGGTCGCTCAGGACAGAGATGTCGCCGGCGAGCAGCAGAATGTCGCCGCAGACCTCAAGCGGGTTCTCCTTGAGGCACGCCTTGTTCTCAGGGAACTCGAGATGCAGGTCGCTGGCATACTGAATCTTCATGGAGTCGCAGGGCAATGGTTAAGCGAGACGCGCCAGAGCGGCAGCGATGCGGCGTGCGGCCTCGATGATGTTCTCGTCGCTTGTGGCGTAACTGAGGCGTATGTAGCCCGGTGAGCAGAAAGCAGTTCCGCTCACGGTGGCCACGTGGGCTTCGTTAAGCAGATACATAGCCAGGTCGTCGTCGCTGCTGATAACCGTGTCGCCGAACCGCTTTCCGAAGAAAGAGCGGACCTCCGGGAAGACGTAGAACGCGCCTTGCGGGACGTTGACATTCAGTCCCGGAATCACTTTGAGCAAGTTCACAATCAGGTCGCGTCGCCGCTGAAATGCCTGCCGCATCTCTTCAACGCAGTCCTGCGGACCGAGGTAAGCCGCCTCGGCAGCCTTCTGGGCGATGGACGACGCGCCGCTGGTGTACTGTCCCTGAAGTTTGTTCACGGCCTTAGCGAGCCACAGCGGAGCGGCCACATAGCCGATGCGCCATCCGGTCATGGCGTAGGCCTTAGAGACACCGTTGATTATAGCCACGCGGTCGCGAATCCCGGGGAACTGCGCGATGGACTCGTGGCGGCCAACATAGTTGATATGCTCATAGATTTCGTCGGCAATGACCATTATATCGGGGTGGCGTTCAATAACCTGCGCCAGAGCGCAGAGTTCGTCGCGCGAATAGATGCTTCCGGTGGGGTTTGATGGCGAGCAGAGGATAATCAGCCTTGTCCTCGGCGTGATGGCCTGTTCCAGCTGATTAGGAGAGATTTTGAAGTCCTGCTCAATTCCAGCCGGGACAGTGATGCTACGTCCGCCGGCCAGGTTCACCATCTGCACGTAACTCACCCATGCGGGAGTGGGGATAATCACCTCGTCGCCCGGGTTCACAAGAGCCATCACAGTGTTGCACAGGGCATGCTTGGCACCGTTTCCCACCACAATCTGCTCAGGTGTGAACTCCAGCCCATTCTCAGAGAGAAGTTTGCGGCAGATGGCTTTGCGGAGCGAGAGGTAGCCCGGAACGGGAGTGTAGAACGAGAAATTCTCGTCGATGGCCCTGTGGGCGGCCTCCTTGATGTGCGCGGGAGTGAAGAAGTCGGGCTCACCCACGCTAAGGTTAATCACGTCCACGCCTTGAGCCTTAAGTTCGGCGCTCTTTTGCGACATTGCCAGCGTGGCACTGGGTGCCAGCGACTGAACACGGTCAGAAATATTTGTCATAGTTAAGAATGCTTATTAGAATATGCTGTGTGAAATATATCAGAATTATAGGAGAGCGAGGCTTATTCCCGAGGCATGTATCGCGAGTGGTCGTCCGCGCTGGGCTTGGGAGGCTCGGGAGCCGGTGCGTCGGTGGTTGCGGAGCCTTCGTCGGCCGGTGTCGGCTCGCCCTCGGTAGGCGCGGGTTTGTGCTTACGCTGCCTGGTACGGTTCTCCAGTTCGTCCCATTCGTCCTTGACCTTGGAGCCGAGGTGCGAGATGTGTTTCTTTCCCTCAACGAACCCATGCTCCACCTGGTCGTCGATGAGACGTTCCAGCCGCTCGTTGAACTTGAACGGCATCATGGAGATGATGGCCGAGAGCAGAGAGAGAATCACTAAGGCGAAACTCAGGTAGTAGCCAATGCCCAGACTCTCGATGGGGAAACCCTCGCCCAGGTCGATGCTCGGGACCACTTCCGGCTCGTGCATCAGTCTCATGTCGTGGTAGTTACCCGTGCGCACGAAGAACGCAATCATAGCCAGGATGCACAGTGTGGAGGCGATTCCCCACCAGCGGTTCTTGAGACAATTGAAAGCGATGGCCGCGAATCCGGCCACGTAAGGCACGAGAACGAACAGCGTCTTGATAAGGCTGAAGTTAGCGGTGATGTTTCCGGCTGTGTATCTGAACCCAGTGAGAGGCTCAGGCATGAGCGCCACGTCGTAGAACGTGAGGAACGTGTAGCAAATCAGCGCTATTACGAGCAGTATGTTAGTTATAGGTTTCATTCGGTTCTCTTTTTAGTTTGCAATCAGGGCCGGCACCCCTCTCGGAGTCTCGGCCTGAAAAAATCATGATTTATGGGATGTACTGCACGAACGACTCGATGGCTTCGTAACTGGCGAGTCCCAGGCGCTCGTACATCTTGGCGGTGTCGCTGTTGCGTGCGATGGAGCGTTGCCAGCTGAGCAGACCGTCGTCGCTTCCGCGGAACGGAGCGTCGTGGATTTGAGTCTGGTGTTTGAGAATGGAGTCGCGCTTGAATCGGAATTCCTCGGGGCTCATGGGCACAGCCATCTGCACGGTGTCGGTGTCCCAACTTCCCCACTGTCCGCGATACATCCAGATGCGGCAGTCCTGCATGAAGAACTCGTCCTTGAGTTCGTGAATCGCGGCCATGATTACGTCGGTAGCCGGCTGGTGTATTCCGTAGGGGTCGTTGAGGTCGTCGGCGAAGTAAATCTGGTGCGGTCTGATGCGCTCGATGAGTTTTCTCACAACTTCCACGTCGGCTTCGCTCACCTTACCTTTACCTTGCGGATGGTCCACATAGAAAGGCAGTTGCAACTCGTGAATATTGTGCTGCTTGACGCCCAGGTTCATGCACGACATGATGCCCTCGCAAACGAAGATTTTTCCTTTGAGGAATCGCACGTCGGCGGAGTCGGGCTGTCCCGGTCGCTTGTTCTGGATAAATTCGCTGAGTTCGTTGATGAGGGAGTGTTGCTTGGTGCTGTTGTTGTCGCTATAGCGCTCAATAACCTTGTTGAGCAGAATAATGTGGCGTAAGATGTGGTCGTCGCTGACGGTGACATCTCCGCTTGTCTCAAACGCCACGTGAACCTCGTGTCCCTGTGAGACCAGTTTGCGAATGGTTCCGCCCATGGAAACGGTGACGTTGTCAGGTTGAGGTCCGAATGCGAGAACACGTTTTGGGTATGGGAGCCGGCGTTCCGGTCGGGTGGAGTCGTCGGTGTTAGGCTTTCCGCCGGGCCATCCTGTGATGGTGTGTTGCAGGTCGTTGAATACCTGAATATTCACGTAGTAGGCCGAGCCGTAGATTGCGAGCAACTCGTTGAGGCCGTGCTCATTATAGTCGTGGTCGGTGAGTTTGAGTATGGGTTTGCCGGTGTTTTCGCTCAGCCAGATGATGGCCTTTCGGATGAGTGCGGCACTCCACTTGCAAGAAGTCACCTTCCAGGGGTAGTTGATGCGAGTAAGTTTAGACGCGGCCTCGAGGTTGATGGCGAGTTTGGCGTTGCTGTGCATCTGCAGGTACGACGAGGGGATGTTCTCGTTGATACGCTTCTCAATGGTGTTGAACACGGCTGAAGCGCTGTCTTCGCCCAGAGCGATGCAATAGACCTTGCGAGCGGCCAGAATGTTGGATATGCCCAGCGTTACCGCCGTGGAAGGAGCTGTTTCCATCTGGTAGGACTCGGCGAGCCTGGCCCTAATGGCGTCGCCCAGCAGCACCAGTCGGCAGCCCGAAGTCATGGTGCAACTGCTTTCGTTCATAAGAATGCCGCCGCCCTTAGTGAGTTCGCACACCACGATGTCGAGCCCACCGAACTCGTCGATTTCCTGCTCGTAGAGTTTGCAGAGTTTGTGTACGTTCTCCTTGGTGGCAAGGTTGCTGAACGTGTGGATGTTAGTGGGGTCGATGTCCACCTTGTTGAAGAGGTGCGTCTTGAGTCGGGAGAGCGTGCTGTGCGGTTCGTCCTCGGCCACACCGAGACCTATTTCGCTCATGTTGAAAGCGATGACGTTGGCAAAACTGAGTTTGTCGGCAAAATAGAGTTTCACCAGTTCGTCATAGACCATTAGGGCGCAGCCACCGGCACCGAATCCGATGACGCAGCGTCCTTTTTCCCTGACGTTACGCTCGATTTGTTCGGCGATGTCCTGTGCCAGGTCGGCGGCACACTCAGAGTCATTAGGTATAATCTTGGTGTAAACCTTCTCAAAGCGCGTCAGAGCGGCTAATTCCAGTTCGCTATCCGGGCGATAGTATCGCTGCGGAATCTGGTTTATTTTTATGATAGAACTCAGGTTGGTTCTCATGAGCGTGAAAATTTTGTTGTCCGGTAGTGAAAAGCAAAATTATGTAAAATATTGCAAATTACCAAGTTTATTCTTCTTAATCGCTATTGTTGAGTGAGTTTATTGTCGGTTTTGGATGGAAAAATGTTAGAAAACACAAAATCGCTGGCTCCCAAATGGGCCTGAATGTAGTTGCTGCAAATCTTGCCGCAGCGCGCCGTCTGCTTGTCGTCGGAACGCAGCGTGTGGAGCAGGTTGGCAAGTTCGTCGGCATTCTTCACGCAGAAGGCGCCGCCGCATGCTATGAGGTCGGTAGCCTCCTGGAATTTCTTGTGGTTTGGCCCCACGATCACTGGAATTCCGTGCACTGCGGCCTCGCTGACGTTGTGAATGCCGTCGCCGAAGCCGCCCCCCACGTAGGCTGCCTGTCCGTACTTATAGACCGATGCCAGGATACCGAAGCAGTCGATGATGATGCAGTGGAGGTTAGCGGCCTCACTTTCAGGAGTCATGGAGTAGAACCCGGCGGGACGCTCAATCTTAGCCAAGAGGCGCGTCAATCGGTCCTTGTTGAACTCATGTGGGGCAATTATCAGTTTCATGTCGGGGTGGGAGTTGAAGTAGGGGATGACAAGGTCTTCGTCCTCTTCCCACGAACTGCCCATTACCAGCGTGAAGGGTGCGTTGCTCACCATGGCCTCGAACACGGGAAAGACCTTGGCCTCCTGCCGGACCTTAGCCACGCTGTCGAAGCGCGTGTCGCCGCTGATTTCCACGTTTTCCACGCCTATGCCGCGCAGCAGTGAGCGCGACTCTTCGTTCTGCACGAATATAGTGGTGTAGCAACGTAGCATCCTCCGGAACAGCCCGCCCCATGGTCGGAAAAAAATCTGAGAGGGTCGGAAGATGGCCGATATGACGTAGGTGGGGATGTTGTGCTGCTTGAGCTGAGAAAGGTAGTTGCCCCAAAATTCATACTTGATGAAAATAGCCTTCGCGGGACGGACCATCTTGAGAAACCTAGTAGCGTTTCGTGCGGTGTCGAAAGGCAGATATGCCACCACGTCGGCCTTGTCGTAGTTTTCTCTTGCCTCGTAGCCCGACGGCGAGAAGAATGTGAGCAGAATCTTGGCTTCGGGCTTAGCGGCTCTGATTTTCTCAATCAGCGGTCGTCCCTGCTCAAACTCGCCCAGCGAAGAAGCGTGAATCCAGATATATTTTTCGGAGGGTTCGATGTTGTCTTCGAGCAGTTTGAAGGCCATTTCCTGCCCTTGCAGCAGTTTCTTGGCCTTCTCGCTTCTGAAAGAGGCCAAACTCACCGCCCACTTGTAGAGCGCGATACCTAAGTTGTAAATCGTACTCATTATCAGTAGATTGGTTTTAGTTTGGAGCCGTTGAGGTAGCCTTTATCCTTGCGATGAAGCCAGAGGATGTTGTCGAAGAAGAATCTCACGCCAATCTGCTGCCAGAACCCGAACGTCTTGTCGGTGGCGTGAGCCGAGAGCGACGCGTAGAGGTCCACGAAACTATTGTTGACGATGTGCGCCTTGATGTCGGTTCGGCTATAGACCTTATAGCGGTAGTAGGGGTCGCCCAGATTCAGTTCGGAGCCGTATTTTTCGTAGAGCGGAAAGAGGTCCTTTCCCACGAACAGTTGCTCCTGCGCCTCGAGCCATCGCCACCGTGCCACTGCGCTGAGGGCGAATCCCGCCGGTGTGCGCCATCGGTGGTCGGCGCGGTCGCGTTGCACCTGGATGATAGCGCCGGCTTCAACGGCCAGCGAGTCGAGCACGGTGCGTTGCGAGAAGTCCAGTCCCAGCATGGGGTTGATGGTGGCGTCGTCGTTCACGCTCTCGCTCTCGGGGGCGTTTTTCCGCTTAGCCAGGTGGTTATACTGCACGTGTCCGCCCAGAGTGAGAATGGGGGTGAGGTGGAAACGGCTGTTGAAGGTGACGTTGAAGGCCTCACGCCTGGTTTCGCTCTGCATCTGCCTCCAGTCGAGGAAGAGTTCGGCATATCCGCTGCGGTTAAATTTCTGCACCAGCACGCCGCGGACGTTGGGCTGATGGTAAGAGATGGAGTCGCTCCACATGTAGCGCGGTGCCTGCCCGGCGAGTAGCGTGCGCGGAACGAACCCCATGGCGAAGTGCCAGCCGTTGTGTCGCAGCAAGTAGTAGAACATGGGAGCGACCTTGTGCCCTTCCCAGTTGTTGTTGAGCGGCTGAGTGTAAGTGATTCCGCCGATGAAGGAGTGCGTTCCGTCCATGATGGAGAGCCCCACGGCGGGAGCCAGTCGCATGTGAAGGAACGTCTGGTCTGGCGTCTGAGCGTCGCCCCCCTCGCGGTTGCAGAACAACGCGTTGTAATCCACACTCCACACAAGTTCCTGGGCCACTGCGAAGTGGCAGCAGAAAACGAGTGACAGCACTATGGAAAACAGGCGGTTACGCATCTATGGGCTTAATGAGTTCAATGCCGCGCTCGATGCGTGCGATAGTTTCCTCTTTGCCCATGAGTTCGGTGATGTCGAACATGTGCGGGCCTTTGCACTCGCCCACCACAGTGAGGCGGAACGCGTTCATCACGTTGCCGGTGTGATACCCGTTGGCGCTAATCCAGTCAAGAACTGTTTTCTCAGCGTTGGCGCAGGAGAAGTCCTTGAGACCGCGCAGAATTTCAATGAGTTCGCGCATCAGTGCCGGAGTCTCCGCTTTCCAGCGCTTGCGAATATCCTTCTCGGCATATTCGGTGGGTGCGACGAAGAAGAATCCCGCTTGCTCCCAGAGGTCCTTAACGAAGTTGATGCGGTTTTTCACCATGCCCACGGCGCGAGTGATGTATTCGTCGGAGAATCGGGAAGCATCGGTGTGCTGAGCCAGGATGGGCTTGAATTGCTCGGCCAGTTGCTCGTCGGGCATGGCGATGAGGTATTCGTGGTTGAACCACTTACCCTTTTCAAAGTCGAACTTGGCGCCACTCTTGGAGCAGTGTTCAAACGAGAAGTCGCTGATAAGTTCCTCCATACTCATGATTTCGCGGTCGTCGCCCGGGTTCCATCCCAGCAGAGCCAGGAAGTTGACCACAGCCTGCGGCTGGTAGCCGGTCTCCCTGTAGCCGGAGGAAATTTCACCGCTCTTGGGGTCGTGCCACTCAAGCGGGAACACGGGGAATCCCAGCCTGTCGCCGTCGCGCTTGCTGAGTTTTCCCTTGCCGTCGGGTTTGAGTAGCAGCGGCAGGTGGACGAACTGCGGCATTGAGTCGGCCCATCCGAAGGCCTCGTAGAGCAGCACGTGCAGTGGCGCGCTGGGTAGCCACTCTTCGCCACGGATGACGTGCGATACCTTCATCAGGTGGTCGTCCACGATGTTAGCCAGGTGATAAGTGGGCAGGTCGTCGGCACTCTTATAGAGCACTTTGTCGTCGATAATGCGCGAGTTGATAGTGACATCTCCGCGGATAAGGTCGTGCACGGTGATTTCGCGGTTAGGCTCCACCATGAAGCGCACCACGTATTTCTCGCCGGCGCTGATGAGGCTCTGCACCTCCTCCGGGCTGAGCGTGAGCGAATTGCGCATGCTCATTCGCGTGGAAGCGTCGTACTGGAAGTTCTTCACCACGTTTCGCTTCTGCTCCAGTTCCTCGGGAGTGTCGAATGCGATGTATGCTTTGCCGTCGTCGAGCAGTTGCTTGACGTACTGGCGGTAGATGTCGCGTCGCTCGCTCTGCTTGTATGGGCCGTAGTTTCCGCCTTCGCGAACGCCCTCGTCGATGCCGATGCCCAGCCAGGACAGGGCCTCGTTGATGTAATCTTCCGCTCCCGGGACGAAGCGATTGGAGTCGGTGTCCTCAATGCGAAGAATCATAGTGCCGCCGTTCTGGCGCGCAAAAAGGTAGTTATACAGTGCTGTGCGCACGCCGCCAATGTGAAGCGGACCTGTTGGAGATGGCGCAAAGCGCACTCTTACGTCTTGTTTCATGTTTTTTGCGTTATTTTAATAATTAACCTGCAAATTTAAGAAATATAGAGCAATGGCGCAAAAGCAGAGTGATTTTTAACGAAAAATTCGCGCAGTGGAAAAATATTTGTCGCAAAGTTGTATAGTAGTATAACTTTGTGTGACTTTGGCGAAGTGATAATCGCATATAGAGGTTACCCTCAATTCAACTGTTTCCGAAAGAAATCGCAGAAACCGCCAAAGAAAGAATTTGAAGAAGCATTAAGGTTGAAAGGAGAATACTATGCGCAATGAGCAGATTTATGATGTAAGTGCCGAACTTAAGCGAGAGTTCGGCGAAGTTGGGAGCGAGAGTTGTGAGAAAGCAATCGCTCAGGCATGGGAAGAATACAATGCACAGATTCTTCTTGATGCGAGGAAGAATGCAGGCTTGACGCAAGCCGAACTTGCCGAGAGAATCGGTACGGACAAAGGCTATATTTCGCGCCTTGAGCGTGGGTTGACTGTGCCAACAGTGTCCACTTTGTATAAGATTGTAGCAGCAATGGGATTGAAAGAGACTTTGCAGCCGGTAGCCAATTCTTTATGATTGACGAGCGGAAAATGAGCTGTGAAAAGAATAGATACTGCTCATTTCCGTACTTGCGCTTATTCTTGGGTGATTTGTCCCGAATCGGTGATTAGCGAGGGACTAAAAACCAGTCGATGAGCATACTGACGGCAACGGCCAGTGAGGCCGCGCAAAGCGGTATGACCACGGCTTTTAGCATCCCCCTTTTGCGCCAAGTCCGGCCGTCGATGGCATGGCCTGCGGCGAGAATGGCATAGGTGACGGCGGTGCAGTAGATTAGACCGCTGATTGGGTCCCACAGATTGTTGTGGTTTGCGATGTCGTTGAGCAAGTCGTAGATGCAATCCAAGATACTTATAAAGCCCAGACTTGCCAAAATCACGGTAAAGACCCTCCAAATTGTACCCCACCAATTGAACCCGAAAAGTTGCTTGTAGTCATAAAGCAGGGTGAGGAACAGGACCACGAGGATGTGCTCAAGTTGTTCGCTCAGGTCCACGTCCCACAGGATGATGGCAAGAGAAGTGATGAGCAACATGTGTATGGAGGTGAATACCTGGATAAAGAATCCTTGCGGTATGTTGTGGCGCGTGTGGCGCGGAGAGTTCCTGAAGATGACCCATGTGGGAACGATGAACATGGACATGAACATGAGCGTTCCCCACTCGTCGTGCGCGTCGAGCCAGTTAGAGATCGTCTGCAGGTAATACATTAAACCGGAGAAATTCACCACCTTAGTGGGTTCAACTACCGTTCCGTTGAGGCTGAGCAGGCTGTCGGCGATGGTGATGAACAGCGAGATAATGACGAGCATCTTTACCGGCGGGAAACTAACGTGTCGCTTTCCGCTGATGTAGTCGCCAATAAAGTAGCCCGGCCGCCAGAGCAGTTGCCATAGAGAGTAGGGTAATGAGCGAGAGCCCAGTCCCCACACGTCGAGCAGTCCGTCCTTCACACTTTTCCAAGTGAAAGGCTTGGCATTGGCTTCCTGCCCGCAGGTGGGGCAGTAATTGCCCACGAATTTCTGTCCGCAGTTGTAGCACGTGTGATTAGTCGGGCTCGGGAGGTACCTGAACGGCTTTCTCTGCCACAACTTGAAGCGGCGGTAACTCCTTTTCAGCTTGGCGGCGAAGTCCGATAATATTACCTTTATCGAGCGCATGGTGGATAGGTCAACAGAAAATCTCGGCAATCTCGTTGAGGTGGTCGTGTGAGGTCTGGTCGATTTTCACCGGCGTGATGGTGGCATATCCTTGCTCTATCCAGTGGACGTCGGTGGAGTGGTCGTTCACATCGGCCTGCTGGTAGGTGCCCGTCATCCAGTAGTAGTCGTTGCCGAACGGGTCGGTGCGTTTTTCAAACTCGCGCACCCACAGGCCCATGTCGGTGGTGGTGACCTTAACGCCCCTAATTTCGCCATCGCATTTGGGGAAGTTCACGTTCAGGCAGATGCCTTGTGGCAGCCCCTTGTGAATCACGGTGTCCACTATGTTGTGGATGAAGTCCAGGCAAGGAGAGAAGTCGGCGTCGGGCCTGAAACTGCCGTAAGAGAATGCCACGCTGGGTATGTTGTGAACCAGTCCTTCGAACGCCACGCCCATAGTGCCGCTATAGAGAGTGCTGATACCGGTGTTGTAGCCGTGGTTGATGCCCGAGAGAACCAGATCGGGTGTTCGTCCGTCGAGAAGTTGGTCCAGCCCCAGTTTCAGGCAGTCGGCTGGAGTTCCGCTGATGGCGTACACGGTGAGTCCCGGTTCGCTGGAGATAAGTTTCACACGCAGAGGTACATCCATGCTGATGGCGCATGATTTGCCGCTCTGATGATTGAGCGGTGCGGCCACCACCACATCGCCAAACCGGCGAGCGATTTTAATCAGTTCGCGTATTCCTGCGGAGTTGTATCCGTCGTCGTTGCCTATCAGAATCAGAGGCCTGTTATTCTCTTTGTCCATATTTATCTTAATTTAGTGCAAAATTAGTGTTTTTCCAAGAAAAGAGAGGATGAAATGTGAAGAAATCGTACAATTTTGTAATTTTTTATACCAAATGAGTAAGTGATTGTAGCAGAAATCGGTATAATTTTGTTCCCAGAAACCAATAAACGAACAAGACTTATGAAAAAGATGATTAATCAGTGGCACTTTGTGTCCGTTTATCTGGCAGGCGCTGCCGCGCTCGTCGCTATCCTCGTTCCTATGGACATCACGTCTCGCCTGTTGTGGGCAAGCATTTCCATTCTGTTCCTCCACTTCTATGAGGAGTTCGGTGCTCCCGGTGGCTTTCCCTATATGGGCATGAAGGTGCTCATGGGCAGCAGCGAGACCGACAAGACGAAGTGGAGCTGCAACAATCTCAGCTCGATGTTCGGCAACTGGGGCTTCCTCTTCCTGCTCTACGTGGTTCCACTGCTGTTACCCGGTGTGTGCTTCCTGACCCTCTCGGCCATGCTGTTCCTGTTTGCCGAGGTCATCGTGCACCTGTTGCTGTTCCCCGTGCGCATGAAGGAATTCTATAATCCCGGCCAGATTACGGGTGTGTTGGGCCTTGGAGTTATCGGCATTTACTATTTCGCCCTTGTCTTCGAGCCGCAGATGTACGTATGGTACGACTATGTGCTGGCCATTGCATGGTTCGTCGGTGTCTTCTGGTTCAGTTTCCGTTCACCCCTCTATTGGGGACTGGGCACCAAGCCGGGCTACGACCTGACAGACCGGAGTGCTTTCGGTCTGTGGGAGGCTGTTGTGCAGAAGAAGTAGCCAATGAGATATTGGCCCAATAGGCCTGAGAGCCAAGAATTGCGATTGACAGGATAATTTTAGAAGAAAAAGGCGCTGATGATTTTCAGATAGCGGATGTGCGTAGTCCAAATGACAAAAATCTGTTTCACTTAGGTTCTTCGTATGAGGAAGCTAAGTGGAACATGATTCATTGGGTGGTTAAGGTATTGTTATTCGGTTGTTATCGCTGTGGCTTGGGGACCTTGGTTATCAGATAGAACATATAGAGCCACACCACAGCCAGCAGGACTATCGCCGCAACTTGTGTTTGGAACGAGTCGGTGACAAAGCCTATGATTGACGGAATCACGGCACCGCCGCAGATACCGGCCACGAGCAGCGCCGACACCTCATTGGCCTTGTCGGGCACACGCTGCATCGACAGTGAGAAGATTATGGAGAACAGGTTAGCGTAACCCAGACCGAAGATTGCCACGCAGCAGAGGATGAATATCAGGTTATTGCCCAGAGCCAGCGTTACCAAGCCAATCATGGCCACCACTACGCTGGCCACGTAGAAAATCCGCTCAGAGAACTTGAGCATGAGCACACCACCCGCGAAGGCTCCCACGGTGCGAGCCAGGAAATAGACGCTATTGCCGAGGTCGGCCTGGCTAAGCGGCAGGTTGCAACGCTCCTGCAGGAACTTGGGGAAGGTCATGTTCATGCCCACGTCCACTCCCACGAGCACCAGTATGCCGATGAAATAGAGCAGAATCACGTTGTCCTTGAGCAACTCGAATGTAGGTCGGAACGAAACCTGCGTGGCGGCCACCTTCTGCTCGCGGATGGGAGCGAAATAGAGCCACAGCAGAGCCAGAAGCGAGAGCACTGCATAGATGGGGAAAATCAGTTTCCAGCCGAATGCCAGTCCGGTAGCCCACGAAACAATCACGGGTCCGAAGAACGAGCAGACCGCCTTGATGAACTGTCCCAGGGTGAGAGTGCCGGTGAGTTTGTCGCCGCTTACCACGTCGGTAACGAGCGGGTTCATGGCCACCTGCAGAATGGTGTTGCCTATTCCCACCAGAGTGAATGCGAGCAGCATCATGGGGAAAGAATAGTTGATGAGCGGAATGGACATAGCCACCACGTGGCATAGGAAACTTACGAGCACGGTGCTCTTGCGTCCTATCTTGTTCATCAGCATTCCGGTGGGAATGGCGAGCACAAGAAACCACAGGTAGCACGACATAGAAATCAGATTCACGGTGGAATCGGTGAGGGCAAAATCCTCTTTCACATGGTTCACGGCCATGCCAATGATGTCCACGAATCCCATGATGAAGAACCCGAACATTACGGGCAATAGGGTGGCGAGTGCAACTTTCTTATTGTTCATAGTCTATAGTTTTAATGATTTTTCTATTAGTTCCACCAGAATGTGGATAACCTTGATGTGGATTTCCTGGATGCGGTCGCTGTAGGGGGTGCGCTTGGCTTTCACGCTAACGTCGGCGGTGGCGTTGAGCCTGTTGTCGCCCACAGAAGACAGAGCCACAACCTTCATCCCTTTCTCGTGCGCAACCTTTACGGCCCTAAGCACGTTTTCCGAGTTGCCGCTGGTGCTGATGGCCAGTAGCACGTCGCCAGCCAGACCTACGCCCTCAACGTAACGGGCGAAAATGTCGTCGTACGAGAAGTCGTTGGCGGCGCATGATATGTAGCCCGGGTCGTTGATAGCGATGGCCGGCAGCGGCCTACGGTTTTTGCGGAAACGTCCTGTGAGTTCCTCTGCAAAGTGAGTGGCGTCGCACAGCGAGCCGCCGTTGCCGCATGAAATAATCTTGTTGCCGTTGCCGATGGCCAGCGCCATGATTTGCGCCGCAGAACTGATGTCGGCAATGTTCTGCGGGTTGGCCACGAACTCGTTAAGAGTGTCTTGTGCTTCGTGCAGACTGCTTAGAATATATTCTTCCATAGTTAGTAGTCAGAAAAAAGTTAAATACATGCTACCGAGAGAGAAGCGTAGTCGCCAATGGCTTCGCCAAGTGCGGCCGGAACCACTTTGCATACCCTTGCCGCTCCGGGCAGGGCCTCGGCGTCGATTACGCGCTGCATCCCTGGTCGCAGCATATCCTCGCAGCGAGCGAAAATGCTGCCAATAACTATCACTTCGGGGTTGAGAATGTCGATGATGATTGACAGACCGCGCCCCAAATACATGGCCGATGTGTCATAGACTTGGCGTGCCAGCGGGTCGCCTTTAGCCGCTTGCTCGGCCACCAGTTTCGCGGTGACCTCGTCGAGCGTGTCGGGAGTGCACCAATCCACCTTCTCGCCCATCTGGAATTTCTCCTTGAGCAGTATCTTAGCCATTTGCGCGATGCCGCCACCGCTTGCAAAGCCCTCGAACGAGCCGGCTTTGCCGTAGCCCACCGGTCCCCATTCGCTCAGGCGGATGTGTCCCACCTCGCCTCCGTTGTCGTTAGTTCCGGCGTAAATCTGGCCGTTGGCTATGATTCCGGCTCCAAGTCCGGTTCCGAAGGTGAGGAATACCATGTTACGCGTGCCGCGTCCGGCACCGAATTTCCATTCGGCGATGGCGCAGGCGTTGGCATCGTTTTGCAGGTTGGCCTTGATGCCGGTGCGCTCAGTCACCAGGCGGCAGATGGGAATGTTGTCCCACCCCGGCAGGTTTGGCGGAGACATCACCACACCGCGCTCGCTGCTGAGCGGTCCACCGCACGAGATGCCCACGGCCAGCGTGTTGTCCGGCGTGAGGTCGTGCTTTTTCATCATAGCCTCCAGTTCGTTGAGAATGCGGGCGATGGTCTCGTCCACGCCGGTGGTTTCGAACCGCGTCTTGTCGGCAATCTCCACGTTGTCGCCGTGGCGCTTGCCGTAGATGATGGCGCACTTAGTGCCGCCTATGTCAATACCCAGAAGATTATTTTTCATATCGTTATTGTAATTTATTTTAATTTATAGAACTCACTTTAAGTTGAACAGATTGGATTTCTGTATAAGTTTCTTATACTCTTTCATGTTGAAAGGAGCCTCGCCGTAAAGATAGTGATTTTCCTGCTTTTTGCCACCGACTGTGTAAGCGATTTTCAGCACGCCCTTACCGGTTGGCTGTGGCAGGTCGCCGAGGTCGGCTCGTCCGTTGGCCGGGGCTGTGTAGTTACCGCGGAACACAGTCTTTCCGCTCTCCACGTCGGTAATCTCTATCTCGCCGCTTACATCGGCGCGAGTGTCATTGGCCACAATCAGGGCAAGGCTGCCTGTGCGCACCACGTCGCTCACCATGGCACATACAGGCTTGTGTGCGTTGCGCACATAGTAATAAGCCAGTTTCTTCGCTCCATAGTAGTCCACGATGCCGGTACTTATGTTAGGCCATCCCTCAATCAGGTTCCACCACATGAGTCCGGTCTTGTCGTCCCACTTGCGGCTGCGCCACATCTCAATCCAGAACTTAAAAGCTTCGGCCTGTGTGGCTTGAGAAGCGAAAACGAAATCTTCCATATCGGTGGGTTCCTCGCCGAAGGCCAGTTTCATCTGCTTAGATATAAATTCCAGATAGTCGGCCTGATACTCATAGTTGCCGAGCCAAGACACGAAGTCGCGCATGGTCTTCCCGTCCCAGATGCTATTCCACTTGCCGTCTTTTCCACGAGGTTTGAGGCTGTCGGCCGGCATCATGCGTTTGAGTGACTCCACGTTGGGGCATGCGCGCATACCGATCTCACTCACGAACTTAGCGGGCGATTCGGTGTAGAACGGCTCCTTGAAGTGACCTATCCACCACAGGTGGTCTTCGGGCTTGTACTTGTCGGCTCCGCCCAGTGCCACAGTCTCGCGGCTGTAATAAGGCGAACTGGGGATATAAGGCCGTGAGAAATCGAACTCGTAGAGCACTTGAGGAATCACTTGTCGGCTGATACGGTCGTCGTTAGGGTCGTAGCGCAGTTGTCCGTGCACCAGACGGTGATACATGTCGTCCTCATTGTTGCCGCTCCACAGAGCCAGAGAGCAGTGGTTGCGCAGTTTCAGCACCACCGAAGTCACCTCCTGCTCGATGGCGCGCGCAAACTCGTCGCGCTGCGAATAGAACGTGCAGGCCATGGCAAAGTCTTGCCACACCATGATTCCGTTCTCGTCGCAGAGTTCGAAGAATCGCGAGTCTTCGTAGGTGTTACCGCCCCAGCAGCGAATCATGTTGATGTCCAGGTCGGCGGCAAGTGCGATGGCTTGCTCGTATTTTTCGCGGTCGCGGCTGTGGAAGCCGTCGAGCGGAATCCAGTTGGTTCCGCGCACGTAGATGCGCTCACCGTTCACGTAGAAGCAGAATTTGCCCGGGCTGTCTTCTTTGTTAATTTCGGTTTTCTCCAGTTTCACCATTCTCAGACCAATGCGCTTTTCATCGCAGGCCAGTTGGTTGCCGTTGTCATCGAGAATCACCACTTTCACGTCGTAGAGCGGATGGTCGCCGTAACCGCGCGGCCACCAGAGTTCGGCGTTAGAAATCAGGTTGGGTATGCGAAGCACGCTCGATGTCACCTTCACTTCATGCTTTGATTTCAACTCTCCGTTGAGGCTGACAGAAACCACGGCTGTGGCATGGTCCAGTTGGCTGAAAGGAATGGAGAACTGCAAGTCGCTAACGAGCATGGTGTTGTGAGCGTCGTCGATGCTCACAACATAGTGATGAATATCGCGGAAATGCGTGGACCCCAGCACTTTCAGTTCCACGTCGCGCCACAGGCCTATTCCCATGAGGCGCGGCATAATGTCCCAGCCCACATAGTGCGGTGGAACGCGGGTGAACCATGTTTCGGAACTGGGATAGTCGGCGATGCCGAAAATGCCCACTAAGTGCTTCTGTCCTTCGAGTACGGTGGAGCGGATGATTACTTTCAGGTCGTTAGGAGCACCCGGGTTCACGGCGTCTGTGACATCGAAGTAGTGGTCAATCATGGCGTTGGCAGCGCTACCCACGTGCTTGCCGTTGACATACACATCGGCAAAGCAGTCGATTCCGCCGAAGTGCAGTTGCATAGTCTCGCCGTCGGCCAGCGAGGGGGCTGTGAACGAGCGGCTGTAGCACCACTGGTAGCCTTCCCACTTTCTCAGGTCGAAAACGTTGTTGGCGTAATAGGGGTCTTCTTTCACCACACCGGCCTTGTAGAGGTCGAGCTGGGCATTACCCGGCACAGTGGCTTTAATGGATTTTGGACTCACCCGTTTCATATCATCGGGTGTGGTTACGGACTTGGTCGGCTGCTCCCAGTATTGCAGTGTCCACTCACCGTTAAGCGATATTACTTGGTCGGCGGCAAACAGGTTGCCCGCAAATGCTGCAACAGCACAAATAATAATGGCTATTCTTTTCATATTGTTGGATTTATAGTTCTTAGAAATCAAGTTTATGTGTTCCCGAGTTCAATTCCTTCACAGTGTCGCCTACCATCAGAGTGGCAGTGGTGTTTGCGGGAATAGTTACGGTCAGCGCCACTTTCTTGCCGGAGCGTTTCCATTCGCTCTTAATCAGTCCGTTGACAGAGCGGTATTCGGCGCGAGCCCAGTCCAAGTCGCTCACGAAGTGCGGACTGATGACTAGGTGCGAGAATCCCGGCTGCTGCTTGTCCGGGTTTATGCCGGCGATGTCACTGACCATCCATGCGGCGATGTCGCCGAAGAACACGTGGTTGTAAGACGCGTCGCGGAAATTGGCGAAGAGGTCCCATTTCTCGCCCAGCGTGTTGAGGCGCTTGAGCCAATAGCCCCACGAAGGCATATCCTCGCGCAGCGCCATTTTCATGGCCTGCTCTATATGTCCGTAGCGGCTCAGCACACGCAGGACAGTCTTTGTTCCCAGCATACCGAAGTCCATTCCGCTTCCGTCGGGACCAATCATGCTGCTCAGATTGTCGGCCACGGCTTGCTGTTTTTCGGTTGGAACAATACCGTAGTGGAGCGCCACAGCCTGAGCGGCCTGCGAGCCGTTGGCGTATAGGTTGGTCTCACGATTCAGATACTTGTCGTTCAGGTACTGTTTCAGGAAAGCGGCCTTAGCGGCATACTCCGCTCCGTCCTTGCCAATGAGTGATGCGAAGCGTGCCATGTATTCGTTGTCGATGTAATAGAACAGCGATGTGGTGTAGTCGGTGGGTGTTGTGGTCTTGAAGAACACCCAGTCGCCCAGGTTGCCGTAGGTCACAACTCCGTCGGCGTTTTCACGCGTCTTGAGATATTCCATGTAGCGCACGCAGGTGGGCCAAATCAGTTCTATGCCCCGTGTGTCGCCGTAGTATTCATAGAGATACATGGGCACCATGAACAGGGCCGCGTCCCAAACCGGACTTACCCAATCTTCGTAGCCCCAACCGCTGCTGGGCGCAATGCCTGAGATTCGTCCCTGCTCGTTCTGGTTGTCGGCCAGGTCGCCGAGCCATTTCTCGTAGAATTTTATGCCGTCGAAGTTGAGCAGTCCCAGTTCCTGGCTGATGTAAGCGTCGGCTGTCCATCCGTTTTTCTCGCGCTGCGGGCAGTCGGTGGGTATGCTCATGAGGTTGCACAGATAGGAGCGCCGGGCTGCCTGTGCGATGCGGTTTAGCAAGTCGTTGGAGCACTCAAACCGGCCAATGGGGGCCACCGCGGAGTGGAAGAACCGGGCCTTGACGCTTTCGCGCGTGAGTTTCACAGGTCGGTCGCTGCGCACTTCCACGAACTGGAATCCGTGGTAGGTGAAACGCGGGCTGAAGGTGCATCGGTCATCGCCCAGAATCAGCACGTCGGTCTGGAAACCGAGTTCGGGAGTGGGGTAATAGTAGATGTCGATGTTGCCCTGCTCCAGACGGCCATTCTCTTTCAGAACCTCGCCGTGCGCGAGCCTGAGTGTGGTTCCGCTTTGCCCCTGAGCGGTGATTTCGCAGAATCCGGATATGTTCTCACCGAAGTCATACACGAACACCGTGTCGCCCCACGACTTGAAGTCCACCGCGCTGAGTGTCCGCTCCACCTTGATGGGCGGCATGGTCTGAGCCACGAGTTTTTGGCTGGGGGCTTCAACCACGGTGGCGTGCTGCCACCGGCTGTCGTCGAAAGCCACGTCTTGCCATCCGCGCATTTCCAGACGTGCGTCGTAGGTGTCGCCACTATAGATGTTGTCCTGTATGAACGGTCCTGTGGCAGTGAGCCAGGACTCGTCGGAGGTAACGGTCTGTTCCGTGCCGTCGGTGTAGGTGATTCGCAGGTCGCAAATCATGCGTGGGCGGCCTCTCCAGCGAGCATTTTCAAATTGCCATGTCGAAACTTTGTCTATCTCGTTGTAGAATCCGCAACCCAGCACTGCGGCAATCACGTTCTCGCCGAGGCACAGCAGAGAGGTGACGTCGCTCACGCTGTAGAGGTTGCGCTTGTCGTAGGCAGTATATCCGGGGTTGAGGACTGCATCGTAGGCCTTGTTGCCGTTTATACTAAGGTCGCCGTAGGCAGCCGCACTGGTGTAGAGGCGGGCCTTGGCAATCTTCTTTCCTGCGGTGGTGCTGAAGCGTTTGCGTAGCATGGGCGCAGGATGGAAATCCTTGTCGTGCGAGTCGCTTATCCATTTGCCCTGCCACTGCGTTCCGGGTAGGAATGCGGTTTCAAAGGAGGCCTTGGGTGATACGGAGGCTTTGCCGGCCTTGTCCCATGTGGTCACTTGCCAAGCGTAGGCCGAGAACGACTTAAGGGCAGGTATCTCGCACCGGGCCAGCGACTGGCGGCCGTTGCTCACCGGTGATTTCCACACCACTTGCTCCTTGCCGCCATCGGTGCTGAAAACGGTAATCTGATAGCGGTCCTGGGCGAACTTGTCGGCCTGTGCATACTCCCACGTGAAGCGCGGCGAGGTGGAGTCCACCCACAGCGGTGACGAGGCGTATTCGCAACGCATATTCACGATTTTTGCGGCGCTTGCGGTGGTCAGAACCATAGCCATCAGGACCAACGAAAAGAGTCTGTTAAGTCTAAATCTTCCAACTTGAATCTTCTGGTTTTCCATCATCTTGTTTAAGTTTTTTGTTTGCATAGCAAATTTAAGAATAATAATTGGAATATGGAAACAGACAAGAATTTTTTGTGGTTACAACTCGCGTTCTGAAATTTAAGCACACGGGGAAAATAATTTGCAGATGTGGCGAAAATAGATTAAATTTGCTATCGGGAAAAGTTTGGCCTGATAGTGTGGCTAATTAGTCGCGCATAGTCAGGCCGGATAAAGGTGATATTTTTTGAGTAACATCGAACTTAACATTATTACTGTGCGCATTAAGAAGTTTAACAGAAAAGCATCGGGATTTTACGTTGTGGTAGTGGCTGTTCTGCTGCTGGAAATTATTTTAGTGGCCCAACTCTATTACACCAGGCGCATGATGGAGGACGAACTGGAGCGTCATGCCGAAAGTGAACTCACTATGAAGGCCATTCTGGTAAAGAGCATGCTCAACGTCACACAAAACATACTTTCAGACCATCAGGGAGACCTGAGGCGGCACATTCATCAGCCCGACACCATGTTCCGCGTGGTTCGTTCGCTGGTGGATGCGAACCCTTATCTGAATGGCGGTTGGGTGGCCTTCGCTCCGGGATTCTATCCACAGAAAGGCCGACTTTTTGAGCCCTACGCAATGCGAGTGGGCGATGAAATCAAGGTGGTGCAACTTGCTAATGCCGAGCACGACTATACGAAAAACAAGTTTTACGAGGAAACGGCGCTCAAAAAAGATTTCTACTGGACTCAGCCCTACCTCGACAGCGATGGCACTGGAGCGAAGGTAATCACCTGCAACCTGCCGTTCTATGACTTGCGCGACAGCCTGCAGGGCATTATGGGAGTGGACCTTTCGCTCGGGTGGCTAGCCGACACGCTCAACGTTCGCCACCTATACCCGTCCTCATTTCTGATGTTGTTCACGGAAGACGGCGAGGTGATATCTTCGCCTCCCTCCAAGCATGACAAGTATGGTGATGCCGACGAAGTGGCCGCGCTGTTCAGCGACAGCACGGTGACTCGCGTGAGCAGCAATAGCGGCAGGAGTGAAGTTATGGAATTCAAGTCGATTGCCACCGGAGACCAAGCCTATGTGTATTATGCCGTTATGCGCGGTGAACCGCGCTGGCGGATTGCAGTGGTTTGCTACGACGATGAGGTGTACTCAAAATTATACAAACTGGGATATAACCTGCTGTTTCTGAATCTTCTCGCCGTTGCCATAATGGCCTTCATACTAATCAGGTTCATGAGGAACCTGCGTCGCCTGAGCCAGGCGCGACTTGAGCAAGAACTGGTCAACAACGAACTGTCGGTGGCGCAGAAAATACAGAACGCTATTCTGCCCAAGGCTCTCTCCGGCCTCGAAAACGCTGATGTGGCCGGTAGCATTACTCCGGCCAAGCAGGTGGGCGGCGACCTTTACGACTTCTTTGTGCGCAACGAGAAACTTTTCTTCTGCATAGGTGACGTGAGCGGCAAGGGAATACCGTCGGCACTGATTATGTCGGTTACCGAGTCGCTGTTCCGTCAGGCCGCTGAGCGCGAGAGCAATCCTGCGCATATAATGGCCGACCTCAACCGTGCTATATGCCGGAACAATCAGACCAATATGTTCGTTACCATGCTAATAGGTGTGCTGGACCTGCCCACTGGACATCTGCGTTACTGCAATGCCGGGCACGACCTGCCGCTGCTGCTCACCGACACGGTAACCACGCTCAGTGCCGATGCCAATCTGCCGCTGGGAGTGTTTGAGAGCACCAAGTACGAGATGCAGGAAACACATGTGGCACCGGGCACGGCAATATTCCTCTATACCGACGGGCTCACCGAGGCCATCAACGTGGTGCGTTGTCAGTTGGGCCTGGACCGCGTGAAGAGCGCCATTGCCGCATCGTCCCACAAGACGATGGAAGAAATGCTCCGGTATATGCTCAATGCGGTTCATGAGTTTGTGGGCGAAGCCGAACAGAGCGACGACCTTACGATGCTCGCAATCAGATATATCGGCGGCAATGAAGCATCGCTGCTTTTCAAGGAAGACATTACCCTGCCTAACGACGTGAAGCACGTGCCGCAACTCACCGAGTTCGTTGAGAGCGTGGCCCAGAAGTCGGGATGCGATACAGCCACGGCCATGCAAGTGAAACTTGCAGTGGAAGAGGCTGTGGTGAACTGCATGAACTACGCGTACCCGGCCGGACATGTGGGCAACGTGGACGTGAGCGCCGGTGCCGACGGCAAGCACCTTGTTTTCGTCATCACCGACTCAGGAGTAGCCTTCGACCCCACTGAGGCATCGCGCGCCGACACGTCGCTCTCGGCAATCGACCGCCCGATAGGCGGGCTGGGAATCCTGCTGGTGCGCGAACTGATGGACTCGGTGAACTATGAGCGGACCGACGGCAAAAATGTGCTCACGCTGAAAAAGATACTCAAACAATAAGAAAACACTATAAATTCTATTGATATGGAAACCAATATTCAGAAAACCGACGGAAAAATCATTGCCACTCTTGTGGGTGAACTTAACACTGCCGCCGCGGTGGAGGTGGAGCAGGCACTGCAACCGCTCTACGAGGCTAAGGGTGAAGAAATCGTGATAGAATGTGAAGGCTTGGAGTATATCTCCTCCAGCGGCCTGCGCATACTGCTGGGCATCCTCAAGAACGCTCTTGCCAACGGCGGCTCGGTGGTGATGCGTCACGTGAACGACGACATCAAGAACGTGTTCAAACTCACCGGCTTCATCAGCCTGTTCAAGTTCGAGGATTAATTCACTTGTAATAAGGCTATTGGCTCTATGAAGAGAAGATTTATTCCGCTTATCGCGGCACTCTGTGTTTGCGGCTCGCTTTCGGCTGCCGATGATGTAGCCACTGTTGCCCCCGACACCACTCCGCCTAACCAGAGTTTTGAGCTCGGGCTGCAACTTATGACCCGTGGCGAAATTCGCAGGGGAGGATTGCCCAACGTATCCGGCGTGCGTCAGGATAAGGCAAATTTTATCTTTGAGCGTACCCGACTCTCGATAGATTACTCCTACAAGTGGCTAAGCCTGCGATTTACCCCGCAGCACACCGGCGTGTGGGGCCAGAAAGGCGGCGGAACACTGGGGGTGTATGAGGCGTGGGCGAAACTCACCGCCCCCAACGGCCTTTTTGCGCAAGTGGGCCGGCAGGCTCTCAGTTACGACGACGAGCGAATCCTGGGAAGTAACGACTGGGCCATGCTTCCGCTTGCCCACGATGCCCTCCGAATAGGGTATGAGGGGCATAACCACAAGGTACATGCCATTGTTACCTATAACCAGAAGGCCGAGAATATGAACGGCGGCACCACCTACCGCTCCGACGAGGGGGCGTATCCGCACAAGACGCTGCAGACGCTGTGGTATCACTACGACGTGCCGACATTCCCGCTCTCGGCATCGTTTCTGGTAATGAACGTGGGAGTGGAGCCACAGGGCGAAGAGGAGGCCAAGATTCGTTATCAGCAACTCTTCGGTGGCTATGTGTCTTATTCTCCTGACCGGTGGAAGGCCGAGGGTGCCTACTACCACCAGACAGGAAAAGACGAGTTCGGTATCCCCATCAGCGCATTTATGGGCAGTGCCAAGGTTACCTTCACTCCGTCGCCGGTGGGACGCGTGTCGGTGGGCTACGACTACCTTAGTGGTGACGACAATCCGGTGGTGCCGCAAGTGGGCGCAATAGGACTGGTGCGGCGCACTAAAGTGCGCGGATTCAGCACCGTCTATGGTTCGCACCACAAGTTCTACGGAGCCATGGACTTCTTCTATTTCAGTGCTTACTACGGAGGTTATACTCCAGGTCTGCAGAATCTGTATGTGTGCGGAGATTATTCACCGGTGAGGAATCTCACGCTCACAGCCGGCTATCATTATCTGGCCGTGGCCAGCAAGATTCAGGATGCCGACCGCACCCTCGGGCATGAATTGGAACTTTCGGCTTCTTACAACGTCATGAAATTTGTGAGGCTCAGTGCCGGTTACTCCTTCATGCATGGCACGCACACCCTTGAGCGCCTTCAGCAGGTGGAGGGCAAGAATAAGCTTCACTGGGGATGGATAATGCTAAGTGTCACCCCACGTATCTTCAGCAAGAAATGGTAAACAAACAAAAAATATAATATGAAACTTTCCGGACCACTATCCAAATCTCAGTTAGGTATATACGTAGAGTGCCTGGACCATCAGGGCGAACCATTCTACAATCTGCCGTATATCTACACGCTTTCAGGCTCGTTAAGTGCTGAGCGCCTATGCCTTGCCATTGAGGCCGCCGTTAAGGCACACCCCACTCTCTTCACGCGCATAGGTGTGGATGCCGACGGCGCGCCCATCCAGTGCATTGATGCGGAGAACGAAACTTTCTCGGTGCACCCCGAGGCTATCACCGACATCGACTCAGTTAAGGCGACTCTGATTCAGCCTTTCGACCTGCAGGGCGGGCGACTGTTCCGCATCCGACTGTTCTCCGACGGCAGCCGTTTTCACCTTTTCGTTGACTATCACCATATCATAGTGGACGGAACCTCCATGACCCTGCTACTGCACGACATGGAGCGCGCCTATATGGGACAGCCTCTTGAGCCGGAGCAGATGACTATGCTGGAAGTGGCGGCCGAGGAAGACGCGCTGAGGCAGACTCCCGCGCTGGAGCAGGGACGCGAGTGGTACGCGTCACAGTTTGCCTGCGACGACACTTTTACACAGATTCTGCCCGACCTTGAAGAACCCGAACACAGCGAGGACAACCGTTTGCTTATTCTCACGCCCACTATGGCTGAGGTGGAGGCGTTCTGCAAGCCGCAAGGGGTGTATCGCAGCACTCTGTTCACAGCGGCGTTCTCACTGCTGCTCGCCAAGTTCTGCAACGAGCAGGAGTCGCTCTTCACCACTGTGTATAACGGCCGTGCCGACAAGCGGCGCGAGCACACTGTGGGCATGATGGTGCAGACCCTGCCTGTGTATGCCAAGTTTACCGAGCAGACCGCAGTAGCCGACTATCTGCGTGCATCACAGACCCAGATGAGTGGGTGTCGCGAGCATAGCGCCTACACATTCAGCGACGTGATGACCGACCTGAAACTGCAGTCGAATGCCATGTTTGCATGGCACGGCAATTTGTTCGCCGACGAGACTTTCGCCGGCGAGCCCATGACTACTGAGAGGCTCGGCAACAGCACCCTCAACGCCTCGTTCTACCTGAAAGTGTTTATACGCAACGGCAAGGTCTTTGCTAAGGCCGAATACAACGCCAATGAATATTCGGGCGAACTCGTGGAGCAACTGCTGCAAAGTTACGATGCTGTGGTTTCCGGAATGATTACGGAGCCACTGCTGGGCGACATCAATATCGCCGGTGAGGCTCAGATTCCCTTGCTCGACGGATTCAACCATAACGATTGTGATTACGACGATTCGCAGACCATAGTGTCGCTGTTCCGCCGTCAGGTGGCCGCCACACCACAGTCCTCAGCCGTAGTTTTCAAGGACAAATCCTTCACTTATGCGCAGGTGGATGCCATAAGCGAGAGCATTGCCCACTACATCGCTTCGCTGGGACTTGGTGCCGAGGATGTGGTGTCGGTGCTCATTCCGCGTTCTGAATGGATGGTGATTGCTTCACTGGGAGTGCTCAAGGCCGGATGCGCCTATCAGCCGCTCGACCCCACCTATCCGCAAGAGCGACTCAATTTCATGATGAAAGATGCCGGCGCACGTTTGCTCATTGCCGATGAGCAGTTGCGCCCGCTGGTTAACGAATACGAGGGTAATGTGCTGTTTACTAAGGATATCGACGGCCTGCCCGCATTAGATGCGCCTCTCTGTGCCCCCACGCCTCAGAGCCTGTTCATCTTGCTCTACACGTCGGGCTCCACCGGTGTGCCCAAGGGTTGCCAACTCACTCACGGCAATCTTGTGGCCTTCTGCAACTGGTATTGGGGTTATTACGGCTTGAGCCCGGAGTGCAAAGTGGCTGCATACGCCAGTTACGGCTTCGACGCTTGCATGATGGACTTGTATCCTGCACTCACCTGTGGAGCCGCTGTTCATATAGTACCCGAAGAGTTGAGGCTCGACCTGGTGGAACTCAACGCCTACTTTGAGCGCAACGGCATCACTCACTCGTTCATGACCACGCAGGTGGGATATCAGTTCGCAACCGGTATCGACAACCATTCGCTCCGCTATCTGTCGGCGGGAGGCGAGAAACTGGCTTCGCTCAATCCTCCGCAAGACTATACGTTTGTCAACGTTTATGGTCCCACAGAATGTACCATCTTTATCACCTGTTACTCGGTGGCTCGGAAGATGAAGGAGATTCCCATTGGCAAGCCGCTTCACAATGTGCGCCTTTACGTGGTGGACGCGCGTGGACACCGACTGCCCATAGGCGCCGCAGGCGAACTCTGGGTGGCCGGCCCGCAGGTGAGCCGTGGCTATCTTAACCGCCCCGAAAAGTCGGCTGAGGTGTTCATCGCCAATCCATTCACCACGGAGGAAAAATATGCGCGAATTTATCGCACAGGCGACATCGTGCGCTATTTGCCAAGCGGCGACATCCAGTTTGTGGGGCGCCGCGACGGTCAGGTGAAAATACGCGGTTTCCGCATCGAACTGAAAGAGGTGGAAGGCATCATCCGTGAGTTCCCGGGCATTAAGGATGCCACGGTTCAGGCCTTCGACGAGGAGGGCGGCGGCAAGTTTATCGCCGCGTACGTGGTGAGCGACACCCAAATTGACATCGACGCCCTGAACCAATTCATACTGGACGAGAAACCGCCCTACATGGTGCCGGCAGTTACCATGCAGATTGAGGCAATACCGCTTAACCAGAACCAGAAGGTGAACAAGCGAGCACTGCCCAAGCCCCAGAAGAAGGCCGAGGCGGTGCAGGACGTGAACACACCTATGAACGTGCTGGAAGTGGAACTTCACGGCATGGTGGCCGCGATAGTGGGGCATACTAATTTCGGCATCACCACCGTGCTGGGATATGCCGGACTTACATCAATATCTTCCATAAGGCTTGCAGTGCAGGTCAACAAGCGCTTCGGCGTGGCTCTGGATTCTAAGTCGCTGGTCAAGGCCGGCACGTTACAGACCATAGAGAACGCCATAATCACATCGCTGCTCACGGCCGACAAGCCGTCGCATGAGATTGCCGCCGCGAAGGATGAAACACCGCAGAGTGTGCCGCTGTCGTACGCGCAGACGGGCGTTTACTTCGAGTGCCTGAAGAATCCCACTTCCACCATCTACAACATCCCTTATCTGCTCACTTTCCCCCAGGGAACCGACGCTCACACGCTGGCTCAGGTGGTGAAATGCGCCGTGAAGTGCCATCCCGAACTTTGCGTGGCTTTCTCAACTCAGGGCGACACCATAGTGCAAACTTTGCTTGCCGATGAAGTGGCCGACGTGCCGGTAACTGAGATGAGCGAGGAGCAACTGCTGCGATACAAGGATGAGTTTGTGCAGCCGTTCAACTTGCAGAAGGCTCCACTCTATCGTGCCGAGGTGGTGCGTACCCCCGAAGGTGTACACCTGCTGCTCGACGTGCACCACCTGGTGTTCGACGGCGGCTCGGCCGATTTGCTCCTGCATCAGATATGCTCGGCATTAGAGGGCGTAACCCCCGAGGCAGAGAATTATACTTATTTCAATTTCGTGACCGACCAGCAGAAGGCTGCCGAAGGCGACGACTTCAAGGCCGCTGAGCAATTCTTCAGTCAGAAACTGGCCACCTGTGAGGGCGCGAGCGAGATCCCTGCCGATCAGCCCAAGAGTGGCGAGCCCGGATTCATAGGCGAGGCCGTGTGCGAGGCCGATTACGACAAAATAGGCGAATTTTGTCGCCGTGAGGAAATCACTCCGGCTCATCTGTTCCTTGCTGCCACATCCTACGTGGTGTCGCGATATACCAACAATCGCGACGTGTATCTGTGCACCGTGAGCAGCGGACGCAGCAACCTCAAGATTGCCGACACCGTGGGCATGTTTGTCAACACGCTGGCGCTGGCGCTTAGCGTGGATGATGTGACCGTGGGCGAGTTCCTGCGTCAGGCAAGCGACACGTTCAACCGGACGCTTCGCCACGAGGATTATCCGTTTGCACGCATAGCGGCCGACTACGACTTCCGCCCCGCCATAGCCTACGCATACCAGGTGGGCGTTCTCTCGCGGTACAAGGTGGATGGCAAGCCGGTGAAGCAGGAATTGCTGGAACTGAACGTGCCCAAATTTAAGATTAACATCAAGATAGAGACACGCGGTGTGGTGGTGCAGTACGACGATTCGCTCTACACCGGGAAGCTGGCCACTTCACTGGCACAGAGCATCGTAGCCGTGGCTGAGCGCATGATTGCCGCTCCCAGTGTGAAGGTTCGCTCGCTCTCAATCGTGAGCACCGACCAAGAGAAGGAGTTGGCTCGCCTGCGCCAAGTGGCCACCGGCGACGCTCCGTTCCGCTTCTTCCACGATTGCATAGGCCACTTTGCCGCACTTCAGCCTGAACATGAGGCACTTGTGGCGTGTGATGCTTCGTTCACTTACAAGGAGATGCACATAGTCACCGACCGCATTGCGGCCGCCCTGCAACGTCGTGGAGTGCGTGAGCGCGACCGAGTGGCGTTGCTGTTGCCGCGCACCAGCCGACTGATTCTGTCGCTCTTCGGAGTGCTCAAGGCCGGTGCGGCCTATATCCCCTGCGACCCCGATTATCCGGCCGACCGTGTGAAACTGATTCTGGAGGACAGTGAGGCGAGTTACATTATAACTACGGCCGACCGCCTCGATTCGGTTCCTGCCGGCAAGGCTATCGACGTGGAAACGCTCATCGCTTCGGAGGATGCAGTTCCCACCGTGGGCTCGCTCACCCCCGACGACCTGGCATATCTTATCTATACCAGCGGTTCCACCGGCCGCCCCAAGGGCGTGATGCTTCGCCATGAGGGAATCTGCAACTACCTCTACGGACATCCGGCCAACGTGTTTGCCAACGGCGTTATGACCGATGCCCGGCGCATACTGAGCGTAACCACCATCTCGTTCGACGCGGCTCTGCAAGACATAGGTACGGCGTTCTACAACGGTAAAACGCTGGTGGTTGCCACTGAGGAGCAGGCTAATAACCCGCTGGACCTGGCACGGCTGATTAAAGAGCAACAGGTGAACATGGTTTCGGGCACTCCGTCGCGCTGGCAGACGTGGCTCACCAGCAGCGACTTCTGCGATGCCATCAGTCATGTGGACATCTGCCGCGCCGGTGGCGAGAAGTTCTCCGACCAGTTGCTCAGTCAGTTGCGCGGCGTGACCAAGGCCAGAATATTCAACTGCTACGGTCCCACCGAGATAACCGTGGCTTCGAACAATAAGGAACTCACCCATGCCGAGCAGGTTACTGTGGGTAAGCCGCAACTCAACGTCACTGAGTTTATCGTGGATGCCGACGGCAACGAATTGCCCGTTGGCGTGGTGGGTGAACTCTACATTGGCGGCCGTGGCGTGGCCCGTGGCTACAACAACCTGGACGAGATGACGCGCGAACGCTTTGTGGATTATCACGGAATGCGTGTGTATCGCTCAGGCGACTACGCCCGCTGGCTGCCCGACGGCGACGTGGTGATTCTGGGACGTACCGACCACCAGATAAAACTGCGCGGACTGCGCATAGAACTTGGCGAGATTGAGAATGTGATGCTGCGTGTCAGCGGCGTGAAGAAAGTGGTGATTCTTATCCGTAAGATTAACGAGAAAGAGCATCTGTGCGCCTACTACACCGCCGACCACGAAATCGCCCCCGACGCTCTAAAGGCCGAGATTTCGCGTAGCCTTACCGCCTACATGGTGCCCACGGCGTATCTGCAACTGCCCGAAATGCCCATGACCCCCAACGGCAAGACCGATGTCAAGGCTTTGCCTGAACCGCAACTGGCCGTCACATCGGCTTATGAGGAGCCGGTGAATGACACAGAACGGACTTTCTGCGACATTTTCGCCTCAATCCTGCAGATGGACAAGGTGGGTGCCACCGACAATTTCTTTGAACTGGGCGGAACGTCGCTTGTGGTTACACGCGTAATCATCGAGGCCGACAAGGCCGGACTTCACGTGGCTTACGGTGATGTGTTCGCCAATCCCACTCCGCGCCAACTCGCAAGGCTGTTCTGCAAGGATAGCGACGGCGCGCAGTCTAATCCGGAGGTTACAGCATTCGACTATACGGCCATCAACAATCTTCTGCAGAAGAACACTATCAGTACTTTCCGAGACGGTGAGCCTCAGAAACTGGGCAATGTGCTTCTCACCGGTGCCACCGGCTACTTGGGAATACACATCCTGCGCGAACTCATCGACACTGACGCACGGAACATCTACTGCCTTGTGCGCGGCAAGTCGGCCGAAGCAGCCGAGAGCCGTCTGCGCACGCTGCTCTACTACTATTTCTCCGACTCGTTCAAGCAACTGTTCGGCAGCCGTCTGCACATTGTGCTGGGCGATGTCACGGGTGACTTCGGCGAGGGGCTGGAAGTGGATACGGTGTTTAACTGCGCCGCTATCGTTAAGCACTTCTCGGAAGGAACCGAGATTGAGGACGTGAACATAGGCGGTGCGCGCCGTTGCGTGGAATACTGTATCGGTCACGGCGCCAAGTTGGTTCACATCTCCACGGCCAGCACTCGCGGTCTATGGGCCGGTGAGGTGAAGGACGATGTGTTCACCGAGCAGCGGCTCTACATGGGCCAGTTCCTGGGCAACAAGTATATCTACTCCAAGTTTATGGCCGAGCAACTGATTCTGGATGCCGTGGCTTTGCATGGACTAAGCGCCAAGATAATGCGCGTGGGCAATCTGGCGGCTCGAAGCACCGATGGTGAGTTCCAGGCCAATTTCTCCACCAACTCGTTCATGGGCCGCATCAAGGTTTACAATATGCTGGGATGCTGTCCTTACGGAATGAGGAACAAGGCAGTGGAATTTTCGCCTATCAACGAGGTGGCTCGCGCCATTGTGCTGCTTGCCGGCACGCCGCGCGAGTGCACCGTCTTCCACCCCTACAACATTCACACGCAGTTCCTGGGCGATGTGCTCATGGGGCTGTCGTCGGTGGGCGAGGGAGTGAAGTTTGTGGAGCAGGAGGAATTTGACGCCGCCATGGAGCGTGCTAAGGATGACCCGCAGAAGGCGCGACAGATGGCAAGTCTGCTCGCTTATCAGGATATGGCTCACGGACAGAAAACTGCCGACGTGCGGCGCGACAACGACTACACCATCCAGGTGCTCTACCGTCTGGGCTTTGCTTGGTCGCCCACTTCGTGGGACTATGTGGAGCGTATGCTCACCGCTATTGGCGGATTCGGATTCTTTGAATGATTTTGCAGGTCGCTCATGAAAGATAAGGATAATTTCAACAAACTTTTCTACGGTTATCTGTGGGCCTTCATCCTGGTGGCTCTCTCGGGCTGCCTGGGTAATGTGGTGGACGGTATCATAGTGGGAAATCTGGTGAGCGCCGACGGCGTGAGCGCCATTAACCTTTCCAAGCCCATTGTGCAGTTTATCTTCACGCTGCATCTGCTCATCAACGCCGGTGCCGGTATGCTTGTGGGCTACGCGCTGGGGCGCAAGGACGAGCGCGAAGCGAGCGTACTGTTCACGCGTGCGCTGGGGCTGAGCGTGGGCATCAGCCTGTTGCTGGCTATTGTGGCCGGTGTGATGCTCCCCGGAAGTGTCGCCGCCATGCTGTGCTCCAATGAACTTATCCGTCCGCTTGCGCTCGACTATATGCGGGTACTGCTCATCGGTGCGCCGTTCTATGTGCTCATGTGGGGATTCTCCACCATGGTGGGTGTGGACGGCAGTCCACGGCTGGTATCGGTGGCGGTGATTGTGGATAATGTGGTGAACCTGTGCCTGGATATCGTGTTTATCAAGTTCTTCGGCTGGGGAATTACGGGTTCTTCGGCCGCTACTGTGGTGGGGCACATGGTGGGCATAGCCATCCTGCTCACGCACTGGCGCACTCATCGCCGTCTCTTGCCGGTGGGGGGCTTTACCGGTCTGTGGCAGTCGGTCCGGAGGATAGTGGGGCAGGGCGCTCCGTTGGCGTTGGCCTCGATTTGCCTCACGCTACTGCTTCTTTCGGCCAACACCATAATCCTTTCATCGGCCGGACGCACCGGTATCTTTGTGTTTGCGGTGTGTATGAACCTCTTGCAGGTCTATAATCTGTTCCTCTCCGGCACGTGCCAGACGCTTCAGTCGCTTGGAGCCATCCAGATTGGAAAGAACGACCATGAGGGATTTAGGACCGTGATGCACAAAGCACTGCGTTTCATCACGGTTTCAATGGTGGTGACCTGCCTTTTTGTGTGGATCGACCCTGCCGCGATAGCGCGCTTGTTCGGAGCCACCGAGGCAGATGTGATAGCGGAGTGCAGTCACGCCTTGCGTGTGTTTGCCACGAGTTTCATCCCGTTCTGCTACATCTATGTGCTGATGATAATCTATAAACTCTACGGCCAGCACCGCATGGCGCTGTTTATCTCGCTGGCACTGTCGCTCACGGTGATTCCGGTACTGTGGATTGTGTCGCGTGTGGCTCCGTCGGCTCTGTGGTACAGTTACATTATTGCTTATGCCATTGAGGCCGCGATGATTTTCGTTATGCACAAGGCTCTGCACGTTAAGTTTTCTATTCCCGAACGATGATTTACATTGCGGAAAATCCGTTGCAGATTCACCTGGAGAGTGCCTTGGCCGCGGTGAGTGAGCAGCGCAGGCGCCATGCGTTACGCTACCGGAGCGACAACGACCGCCGACTCTCGGTGGCCGCGTATCTGCTTCTGTGCCACGCTCTAAGGGAAGAATTTGGCATATCCGCTCCACCGGAGTTTGTTTTCACTGAGCATGGCAAGCCCTGCTTGCGCGATTTTCCGCACATCTGCTTCAGCATGAGTCACTGCCGTGAGGCGGTGGCATGCGCGGTGGCTGCCTCTCCGGTGGGTATCGATGTGGAGTCGCTAAGTGCCTACGACCCCGCGCTTCTTCCGGCCACTATGAGCCTGGTTGAGCGGGAGCGCATATTGGGTGCCGAGTCGCCGGCCGTGGAGTTTACACGGCTCTGGACCGCTAAGGAAAGCGTGGTGAAAATGAACGACATGGCCGCTGACGATATCGCTTTGCCTTCGCTCTTGGAACGCGTCGAGTCATACCGATTTACCACCCGTGAGCGCATCACTCAAGGCTACGTCTGCACTGCCTGCCACACACTCCCGCGCGACACCGACCTCACCATCCTCAACATTAATATGCATTTATGAGTCCTTTTTACTCTTTTTGTTCCTCAGAATTACATCATCACGCCCATCAATACGCTCCGCTATTCTTTTGCGGATGGTCTAACAAAGTTCTGCGGTGTATTTGTGCCTATCGTCATACTGGCGACGCGATATCAGGTTCGGAATCTCGTTCTAGTAGTCCGCCAGTAATGCGAACAAATAGCTTTCGCTGTCTATACTCATATTTTCAGCGGTTAGATTAAGGTCTATCTTCAAAGTCACTGAACTTGTGTATTACGCCACAACGCGGGATGTAGCACTGTCCATTCACGAGATTTGCATAATAATTCTTGCAGACCACAAGAATTTTTACGCAATTTGCGTACAAATTGTCCATACGGTGATTTGAATTTAGTTTTTATTACCACTAAATTGCTAAAACCAGCGATATACGAAACTTTTTTGAATCAACTTTTTTAACTTTTTAATTCCGACAACAGATATATTATAACCCGTTGGCGGAATTATGTTGACAATGAATATTCATGAAACATATTGGGTTCCAGGCATTAGCGTCGAAGACGCTGGGCGGGTCGAAGACCCGACTTTGTGCGTAAGACCATGCAAGAACCCCGCAGGGGTTCGCAGCTTGGTCCTAATGGAATCTAACGAAAAGTGCCTCGAAGAGGAACTTCTTCATTATCAATGTATTCTGCCTGAATATAATGTTTTTAATTCCGCCAACGGGTATATTATATACTGATACCACCTATCGGGTAACTAGCCTAGCATTAGTGGCATTATCTAAATACCAGATATTAATTCCAATCTTCAAGAGAATTATAAGGGATTTCTTTCCCAAATTTTGATTTTGCTGTTTGCCGAATTCGTTTCATTTCATTTTGGGCATGTTTTTTGTCTGATTGGGAATATCCATTTGAGTATTGACCATTCGCATTTTTCATTTGCATCAAATCATTTGCCCACTTCATATAGGTATTCCTTAATGATTGATAATTAGTCATATCGCTAAGGGATAAATTGTTCCCATTATTTAAATGTGAAGATCTTGAGTTATTATCGCTTATGGTTCCTGAAGCTTGAGCCCCATTCTGAAAAGCTCCGGCTATACTTGCCCCGCAATTAAATACTGACGTCATAATAGAAGATATGGAATTTACCTTTTCCGTGAATTTTGCCAGATCTTGTGCATATTTGACTTCTTTTTTATATTCCATCAAACGATTTTTACTATATTGAGACCCCAACTTACACATAATCAATTCATTTTGGTCGCCACTCTGCTCTGCAATCGCTATCAACTGTTCGTATAAAGACACCTTGTTTTCTAATAATTCTATATATCTTGGATCGCCTGAGTATTCCGCACGATTTACAGCTTCGACAGAAGATAGTATTTTCATTGTAGCTCTGAGATCAAAAGGATTACGCTCTAGACGATATGTTGGCGCATCATAAACAAGAGGCATTGAAATGAATCCAAAAGGAGTTACTATGGCTTCAAATCCATCTATTAACATTGATTCTCCCGAACAATTAATGAACTCGCCATTTTTATATCCGAAATTTTAGTACATGACAAAAAGTTAAAATTTAACTCTAATTAACTGATTATCAAGCAT